>JBHLME010000060.1:0-25584 GCA_048938445.1 Promethearchaeota archaeon | reverse complement strand
TGGGGTATAACTATATCAGAAGCTGATAATGAAGAACAAATGACAATAGCTGCAAACATGTGGAGAATAGCTAAACCAGGTGTTTTCAAGTTAATTAAAACGACACCAGCAATGGAATTAGTTAAAATGCTCCCAGTTATCATGAAGCTAGCTAAAAAAATAAAAGGATAAAGTTCATGTAAGAAAAATTTAATTTATAAATTCTATTTTTTTGAATTCTGAGAATTAAAATTCTCTTTAGAAGCTTTTTATGTGTTAAATCTACATAGCATGTAAAATTTTAGTCTTTTTATTTTTTTTCTAATAAGATTGAAACAGCGGGACATCTAGGAGGGAAAAGATAAGAAAAAAATAATGGATTAAGTTTGGAGTTTAAAATGTATGAAATGTAATTTGGGGAATAGTATATAATTCTTGAATTTTTTTCAGATTTTTAAAATAATTCTTTTGGTTTTTTATGCATTCACATGCAAGATTTTTAGCAATTTGTCTTACAGATGGTTCAATTTCAATTATATTTTTAGTTTTTGCGTATATACATGTTGAACTAATCTTAAATTCTCCATGTTCTAGATAATAAGGATAAATTGCGCAAATATAGGGTTTAATTTTGGGAAATCGACATCCATTTTCCTTATTTTTAGAAAGAAATGGACATCCTCCTCGTAATCGTGGTATCGTTAAAAAATTATAGAAACTTTCTTCCTCGATAGTCATGAGTTTTAGAAGATTTTGATTTGGAAAATACCACCATATTTCTGCCATGTAATTTAGCATTTCTTCCTTGATTTGATAAACTCTTAATTGTTTAATTATTTCAATTGAGAGAATAGCTGAAATAATTGCCTCAATCACGCGATAATCACACACGCAGACGGGAATTCTTTTACAACATTCTTTACAAATACAACAATCCTCTAAAGAAATGGCAGACTCCATTAAATTATCAATCCAATGATTTTTTGCTAAATTTAGCATTTCTCATAATGTATAGTAGAATAGAAATTTTTAGTTTTTATAATTAAAAAAATGTCTATAAGAGATTCCGAGTAAATCGACCTGCTTATTTACCTATTTAAAATAAACTCTATCAATTTACTCCATTTTTTTACTTTATCTACAATTTTAGGTGCTTTTTCTTCAAGAATTTCCTTAATATCCTCCCAATTTTGCTTTTTATCAGTAGAAACTTCTTTAAATATTTGCTTTATATCTTGTAGCTCTGCAGTAGTAATTAATTCATTATTGATTCGATTTGCGCCATCACTTAAAAGAAATACATAATAATCATTTAAATCCCAAGGATTCATGACATTATCAGGTTTATTGCCATCTCCAGCCTTCCTCCCTCGAAGCATCCTGGTATCAACCATAGTCGGAAGCATAGAGTTAAAAGTAATATTTTCGCTTTTATATTCAAGAGCTAATTCTTTCTGCAAGCCAACAACTCCAAATTTAGATGCACTATAAGCAGCAAATTGAGGCATAACATTTGGATATATTGCACTTCCTGTAATGATGAATCTTGCTTTTGATTTTTTATCATCCTTTTTTAAAAAAGGATATGCTCCCTTGAAGGTATTAAAGACACCCAGAATATTTATGCTTATTATTGTAGAAAATTTATCTGAATCAAATTCATGAGATGGGCCCATTCGAGACATACCCGCATTAGCAATAACTCCGTTTAAAGGTCCTAATTCATCGTTAAAAAATTTAAATGCTGTTTCTACGTCAGTGAAATTAGTGATATCTGCTGTTTTTATTACTACTTTTACATCTGTTCCTAAATCATTTATTTCTTGTTTTACAAGTTCTAATTCTTCAATAGTCCTTGATGTTAGACCAATATTTGCTCCCTCTTTGGCACATGCTTTTGCGACTTCCTTTCCAATTCCCCTACCTGAACCAGTTATGACAACATTTTTACCTTTTAATAACATAAAAAAAAAAATGAAATCTTTTATTTTAACATTTATCATATAAGAAGACTTATATAAAAACAGCTTATGAGCCATAGAGATGTACTAAAAAATATTGTAAAATTTAGCAAGAAAGAATATAATGAAAAAAAGCCTTTAAGTCTACAATTATTAAGAGTTAAAAGTAAAAGTGTACTGAAGAGAGGAATGCTTCCAAATTTAAATATCAAACAGGTTCAAGGAATCTTTTTTCTCGTAGTTTTAGATTATAAAGAATATCTTCGAATTTATTTTTTTAATCGTGAAGGGCAACTTTTAGGTGGAGAAAATATTGATAAAAGTCCGATTTTAATGAAAAAACTTAAAAAAGAAACGACCTCAGAATACAAATTGCCAAAGCAAAAGCAAAAATTCACAATTAATGATATTACCGTTCATTTTCGGAAAGAATTCAACAAACATCTATTGAGTATGAATCATTTATTCGGAATGAATGTGAAACTGCCTAATATTATTGTTCATGAAGATTTAAAGATGCAAATGGGGCGAATGATGGGATGTGCAATTGATAGGAAAGAAAAAGCTCTCATCATCTCCCCAGAAGTCTATAGTAAAGATATTTTTGAATTCATTGTGATAAGAGAAATTATGTATTTATATTTGAGAGATTTGATCATGTTATTCCAAGATATTGAAAATGAAATTGTTTTCTGGTATGATTTAGCAATATTATTCACAAATTTTTATCTTGGCAATACAAAAAATGATTATCTCATCAATATAATGGAAAACACGACAAGAAGTTTTTTAAATTTTCAGAATGGAGATAATTATTATTTTTCTGATAAAGTCTTGGAGATATTAAAGAGCAATAAAGAAACTTATACTAAAAATGAAATTACTATTCTATTTAAAAACATTTTTAGTTGTTTGAAAATTTTGAGAGGCTATGGAATAAAATTGAGTTATAGAGAATTCTCTAATTTATTTATAGATTTATGTGATTTATTTTCAGGAAAAAATAATAATTTTAATGACACTCTCCAAAAAACAAACTATTATCATTTTCATTATGCACATTTTAATAAAACCTTAGCAATTGAAAAGGATTCAGAAAAAGATGGTTTTTTAGTATTAATGTTTAAATTTTTAAGCTTTAAAGATGTTGAAACAAAAATATTAAGTGATTTACTAAAAGAAATCAAAAAATTCTGTAAAAATAGAAGAATTAATGAAGAAATTCGAAATTTCAAGAAATTAGCTAATGATGCGTTAGTTGAATTAATTTTTAGTTATAAAATTAAAGTCAATATTGAAACTGAAATAATAAATAATTTCATTGAATTAGTAGTGAAAATTGAAAATGAAGGAAATTTCGCCTTTAAAGATTTTATTTTTAATTTATCATGGAAACCAAAAAATAGAATTACTCAAACTTCAGCAGAAGATTTAGTAAAATCACGTGATTTACATGCTAACCTTAAGCGTAAGTATACTTTTTCAATAGAAAGTACGGGGAGCGTTTCTTTTTTTCTATCAATTGAGTTTATAAATCCTTTAAATAACAATAATAAAATTAAAAAAAAAGTCAAATTGGACAAACTTTATTTTTGATCGTTTAGTTTAACTCCACAATTATCACAAAATTTACTTGTTTTTTTATTTACATTTCCACATTTCTTACACATAAGTTTGATTTGATTTTTAGTAGTATAATAAATTGAATATATTGCAAGTTCTGCGAAAGGAACGAGAAAAAGGACATTGAATAGTTGTAAGGCACTAATTCCATAGATCATGAACATTATTATTATCATTGAAATTATAATTGCAGATGTAAAAATTGGAAGAGCTAATAATAGTTTCTTAAGACCATTTAATGCCTTAATGAGGGCCTTTTTACTCTGTTCATAATTTGAATTGTCATTATCGTTCATGATAATTACTATTTAATTGCTCAAATACATATTAAAATGTATTAAAAATAACAATAAATTCTAATAATTAAAATCTTAAAAAATACTTATTAAAGAAAACATCATAGTTTTTTTTAAATGTAGTATGATTCACATATAGAGAAAGTTGAAATTATTTCTATAACCCAAGAATATGGTAGAAAAAACAAAATCCGATTCGGAATGGAATTATAATTTTTATCGTGAATTGATAGACGATGTCAATGAAAATAAAAATTTGATACAATGCATTTCATGTGGTAAATGCGTAGGTGAGTGCCCTGCAGCTAAAATATCTAAATTTAATCCCCGCAAGATTGTAGAAAAAGTCTTGAAGGGAGACAAATGCGTTTTAAAAGATGCAGATATTTGGTATTGTTTCTTATGTGAGCGATGTAAGAGAATATGTCCGAAAGATGGAATAAATATCCCCCTCCTTATTATTAACCTCAGAAATGAATCATTTAAAAAGGGATTTGGTCCGAGATATAATGATTTAAGAAAATATGTTGAAATGGCAGAAAGATTTTTAACAAATGGAACTGTATTAGAAGAACCTTTAGGAGAAAAACTGCCATTAGAAAGAATTGATGAATTAAACGAGATTTGTAATTTTGCTCGTATTAAATACGTATTTAAAGCCAGTAAAATTAAAGCAAATAAGAAGAACACTAAGAAGAGTAAAAAATAATAAAATTCATAAGGATTAAATTAATAAAATGGAAATTAATAATTTAGCGTTGGATTTAGATGAAATAATCGAAAATTATCCAGATAATCCATTAGAATATTTCAAAGATAAAAAATTGTGCCTATTTAAGGCATGTTTAGAAAGATTTTTCCCTGGTGTTCGTTGGGGTATGGAAGATTTATTATATGCTCTTGGATTAAATGTTATGACATCTAATAACCAATCATGTTGCAGTGGTACTTTTTTCCAGAGGAATTTGATAACGAGAGCACAGTTTGCATCTATTAATGAACGAAATCTAAATGAGATAAATCAACAAGCAGACTTATTATTATTTCCTTGTAACGGATGTTATAATTCCCTACTTAGGGGAAGAGACATCTTAAAAGATGATGATGTAAGGCGAAAAACTGAAGAAATTCTAAAAAATCTTGAAAAGAAAGCTAAGGGAAAATCATATCCTGGAAAATATGAGATTTTGAAGAATCCCAAATTAAGACTAATCCATGACTTGGATTTTTTATATCTAATTAAAGATGATGTGTTAAGTACACTAAAGTATGATTTAAAAGGATTAAAAGTTGCTGTCCATTATGGTTGCCATTATTTAAATTTAAGTAGGGATAAGAAAAATCCTATTGATTATGTAAAAAAAAAAAATAAATTAGAGGATTTAGTTGCTCTTTTTGGGGGTCTACCTGTAGATTACCAAGAAAAAGAAAGTTGTTGTGGATGGGGTGCGAGCCAACTAGTCATACATCCCAAAGATGCTTTAAAAATCACTTATAAAAAATTAAAAAGTGCAGAAAACGTCAAGGCGGATTTTATTTTAACTCCTTGTCCAACTTGCCTATATACTTTAAGTAAACCAGAATATTTATCTAAAATTGAGAAATATTTTGGAGAAAAAATGGAAATTCCTTCGATTCACTTGAATGAATTAATATCAATTCTAAGAGGGTGTGAGGAAGAACGATGTATCACGCTACGGAGAAAAACACCTCGTTTTGATGAAATTTATAAAATTATTATCCATGAATCATAATAATAGAAAAAAAAGATTAATCCTCTATAATGGCATATCGAGGACAAGAATTAATACATAAATTACATCCTATACATAGGTCATCAGCGAATTCTAGCTCAAAATTTTCATTTAATTTTAAAGCGTCTGTAGGACACAATGATACACAAGCACCACAATCAATACATAATTCTTTATCAACAACTACCCTTCCTTTCTTGTTAACAACGATATCACTTTTTTTTAAAGACTCCGTTATATCTTTTATCTTATCTTCTGGAACATCCAAAAGCACTTTTATACCACTTGAGTCCGTAGAAAATTTTAATATATTGAAACTTATCTCTTGTTTTAACACTTCATTTACAATTTTTGAATAATCACTTAGCCCTTTAATTATTCTCATTGGCAATGTAACATTTATAATTGTCATATTTTTACATCAACTCCTCAGATGTTATAATTCCAAGTACTTTATTTTGATCATCAATTACGGGTAAGGCTGAAATATTGTTAATTTTCATCTTTCTTGCTGCATTACTTATTGGTTCGTTAGGATTAGTAGTTATTGTTTTTTTAGTGATGATATCTTTTAGTTCTTTCTTATCTTTAGCAATTGCTTTAGTAATATCGAAACTTGTTACTATTCCTTTTAATGTATTATTTCTATCAGTGATTACAATATGATTTACATTTTTTTCAATAATTCTTTCAGCTACAATCTTAATATCACAATCTTCATAGCAAATCTCCGCCTTTTTAGTTAAATCTTTTACAAATTTGATTTCGGAAGTTATTTTCATTGGTGTAAAAACTCTTTCTGTTGATAATGTTTCTGCGGGTTGATTTAAAAGGAATTTTCCCTCTTGTAACCATTTTTTTAAAGTCTCTGCTATCTTTTTAGCGTAATAGAAAGATGATAAAGGTGAGCATTTTATTTGTTTCCCATTCACCTCAACATGTCCACTTTTTAATTCTTTATAGCTAACTTGTCGTAATTTAGGTCTATCTCGTCTTGGAACTCCATAATCGATAACATCTGTTAATAAATCTTCATCACTTATAGCTGTCTTTTTAGCTAAACCTTCATTTAAAATAGGAATTGGTATCCCAAGTCCAACGAACATGCTCGTCCCATATTTCTCATATGTAACCCCTCTTAGAAACTCAGGAGTCATTTGCTTAAGGTCGCCTTTTACAAATAGGGTGCCAAATCTACTTTTTGGGCTATGTTGTGTTCCTTCCCCTATAATATACCCTATTCCACCTCCCAGAAATATTTTTGTTCCTATTCCAATAGTTTCATAGTCAGGATCATTACTCAATGGGCTTAAAGCACCTGCTCCCGCAAAATGAGCATTCCCTAAATTTGGTAATAACTTGCCCATATAAGTATATAAGGTCTTATCTGAACTATTTACAGCACAAACATATCTTTGATAAGCATTTCTAGGATTACACAATATTGCCTGATTTATATCATTAATAGTAAATTCCGTATTGACTTCCGATAGAGGATAACAATCTGTCGTATAAGAATTACCTCTCAATCGAATAGGCTTACCAGCTACTAAGTCTTCAATTACATGTCCTCCTCCATATTCAAAAGGTCTAATATCTGCCATTCTTGTACAGCCTATATAACAATCTACAGCAGCGTTACCATGATAGGCATGAACATCATTTAACCAGAGATGTTCGAATTTAATTGGTGGATCTGAATGACCAAAATTAAGAAAAGCACCACTTGAACACATTGGTCCAAAAGTACCAGTTGTCACTACATCAACTTCATCAGCAGCAACTTTAGTTCCTTTTTCTTCAACAATTTTGATCATTTCTTCTGCTGTTACAACTACAACATCGCCATTTTTTATTTTTTCATTAATTTCTGCGTAGGTTTTAGTCATGTAACCACCTATGAATAATTTTAGTAATACACTATATTTGATAAATTAATATATTATTACTAAGAGTAATTTTTCTATTATATTTTTATTATTAATTATATTGATTTTTTCATAATATATAAAACTTTATATTTTTGTTAGGTTAAATTATTATTAAGAGTAATAATATGAAATATGTGATGATTAATTGTTAGAGTTTTTAGAAAATCTTTCTTCAAAACTAAAAACTTTAAGAAGAGCGGCGGGATTAACTCAAACAGAATTAGCTAAAATAGCTGGAGTAAGTCAGTCGCTTATCGCGAGAATTGAAAAAGGTGGAATTGATCCAAGAGCGTCTACACTAGAGAAAATTATAAGGGCTATTTATTTTGCAAAAGAACCAGAACAAAAAATAAGTGAATTTGCTACCAAAAATGTTATAAAAATTAATTCCAAGGAAAAACTTTCTAAAGCAGCTTCATTAATGAGTGAAATGGCAATCTCTCAACTCATCATCATAGATGATAAAAATACCATTATTGGAAGCATAAGAGAAAAATCTCTTACTCAAAATCTATTAGAAAAGGGAACATCAATACTCGATGAAGAAATTGAAAATTATTTAGATGACCCCTTTCCAGAAATATCAATTAGTACACATTTAGAAGAAATTAAATCACTTTTACTAGATAATGATGCATTAATTTTAATTGATAAAGGAAAATTATCGGGAATAGTAACAAAAGCCGATATTATCAAGTTTTATAAGAGTTAGAGTGTAATTATTGAAATAATCACTCTTTAACATATTTATTTGCTAAAATTATTGTTATGAGTGCAAAAAAAGCGCTTATAAAAGGGATAATAAAACCTAAGGTAGGTGTATATAATTCCGACCATTCAATATACGAATTATATGCTCCAATAATATGAAATATGGGCGAGAGAATGAGAATAATCGCAGAAATCAAACTGAAGATTCTGACATTGAAAACGTCAATATTTTTTTTCCAAATCCTATAAGTAATGATAAAGAGAATATTTATGGATACTACTTCAAGTAGGGTAATAAAGATTCCGGAAGTTAAAAAAATGGTGTTATTCTCATATCCTAGTTGAAACTGAACATAATCTGTACTTGAAATTAAACCCCAAGACCATACTGATATTAAAGTTTCCATATCAACACGGCTCCAGAAAGGGACTATTATCGAGATTATTGCAAGAATTAGACTTATCAGCGGAATTTCCCAAAAATTGATTTTTATTATAAAAACCTTTTCTTTGATGAATAATAGTATCTTACTTCAATAATTACTATAAGATTTAAAAATATTAGGTTTTAAAACCATGTATATTACAGAGATGTCATTTATTTTTTTTTACATCATCCTCTCTCATTTATTCATGGATAAAAGGGATATATTTCTGAAAAAACTCGAACATTTTGAAAAAAAATATAACTTTAATATAAATAATCGAATGGAGAATAATGAGCTTTTAGCAGCAAAATATAAAATTATTTCAAAACTCATTCGTCAAGGTTATCTTTAATAATTTTTTAAAGAATGACGATCTAATTGTTTAATTTACAAAGACTCTTTTATTGTAGTAAAGATGAATAATTTTTAATTATGAAACAATATAAATTATTGAATTTAAAGCTATTACCTAATAACGTAAAAGTAAGGACTTTCTGTAATATTGAAATCTCCTTTTCAATAGATTTTCATATTCCTCAAGATTCTTTTTTAATTTTTCGGTTCCGAGGTGGACGAAATAATAAGAATGATTGGTATCTCTTACAAGTAGAAGATCCTAGTATCAAAGGTTTCGCAAATATTACTACTGAACCCTCTATTAAAATGATTCCATTAGTTATCACAGGAAAGGATTTGTTGATAAAATTTTTAATCTCTGAAGTCTCAGGATTACCAAAAGATACAAAATTAAAATTTACAATTACTAATACTTTAACTCAATCGATGGTAGAGATGAATAAAAAAATAGAAATTTTTATTGAATTACCAAACCAGACAAAAATCTATTTCTCAAATCCCCCTATCTTAAATATTTTGAACGATAAATTCAATCACATTAACATTATATGCCCATCAATTGTAATACCCAAAAAAAATTTTAAAATCCTATTGAGAATAGAAGACTATAATAAAAATTTAGTGAAAGAATTTCAAGGAAAAATTCAACTTTATTGTGTTAATCTTAAAAATAACAAATCGATTAAAATTGAGGAAATTGAATTAAATAAAGTACATGAAGGATTGTTTAGAACAAAGACTAATTTAATCCAAACTCCAGGAATTTATATTATCAAAGGTGTATTTAATGATCTCTCTTTCGATTCTAATCCAATAGAATGTCAACAAAAATCACCAGATAGAATGTTATTTTGGGGATATATTCATGGACATACAAATAAAAGTGATGGTATGAGAGATCTTGCTGAATATTTTAATAATCTTTTGGATGCTGGCTTAGATTTTGGAACCAATACAGAGCATGATCACTTATACGAGACATCGGATGATGATTTTAAAGAAATTCGTAATATTGTTAAAAAATTTCATAAAGATAATGAATTTGTCTCATTTTTTGGATATGAATATGGAACATGGTATACTGGTTATGGAGATATATGTATTTATCATTATGATGAAAATATCCCAATCATTCGATCTGAAATAAATAAATATAATTCTCCTTCAAAAGTCATTAAGTATTTGAAACGCTATAAAGGAAAGGTTTTGATGATTTCTCATCATTCCGCTTTAAGACCTGGTTATAGAAATTGGGATTATTTTGATAATACAATTGAAAAACTCGTTGAAATTTATTCCACATGGGGTAATCAAGAATATCCTTCTCATGAAGATAATCCACTACCTCCTAGATATAAGTTTTATGGATACGGTAAGCATGCTTTAAAACGAGGGGCAATACTAGAGAAAAAAGGAAGCTTTGTAAGGGATGCTTTACAAAAAGGATACAAATTGGGTTTTACAGCAGGTGGAGATGATCATTTTGGATTTTATCCTTCTGGTCAAATCGATCCCGATAATGGACTTTATCCTCCAGGAATAATGGCTATATGGGCTAAGGAGTTAACTAAAAAATCAATTTGGGAAGCATTGAATGATCGTAAATGTTATGGAACGACGGGAACTAGGGTAATATTGAGATTTTGCATAGATGAATATTTTATGGGAGAAATAATTAAATTGAATGATGCTGAAAAGCTAGCTAAAAAACGTATTTTGAAAATAAGCATTATAAGTCCAATCTTAACGGAAAAAATTGAATTAATTAGGAATAATGAAGTAATCCTTAAAAATGAGCTTAATTCAAAAATAATTGCATTGGAACATGTAGATAGAGAGCCGTTTAACAAAATATCGTTGAAACATTCATCCGAAAAAGAGAATTTCATCTTTTATTATGTGAGAATTTTTCTAGTTGATAACAATATGGCTTGGTCTAGCCCAATTTGGATCATTCAAAGATGATATTTTACTTAAATGAGTATTTGAATAAATTTTTAAATCCTTGTTTTTATTATTATTATATATAGATAGATTGGGGTTTTTTACCACCTATATAGAAATAGGTTTAGGATATTAAAAAAAGAATTTAAGATTAGAAAATGGCAATGCCTAAAAAAATAGTTGGTTCAGTAGAGTTAAAATTTTGTAATAAGTGTGGGGGCCAGATGGTGAGACGTCTCCTTCCAACAAACCACTCTGAGACCAAAAAATTTACCAAAATCATGCAATGCATTACTTGTAAGCATTGGTTTTCTTTAGAAAATTAAATTTTTTTATGATTTTACCTCTATATTTAACATTATTAAATAATTTCAGTAATTATAAAAAAAAATAATGTAATATCAAATTAAGTAGATATTTAAGTTATAAAATCTTTAGCTTTTAATAATTCAGCAGTCAAAATTGAACCTCCTGCTGCACCTCTTATGGTATTATGACTTAATGACACGAATTTGAAATCAAATACACTGTCTTTTCTTAATCTTCCGACAGTTAAAGCCATACCTTTATCGTTATCCCTATCTTTTTTAGGTTGAGGCCTGTTTTCATCATCCAAATAAATTATTGGTTGTTTTGGCGCGAATGGTAAGTCCAATTTTTGAGGTTCCGATTTAAATTCCGTCCAGATATCGATTATTTCTTCCATTTTTGGGATTTTGTTTTTAAATTTCATATTTACGCATGCCATATGACCATCAACAACAGGAACTCTTGTACTTGTAGCACTTATTTCAATAGAATCGTTGTTTATTATCCCATTTTCTCCTACACTACCTAAAATTTTCATTGGTTCCATTTCCGTTTTTTCTTCTTCTCCATTTCCAATGTATGGAATGATATTATCAATGATATCTAATGATGGCACTCCAGGATAACCCGCTCCAGAGACGGCTCCAAGTGTAGTAATTATTAATTTATCAATTTTATATTCGGCATTTTCTAAAGCATAAATCGCAGTAAGGAAACTCTGAAGAGTGCAATTTGGTTTAACTATTACAAAACCTCTTGTAAATCCTCGATTTTTTTGTTGAATAGGAATTACATTTGTATGGTCGTGATTTATTTCTCCTATTATCATGGGAACATCAGGAGTCCATCGATGCGCAGAATTATTACTAATAACAGGAATTCCACTTTTAGCATATGTGAATTCTACTTCTTTTATTTGATCCTTGGTTTCCATGCTTATAGCTGAAAACAAAAAACTGATATCAGAAGGAATAGATCTAAAATCTTGAACGTCCCTTACAATTAAATGTTTTAAATTTTCAGGAATAGGAATACTCATCTGCCATTTTGCTTTTACCGCTTCTTCATATGTTTTTCCTGCTGACCTGGGAGAGGCAGCAACATCCACGATTTCAAACCATGGATGATTTTGTAGCAATTGAATGTAATTCTGTCCTACTATTCCCGTGGCTCCAAGAATCGAAATTTTTATTTTTTTTAACATTTATTCGACCTCATATCTATTTTTCATCTATTATTTAATATTCAAATCCAATATGACTTTTTTAATTAATTTTTGATTTTTTTCTGTAGGAAATACTAATGGTGGTCGCATGTACCAATTTGAAGTTCCTACAATTTTCAATTTAGACGCAATATATTTTACTGGACCCGGATTCGTTTCACAAAATAACGCTTTAAAAAATGGATAGAGTTCTAAATGAAGATCATTTGCCAAACCATAATCATTTTTTAAACACGCATTTAAAAATCGAGACATACGATCAGGAATGATATTTGCTGCAACAGTTATTACTCCTATGCCTCCAAGAGCACAGACATATAATGTTAAATCATCATCACCAGAAATTACCTGGAAATTAGGATTATCCCTTGTTTCTAAAATTATATTTGTGATTTGATCGACATTACCGCTTGCTTCTTTAATTCCAATGATATTATCAATTTTACTTAATTTAATGATAGTTTTTGTTTCCATATTTCGTCCAGTTCGACTAGGACTGTTATATAATATTATTGGTAAGTCAATTTTTTCTGCAATCATCTCAAAATGTTGAATCAGTCCTTCTTGGGTCGGTCTATTATAATAAGGTACAATTGATAAAATAGCGTCTGCTCCAATATCTTCAGCGTTTTTACTCAATGAGATTGCTTCTGCCGTTGAATTACTTCCAGCTCCTACGATAACAGGAACTCTTCCATTTGCTTGATCTATAACTATTTCCATTACCCTTAAATGTTCAGGATGGGACATCGTTGGTGATTCACCAGTTGTTCCGCATGGAACTAAAGCATGGGAACCTTTTTCTATTTGATAATCTACAAAATTTCTAAGAGAGTCTTCATCTATGTCAAAATTTGAATCAAAAGGTGTGATTAACGCTGTCATACTTCCTTTAAATCCGAAATTCATTTTTAAATCATCAAATATTATTTATTTCTATTAAATAATTATTTAAGATACTATTTATGCCTCATTTTATTTAAGCTTTATGGTAAAAGAACCGCTCTCCATAGCCCAAAATAGACTAGGGTAAAACTAAAAAATCCTATAAAAAATTTTGTCTATAATATTTAACAAGTATTCAAAAATAATTCCAATTAAAAGTCGCCTCTAGTATTAAGAAGCGCTGAATCAAAAAAATTTAGGAAAATCAGACAAAATCAGAGACGAATTATAAATGGATTATTCTATATAGCACTTGCTATAATCCTTACCCTTCTTCGGGAACATATCCTTTGTTTGAGTTTTCAAACTATACGTTCGTCTCATAATCATGTTATAAATAAATAATCATCTATGATATTTATTTTTTTCTTTATTATTAGTGTAAAATAGTAATCCTTCAACAAGGCAGAGCTAAAAATTAAGATATATATTATCTAATCAATTTTTTCTCATTCATTAAACAAAAAAAATTATAATACTCCCTATCAAATTTTTTGCATTCTTATTTAAGTATTAAAATCCTTAAATTTGGAACTTAAGTAATTTTTTATGATTGATTAGTCGTTTTTTCGTTCTATCCTCTATAAAATCCATTTTTTTTATTTATATTTAAATAGAAGATATTAATTTTATAGTATATAAAGTGAATATTTATGGCTTCGACAACTCGACATAATACTGATTTTGAATGTCCTAAATGTGCAGGTTTACTCCATCAAGTAAAGATGGCTTCAAGAGGACCTGGTGATGTGAAATTCATTAACATAAACCAGTGCACGATATGCCGTTGGTATTATAAAATCTAAATGTTAGAGAGATCCTGGAACTCAATTAAGTTATTTTTCGCTTCTTTTATCACTAATAAGTTGTATAGAATGAATTTCAGATTTTCAACGGTATCGTTCTGATACACTGAAGTTTTTAGCCAATATAATTCCCTTTTTCTAATCAATGATAAATGAAATGCTTCAATAGCATCATTTAAGTTATTTTGAGCTTCTTTCAAGTCAAATTTATGGAAACAAATAACTAGGGGTACATTTTGAACATCGTGCTTTCTTAAAATCGCGTTAAGTTCTAAGTTTGATTCTTGATAGCGAATTTTATCAGCTGTATCGATTAAAAATAATAATATATCTGTTTTTATTAAACCTTTTTCCCATGTCTTTCGATACCTAACTTGTCCTGGAGCATCCCATATAATAAATTCGATATCTTCGATGACCATATCAATAACATCGAAAGCTCTTGTTGGGGTGGGATTTTCACATACTTCCTTACCTTGCATACAATTTAATAAAGTGGTTTTCCCAGCATTATCTAAACCAAAACAAAATAGCTTGTTAGTTTGTTCCATGATACCTAAATCATACAAAAACAATTTATTAAATTTTATTATGATTGATGATACGAAGCTAATATCACTGTCATATCACATGAATTTTTAGAAACTTATCAATTTTTTTTATATATAATTAAGGTGATTAATAATGACTGTGGAATATGTTCAGAATTCACTTAGTTGTGAAAAATGTGGGAGTCTAATGATTCCACGAAAAATGGCATCTCAAAAGTTAAGACCAGTAAAATTTATTGATATTTATCAATGTGATGTATGCCGATTTTGGCATGAAAAATAGAATAGTCCTTCTTTTTTGAGTAATTTATTTTTTCTTAAATTAATATATGTAAATTATTTCAAAATCTCTCTTTTGATTTATTTATTTTAGAAAGAAGAAAGAAAGAGATAAAATCTCACTCAACACAATGATATAGAAGGAAGGAGAATTAAACTTACTTTTAGTTTAATAGAGGGCTTAATCCGAAGAACGACATGTTATTTCGTGAAATCCAATTTTTTTGTTGAATGAGTGGAGTTACCTCTTCTTATATGTCACATAGCGTTTGCTAAAATATAAATCAAGAGTTTTAAAGGTTTATTTCGTACGTATAACACACACTCAAATTTATTTAAAAAATCATCAAAAATTTTTCCCCTTATTTTGAGTAAGGTAAGCATGAGGATAATTCTCTTCTCCTATTTCTTAAAGTAACTTGAGTAACTAAAGATTTATCACAGATTTCTTTTTGGGTTCTTCCCTCTCCATTTAATTGTGAAGCATTATAAAGCAAAGCTGCTGCGATACCCTTGGGATCCCTTCCCGAGATATTATATCCATTTTTAATTGCTTCCTTTAGCATTTTTAATGCGGTATTACTGCATTTCATTGAGAGATTCAGATCCTGACTAAATCTATAAATATATTTTTCAGGAGTGAGATGCTTGACTTTTACTTTAAAATTCAAGTTTGGAAGAATAATCTTCCTTACAAGGCTAAAATCTCTTACACACTTTTTCTTGGGAACATTAGTGATCTCAATAACTTCTTCCATCGTTATAGGGATTCCATAAATCCGAATAACACAATATATAGATGCAGATATTAATGATTCAATGCTTCTTCCTAATGTCATCTTCTTCTCTACGGCATATTTATAAATTTTTAATGCATCTTTAATAATATTATCAGGAAGTGATAATCTTTCGCTAATTCTTTCAAATACAGGAAATGCAATGTAGAAATTCCTTTCATAAGACGAGAATATGCTTTTATTAATTTTAGAAAGCTTTCTATAAAAATAAATATATTTTGGATCTAATAACCTACCATTGGCATCCTTATTTCCATTTATGACCGTTCTTGGTCCAATAGGAGTATATACCACTTCGTTCATGACACGATTATTCTTTTCTTCATTTGTGTATGACCGTCGTGGAGTATCATCATAGATTTGAGAAAAAATAAATCCACAATTATGACATACTCTATAACCTTCACTCTCTGTGATTTTAGGATTTTTACAACATGTTTTTGAGTCAATTTCTTCGAAATATTTATCCTCACTGGAGGATGTTGAAATACTAATGCTCCCTTTTGGATTTATTTTTCTTGTATATAATCTCATTATTATATTCTTATTGGATTGATAGTTAGGTTTTAATACTTTTTCTCTATCTATTATTTTTTTATGCTAGTTCCTATTTAAATGTATATAGAATAAAAATGAGACAATTTTTTCTCTTTTTTTATAATACTATAATGATTTAAATAAAAATTAAATATAAAATTCACAAAAAAGTATCTTCATAGAAAAAAAATGAATTTTGCATTAAATTATTTCATTTATTTTAATTTTCAGTCCATCTTCTGCTGGAATTATTTTTTTAATGTTAGTTTTTTCTTTTAATTTTTGCACCTGGCTTGGAATATGATTATTTGATGATCTAAATCCATCCATAAAAGCTCCAAAATGAGTTATAATTAATCCATCCAAGGAAGGATTAATTTTATTCAAATAAGGAATAACTTCATCAGTACATACATGACGCTTACAATTTACAGAATCTGGTCTTAGAAGATTAAGGATTAATATATTCACATTTGAAAATTGCTCTGAAAAACCATCAAAAATCATCGTATCGCTAGTAAATGCTATTGAATAATTATCTAAATCAAATCTGATTCCAAATCCCTCCACCTTAGGGGTATGGACAACTCTTGTTCCAGTTATTTTAACTTTCTTATAATAATAAATATCTCCAGCTTTAAACTTTACAACATTTTCGAGCATATTTTTATGATAATCAGAGATATATTTTAAAACTTCATCAGTTGTTATAAGCGTTCCTTTTTGAACGAAGTTATGATCTTTGTCATAAAAATTATTTCGAGATGCTTCGATCATAGCACTAATATCATTAAAGTGATCGATATGGACATGTGTAACAAAAAAAATTTCTGTTTTAGTTGGATCTTCTCCATATTGGTTTATTCTCACTACAGCTCCGGGACCTGGATCTATATGAGCTTGAATTCCATTGAATTTGTATAGTATTCCTCCTGTCGCCCTATGTTGCGTTCTAATGTGATGACGACCTCCTCCACTTCCAAGGATAACTAACTCATCGCTCATAATTTATCTCTTATATTTCTGAATTTTTATAATCTCTTTAGAAAGCTTATAAAATACCTTGAATATGTTTATATTTTCCTTGGAGGAGGTCTCGATATAATCGCAAAAATTAAATACTTTTATAATATGACTTATTTCTTCATTATTGACAATTATTTTATCTTTTAAATCGCATTTAGTTCCTACAAGAATAACTGGTAGAGACATGTCTGCTTGACGCACCATGTTAACCCATTCTAAAACATCAATAATTTTTAAAGGACGTGTCATGTCAAATAAGATTAAAGCACCTCTTGCGCCTGATACAAAATTAGTGAGAAGATGTCTATGCTGAGCTTTAGCTGATAAATCCCAAAGTTGTAACTGTGCGATTTTACCAGAATTAAAATCAATTTGACTTTTAAAATAGTTATCACTAATACTGTGTTGAATGGAATTATCAAATTTATTTTCAACATATCTTTTTAAAAGTGAGGTTTTACCTACTCCTTGATCTCCAACTATGATAATTTTAAATGTAAACTTTTTCCTATCAGACACTATTAGCGATTTATCTATGCTCATGTTAATTATTTAATATAATACCTAATTTTTAAAAAGATTTACGACTAATTGAACTCTAATTTCAAAATATTATCAATTTCATCCATTTCCATCTTTAGTTTTTCTCTCAAGATATTTTGAATTTTATTTTTTGAGATTATTTCTTTAAAATTATTTTTATTATTAACAACCGATATTACAATCCTTTGACATTTTTTTGCTAATTCAACTAGTCTTTTATGGTTTTGATTAGTAGGTTCAAATTTTTTTAGTGGAATTTCTAAGGGTATTTTAAATATATGTCTTGAACTTTTTTTAATCTTGATCTGATTAGTCATGATAGGAGAATTCAAGATTGCTGCCAAATAATGTGCTTCATCTAAATTTTCTGTGGCAAAAAAACTTAAATCACCCGTTATTAAAAAGTCTCCTTGAATTACTGCAGAATTCAATGTTGAACCTGAATTATTGTAAACAACTTTAATTGTTGATAATTGTCGTTCATTTATCAATTTATTCCATCGATTTAGATTCTCCATTAATGATCCATGTTTAGTTGTTCCTTTTTTTTTATTTAGATAAATTTTATTTATTTTTTCATAAAAAACCTTAGCATTTTCTTCTAAATTCTCAAGATTGAAACTTAAATCATTTTTTGTTAAAGGTAAAAAAACTTGATAACAATCATAAACATAAAATTTAATCAACTCCGTGCTTTTCATTACATTAAAAATATATTGTTTTTCAACGATTTGATCCTTATATTCCATTTCTGTCCAAGGTTCTTTGGCTCTTTTAAAAATTCTCTTATCTGGATTAATTTTAAAAAAAGCACTATTTACTTCTTCACATTTAACAAAAATAAGACTTCTTGGATTTAAATCTGCTCCTTTATGGAAGAGATTTTTATAATAGCTAGCACGAGTAGGAAGTAATTTCTTCTTAATTTCCTTTAAAATTAACTTCTTAACATAGAATTTATTTCCCTTCTTTTCTACGGAATAAGGGACTAATATATCTACGCTTTTTTGTTTTAATTCTAATTTATCAAAATAGTCTACGCTTCTTTTATTATTTTCTATTGTATAACAGATACAAGGTATTTCCTTATCCAAATATTTTATATTTTTATTAGATTTCTGAGCATATAGACAGATAAAATCTATATTAAACACTATTTCAACTTTTTTATCAAAAAGCCATATTTTAAGATTTTTAAATCCATTAAAACAACGAAATCGAGAGGCATGTGAACCAGTAATCACTCCTTTTGTCATTACTAAGAAGACATGACCATCTTCTTTAACATATTTCTCTTTTGATTGATAAAAAAACAATGAGGAAATTTCAATATTTAATATGTTTTTTGGTAACGGTTTGATTTCAAGGTCTTCTGAAAGTTTTTTAATTTTTTCTTGATATATAATAGAGCTAATATCCCTAAAAGTATACCAAGGGGGATTACCGATTACTAAATCAAATTTCTCTGAGTTGTTATCAATTTTTGGAAATAAAAAATCACATACATTTAAATTTATTTTATTTTTTATGGGAAAATCTTTTAATAAATAAATGCAGTTAACTTTCGTTAAAAATATTGACAAAGGATTAATATCATATCCGTGAATATTATTAATTGCGTAAATTTTTTCTTGTTTCGGTTTATCTGAGGCCAATATGGATTTTATGATTTCTATTAGAAAATTTCCAGAACCACAACAGGGATCAAGAACCTTAAATCCAAATTTATATGATTCTTTAACCATTTTTTTTACAAGAAATGGTGGTGTGTAGAATTCACCTGATTCATGTCTTAATATCGATGAAAACATATTCTGAACTAGGTAATCAAATAAATATTCTGGTTTAATACCTAAATTAATTACTTGATCTATTATCAAATATATCAAATCAGTCAAATTATCAATATCTTCTTTTATTAATGAGCATGTTATGGAAGAAAAGTAATTTAAGGAAAGATCAACATTTTTTAATTCATTTATTTCAAATTCTTGAAGAAATGATTTATTTTTCTTATCAAATAAGAATTTAAATAAGAATCCCAAACCAATATAGTAAAGGATTGCATGGTTAATATATAATCGAAAATTAATCGATTTTTCATTATATATATGGTTATAATCCTCTTGCCATCTATTATATTGTATCTCATCTTTTAATTTTTTTTTAAATAAAAATTCTTCGATTTCATGTAGTTTCTTTTCTAATTTAGTTTTTGAATTATTCGGAATATGATTTGTTGTATTATCGATGACCAAAAATGTAATCTCCTTATATAATGTAATCAATCATTTAATATTCAATTATAAATTAAATGTAATAAATACAATTATTATAAAATAGATAATAATAGTAATAGTTAATATATTGTCAATAAAAAAAATCGAATTGTTTAAAGAGCTTCAAAATGGAGTAGAATTTTCTTGTCAGATGTGTGGTTCTTGCTGTAGGGGTTTTGATGAGGGTGAAGTGTATTTATACCTTGATGATATCAAAAGGTTAGCAAAACATCTGAATTTGAACGGGGATTCTGGACTAAAAACTTTTATTCGTAGATATGTAAAAATAATAAATGAATCTTTTTTTTGGAAAGAACCTGGCGCTTCAAGAGGCCGAACTTATAAATACAAGACGTTAGGCTTTAAATTTACAGGAGATGATGAGCACTGCCATTTTTTAAAAGATAATAAATGTAGTGTTCATAAATACCGTCCATTTCAATGTACATGCTTTCCTTGGTGGCAGTTGCTTGTTTTGAAAAAAAATAAAAATAATTTTGATGATTATGCAAAAAAATGTGAAGGACTTCGTCTTTTAAAAGGGAAATTCTTCTCCGCTGAGGAAATTCGTAAGTGGGTGGAAGAAGAATATGAAATTGAAAAGAGATATTTCTTAAAAATGAAAGAAAATGACTTTGATATCTCTAAAGTTTATCCGTTCATACCAAAAGAAATGCTTGAAAATTTAAACGATTAGCTATTCTTAAATTGTATCAAATTATATTCAAATTATAAGTTTTTATATTTTTGGTGGTAATTTTTATGAAAATTGGTCTTTTTATTTGCGATTGTGGAAAAAATATAAGTGGTGTAATAAATGTTCCAGAAGTCAGAGAGCACTTTGAAAATCGTCCCGACATTGTATCACTTGGAAACCAATATTTATGTTCCGAGTCAGGATTGAACTTAATAACCGATGAGATTAAAGAAAAAAAAATTGAAAGGGTCGTAATTGCGGCATGTTCTTTAAATTTACACGGAACTTTATTCCAAAAAACTATTGAAGAAGCAGGAATAAATAGATTTCTCATCTCGTTTGCAAATATCCGTGAACAAAATTCTTGGGTTCATAAAGGTGATCCAAAAAAAGCAACGAAAAAAGCAATAGACCAAATTGAGATGGCCATTGAAGAAGTAAAGTTAATGGAACCTTTAGAGATTCAGTATTCAAAAATAGATCCCTCAACTTTAATCATAGGAGGTGGAATTACTGGAATAAAAGCAGCTTTGGCAATTGCTGATGCGGGTTATAAAGTTTATCTTATAGAAAGAGATCTAACAATTGGAGGACACATGGCATTATTTGATAAAACATTTCCAACATTAGATTGTAGTATATGTATTTTAGGACCATTAATGGTGGAATGTAAAGAACACCCCAACATAGAGTTGTTGACTTATTCTGAGATAAAAAATGTTAAAGGATATGTTGGTAAATTTGAAGTGTCAATCATAAAAAAACCAAGGTTTATTGATGAAGAAAAATGCGTTGGATGTTATGATATATGTAGAGATGTATGTGAAATAGAAGTGAATGACACCTTTTTTCCAAGAAAAGCAATAGATATACCTTATCCGCAAGCAATACCCCTTTATCCTAATATAATGGAAGAATATTGCATAGGATGCAAAGCTTGTGCTCAAGCTTGTGATAGAGAAGCAATTGTGTTTGAACAAGAACCAGAAGAAATTACATTAAAGGTAGGTACAATTATAGTAGCAACAGGTTTTAAAACATTTGATCCCTCAATTTTAAGTGAATTAAACTATCAAATTTATGCTGATGTGATCACTACCTTACAGATGGAACGATTATTAAATAATGATGGACCAACTCAAGGAAAAGTACTACGTCCATCCAATGGTATGCCTCCAAAAAAGGTGTCATTCGTATTATGCGTGGGATCTCGGAATAAAAAAATAAATCATGAGTATTGTAGTCAAGTATGTTGTAATGGTTCGATAAAACAAGCAATTTTATTAAAGAATGAACATCCCGACACTGATATAATAATATATTACAATGATATTAGGGCTGTAGGTAAAAACTGCGAAGAGTTTTATAATAGAGGAAGAGAGGAAGCAGGAATTAGATTTATAAAGAGTAATATTTCAGCAATACTTAAGAGCGATAACTCTGATGAATTAATAGTTCGAGGAGAAAATGTAATTGATAACCACCTCTTCGAAAATAAAACAGATTTAGTAATATTAGCAGTAGGTATTGAACCACCTGATGGAACCGATGAGTTATGTCAAATGCTTAATATTTCCCAAGATACCTACGGATTCATACTTGAAAGACATTTAAAAGTTAGACCTTCTGAAACATCGGTAAATGGGATTTTTCTTGCAGGCGTTATTCAAAGTCCCAAGGATATTCCTTCAAGTATAGCGCAAGGAGAGAGTGCTGCTGCTAAAGCAATTTCACTAATGTCTCGAGGGAAGGTCGAATTAAATCCTCAAATTGCATATTTTAATGAGGATAAATGTGATTTATGTCGCTTATGTGAAAAAATTTGTGTTTATAATGCAATTAAGATAGAAAATAAAAAATTGAATCTAATTCAAGCTAATTGCACGGGTTGTGGAGCATGTGCGGCAATGTGTCATAGTGATGCACTTTTTATTCCAGGTTTTAAAAAGTCTCAGATTGAATCAAAATTAAGAACCTTGTTATCTGAAAAAAAAGAATATCCTTTAATTGTTGCTTTTTTATGTAATTGGTGTGCGTACATGGGTGCGGACTTGGCAGGAACGAGTAAAATAGAGTATCCTACTAATATTCGGGCGATACGAGTAATGTGTACAGCAATGCTTGATCCCGCACTAGTTTTTGAAGCTTTCTTCAATGGTGCTGATGGAGTTTTAATAGCTGGATGTCATGAACAAGATTGTCATTACGATACAGGATTTTTGAAAGCTAAAAATAGATATGAAAGTATTAAAGTATTATTAGGTGATGCAGGTATAAATGAAAGTCGGATAAAAATTGAAAGTATAAGTGCTGGTGAAGGAAAAAAATTTGCGGACGTTATTAACAACTTTGCACAATCACTAGTAAAACTTGGTCCAATTAAACCTGATGAATTCAAAAAATCAAAAAGTAAAACTTAAACCACTATGACCGATATTTCTAAATATTGGGAAGCTCTTACTTTCATCTCTGTTCGACATGGAGATCAGAAAAGAATTTCTAGCAACATACCTTATATCATCCATCCAATAAGAGTAGCTGCAATTTTGAGATCGTTTGGATTCTCTGAACAAGATAATGAAGATTTATTAATAGCAGCATTACTACATGATTTAATTGAAGATACTTCCACTACATTAGGAGAAATAAAGCAATACTTTAATGAAAAAATAATGTTAATTGTAAGCGAACTTTCAAAACCAAAAAAAAAAGATAAAGAAATATGGTTAAACTCGTTTGAAACCAAATCTGATGAGGCAAAAATAATAAAGATGGCTGATCGTATTGACAATTTAATGGATATTATTCAGATAAATTGGAAAATAGAAAAAAAACGAATTTATTTAGAACACGCAAATATTATTCTTGAAAAATGTGGTAATGCTCATGTAAATTTGGCAAAAAAACTTGAACAAATGATTGAAAAATTATCTAATGAATTGAAATCATAATATTACGTGATTATAAACTTTTTATAGAATCCCTTCCGTGATAACAATGAGGAATATTTTTATTGAAATAAAAAAGAATGAAAAACTATGGAAAACAAGAGCTCCCAAAGTGATAACAAGAAAAAATTAATTGTTTTCAATGAAGCACTTGAGTATTTTGATAAATCTAATGGTTTAAATGAAATAGAAATTGATGAATCTCAGTCTCTTGGTGAAGCTAGTATATTATTACAGGAATTAATGCTAAATGAATTAGATAACCTAAAAGGGATCATTGGAAATAACCCCGAACTTAAAATTAAAGAAATGAATGAAGAAGAAAAACTAGTTCTCAAACAATTTATCCAATATTATTCCTCTTGTCCTATTTGTAAACAGAAAAATCACGTGATTAATTTAAAAAAATTATATTTTAATGAAGATGAGCAATTAATTGAAAATTTAGCAAGAATGATGCAAACTAAAAATAAAAAATTAAGAAAGTATAATGTTCAATTTGGAATACCTTGCTGTAATTGCTTTAAACAATTTTTTAATGAAGATTAAAAAATCCTTATATGTTATTTTAAATAATCAATGATTTGTCCCATTTGAGTTATTTTATAATAAATCTCATTATTTTCCTCGATTTTATTAACACATAATGCTTTTATCAAGTACTCTATATTATAATTAAAAGCTGACTCATCGTTAATGATTTGTTTTTCCAGAAGATTGTTTACCAAATCTTTTTTAGAAATTTTCATCTCATTATTAATTATTTTTAACATTTCTTTTCTAACTGGATGATTGACAGCTTTTAAGTAGAGATCATGCAAATATTTGGTCCCCTCTATAGTTTTTCCATATTCTTCAATAGTTTTATATTTATGAAAGTCAAATTCATCTGGCATTCTAATGTATAAAATAATTGTTTTAAAAAAAAATTGATCTTAAATAAATCACTCTTATAATTTGTAAAATACGAATTTTTTTTGTAACCTTTATTAATGAATAGCGCGAAATATATAATTGAATTATAATATCCTTATTATCAATTTACAAAATAGACATAAACGATCTATTATAATGATAATTCTGTGATTCATTAGAAAATAAAAATTAAAAAACAATATTTTTCAACAACAAGTAAAAATATTGAATTTCACAGGGATATTATATGAAAAAAATAATATAAAAAAGGTTTATGTAAAAATGTCAAAAAAAGTTGCGTTCGCATCGGTACTGTGCTTAATTCTCGGGGGAATCTCCTTACCTGGTGGCATGGTTGTCAATAATCTAATTACAGATATGACATATAACTCGATAGATCAAGGGCTTTTAGGAATCAAAGATCAAGCTATACCACTAATCGAGCCAATGGTAAAGGAAACGGGTGTTTCAGAAACACTCAAACAAGTACTTGACTTTAGTATTCCGTATGTCGAAGAAATTGTCAATGCCTCCTTCTTAACCCAGGTAATATATAATGCTCATCAGATAGCTGAATTGGCTACTCCCGGTTTGGGTGGTGGGTGCCTGTTAAATCTGTTTTTCGATTATTACACCCTTTTTTTGGGTCCTACAGTGGGCTGGACTGACTTTAGCTTGCAGCTGGAGTTGAATGGGCTCCCTCCAATCAAGAGTATTGCCCATTGGAAAAATGAATCAATCGA
>JBHLME010000186.1:0-6134 GCA_048938445.1 Promethearchaeota archaeon | reverse complement strand
GGAGGATTTGGAGATATATCTGCTTTTTCACTTTACCCTGGTAAAAATCTAGGTGCTGCTGGTGATGCTGGTATTATTATAACCAATGATCAAAAGTTATATGATCAAACTAAAGCTTTAAGAAACTATAATTCACGAAAAAAATATTATTACGATGGTATTGGTTGGAATAATAGAATGGATACAATACAAGCAATTATCGTAGATGAAAAATTAAAGCACCTAGATGATTGGAATGAAAAAAGAATTGAAGTCGCAAAAAAGTATGACAATTTATTAGATGATAAATATATCATAACTCCTAAAACCGCCCCATATGTAAATAAAAACGTTTATCATATTTATGCTGTTAGGATAAAGGATGGTGAAAAGAATAGAGATAAATTTCAAAAATATTTATCTGAAAATAATATACCAACTGGTATTCATTACCCTATTCCTATTGAAAAAACCACTCCCTTCAAACACTTAGAGGGCTTTAATAATAAAAAAACCAAAAAGTATGCAAATTAAATGATAAGTTTACCGATGCATCCATTTTTAACTGATGATGAAATAAATTATATTACAGAAATTATTAATAAATACTTCAAGTAAATTTTATATTAAAAGAAAATTTTTTTATTTTCTTTAGCTGATTGAGTTATGGCTTCACACATTTTTATAGTTCTATAACCAACCATCCCATCAGATAATGGAATTTTCCTATTTCTCAGACAGTCAACAAAATGCAAAATTTCTTCTTTTAATGGTTCTTTATATTCTAAAACTATCTTAATTACCGTCTTTTCATCAATTTCCAAAATTTCCTTACCATTACTAAATCTCTTTTTGATCTTTGTATCAAAAATTCTATATTCATTTGGGGTCAAATAATCTGCTATAGCGCTTTTTTCAGTTCCAATTACGATTAATTCTCTTTTTTTATCATAAACAGGTACATTCCAAGATTCCATCAAATATGATCTTGCTTTATTTGGAAATTCTAAACAAATATTTGCCATTTCAATAACTTTATCTTGATGAAAACTTACACAATCTGCCATAAGTGATTTCGGATAATTATGTTTTAAAAAATAACAAGAAACATCAATATCATGAGCAGCAAGATCAAAATCAACGCCAATATCCGTTCTAGGCACGCCTAAAGCAAAACGGAATGCATATAATAGGTTAATCCTTCCGAATTCACCCAAATCTATTCTTTTCTTTAAGTCTTGAACAATTGGATGAAACCGAAAAATATGACCAACCATCAATATTTGGTTATTCTTTTTTGCGGTCTCAACAATCTCCATCGCTTTATCCGAATCCAAAGTCATTGGTTTTTCAATAAATACATCTTTACCATTATTTAACATTAATTTAGCTATTTCAAAATGATTGTCTGCTGGTGTTACAATTACAACAGCGTTTATCTTATCATCCTTAATTAATTCATTTAAGTCAGTTGAATATTCTAAACCGTAGTCTTCAGCCATTTGATTTATCCTATGTTCATCGATATCACATATTTTCAGATAATCAATTTTATTTTCTAATAAAAGTGATTTATATATTCTAACGTGATTTTTACCCCAATAACCAACACCTATAATGCCAATTCCAATCAAGTTAAATTCTCCTAATAATTCATTTAATTCATTTTAATTTTTTATTTTAGTATATTTTTCAAATTATATTAAAATTCCATTTTTTTAAAAACTATTAATCAATAGTAGGAACTATAATTTGTATATGGTAAATATTATAATTTCTAATCATAATAATTTTAATACTATAGCAATAATTTTTAAAAAATAAAAAAATATCAATTTTAAGTAAGAGTAAATAAAATTAGCAGAAAATTCATATCAACAAAATATGCTAAGAATTTTTATTAGGATAATTATTAAAAGGTCGAAATTGACTCATATTCCAAAGAATTTTCGTATTAGAATTGATATATTACGTTCATTAATAATAATTAATATTTCTAATGGGAAATCAACAGATAGATTACTAAAATTTCTTAAAATAATAAATTAAATCCCATGGTTGTTAAAATAATAATAAGAATTGACGATATTGGCAATAAGTATGATTTTTATGAATTAAGAGAATGGTTCATTTCAAATTATCCAGAAATTCCCGTTGCTTTTTATGTTATGTATTCCCATTATCAGTATGGATGGGGAAAAGATGCTTGGGATTGTATTAAAGATACCATAATTGAATACAATTGGGAAATAGGTGGGCATTCAAGAAATCATCATCATTTACCTAACCTCTCACAAGAAAAATTAGAAATCGAGATTGAAAAAAATTTAGAAGATATAGAAAATAAATTAAGTTCTGTTGGTTTAAATTATAAAATTACAAGTTTTGCTTATCCATATGGAGCGTTTGATGATAGAGTTAAGGAGATTTTAAAAAAATGTGGTATTATTTATGGATTAACATATATCTCTGAAAATAATTATAAAAGTCAAATAAATTTTCCAAAAGATAATGTATATGAAATAGGAATAAGTTGTAATGCGAGTGGTAACGTGGATGATTGGAATGGGAAATTTAAACACGTTTATGAGAATGGTGATTTTTATATTTTATGTTTACATACATCACATTGGAAAAAAGCTCAAAATAGAAAGAATCTAAAGAGAATTTTTAAATCAAAATCAAAGAAAGAATTATACTTCTCATTAAAGCGCTTTAAAAAGTATCTTTTTAAAAAAAGTTCAAAACAAATGTGGAGTATGTTAGCTCAACATATCGAATATATTATGAACTTTTCTGATGTTAGATTCATAACTTTTAAAGATCTACTTAAATAGAGAAAGATTCTTTAATTCTGAATTAAGAATTTTCTATATTTCATTAAATTTATACTTTAGATTTTTGCCATTCAAAAGTTCTTCTTAATCCTTCATCTATATCAATTTGAGGATGATAATTTAAAATTTTTTTGGCTTTCTCCGTATTTGAATATGTGATATCAACATCTCCTTGCTGTTTTTCAATATATTTCACTTTTTTAGGCGCTTTTACGAGATTATACATTTTATCAATTAGATTATTAACGCTTATTGGATTAGAAACGCCTAAATTAAACACTTCTCCTGCAGATTTCTCTGATTCGGCAGATAAGATTAATCCATTTATTATATCAGATACATAGGTGAAATCTCTAAGCTGTTCTCCATCTCCATAAATTGTAATTTCTTTATCCTGAAGTATAAGATTAAAAAATTTTCGAATTGCCATATCTGGTCTACCCCTCGGACCATACACAGTATAAAACCTTAAAGAAGAGACTGGTAGCTTATACTCTCTATAATAATAATCAGCATAGATTTCCCCTACCAATTTTGAAACTGCATAAGGAGATATTGGATTTTTTGGATGGGATTCATCAAGAGGAGTATAAATGGGATTTCCATATACAGAAGAAGATGAGGAGTAAACTATCTTTTTTACGTTTTCTTTTAATGAAAATTCAAGGATATTGACTGTACCTAAAATATTATTGTTTGTGACTTCTGAAGCGTGTTCAATTGAATATCTTACACCTGGTTGGGCAGCAAGATGAAAAATTATATCTATATCATAATCAATTTTATCGTAAATTTTTTTATTACCAAGGTCATCTATTATCAAAGAAAATGAATTTTTATGATTTTTAGTGATTTCTTCAAATCTTTCTTTTTTTCCAGAATAATAATCGTTAAAATTATCTATTGCTATAATATAATTATCTTCCTGAATTAGAGTTTCAAAAAGGTGACTACCAATAAAACCAGCAGCGCCAGTAATTAAAATACTCTTGTTTTTTATCATAAAAATCAATTTATCAATTTAAAGCGTTTAATAATGCTTTTTTATAGATTTTTTTAATTTGTTTAGCAATATTTGACCATTCAAATTTTCTTATTTTATTTAATGAATTTTCTACAGCTTTTTTACATAAATTTTTATCTCTATAAAAAACTTTCAATTTGGTAGTAATTTCTTCTATTTTTCCACAGGGTATTATAGAATTTTCATCAAGGATTTCATTAACTTCCCCAACATCTGTACAAATACATGGCACGTTGGAAGCAATTGCTTCTAGCAATACTGTCGGAAATCCTTCCATATAAGAAGTTAAGGCAAGAAAATCAGAAATTGCATAAAATTTAGTGATATTTAAGCGAATACCTAAAATAAATACATTATTTTCTAATTTCAAATTATTTAACTCTTTTTCAAGTAAAATTCTGTATTTACCATCTCCTAAATATAATAATTTTAGATTTTTACGCTGATTTTCGTTTAAATCTGTCAAAAACTTATTAAATCCATGAAGAAAATCAATCATACCTAAAACTTTTTGTTTTAAATCCATATATCCAATGTAAATTACGATAAAATCATCCTCTTTAAGTATTGTATTTAAATTTAAATCTGAAATCAAATTTTTTTTCTCATCTTCGGTTTTAACATGGTAAAATTTATTTAATTCAACTCCAACTGGTATCCATGTTAATTTTTTTGTATCTAATTTGTTTTTTTTAAAAAATGGTATCATCTTTCTGCTGACGATTATATAATTTGCTGAGCGTGGAAAAATTTGTTTTATTTCAAGTAAAAAATTCAATTTAAAGTGTGAATCAAGACCATGTTGTGTATATATAAAAGGGATTTTAAATAATCGATTAAATATGACCGCAATTAAACCTGTTATAGCAGGGTTATCACAATGTATTAAATCAATTCTATATTTTCGATGAATATTTAAAAGCTTTTTAAAAGAATAAAATCCAAATCTGAAAAGAAATAATAACTGTTTGAGCGGACCGGCATCCCATCTCGTTGCTTTGATGGGCAAAAAATGAATTGTAAAATTTGGATTTTCTTTTTTTGTTTTAGCTTTAATCCCGTCAGGTCTACATGCAACGTTAAACATGGTAAAATGATTATCCGAGATGTGATTTGATGATTGAAACGCATATACAGCAGGTCCTGCTTTGTCCGGGTAAATTCTAGTAGTAAGTCTAATGATATTCAAGATAAAATCCTATGTCCCTCTATGTTTTGTATAATATATAGTCATCGTTTTCTAATTTCTCGTCAAAATCAGGATGATGTTCAATATAAAAGGCTATACTTCCATCATTGAAAAATTCTTTAGGAAAAATTAAATAATCAATATTCCTCTGTTGTACCTCCAATAAAAGTTCTTCATAAGTAGAACTTTCATTTAAATCCCATTCTTTTATTTTCATATCATAAAGCATTCTGAATATTATCACTGAATCAAAATCTTGCCGAAGTATTATTGAATCTTCTTCTGCATTATCTCGAAGATATAGTACAACGTCAACTAATTCATCATCGTATTGATAATAATAATCTGGCCAACGATGCATATAATATATCGAACTAGCAGATATCAATAATAAAATTACTAAAATGGAATCAATCCTTAAAAGCTTTGAATATGGTTTTTTAGCATTAATAATTTTATTATAAAATTTAAATTTATAGATAAAAAAGTCCGTAATTTTTCCTGCTTTGTTTACTATCCATTCGATTGAATAAATAGTCATAATTATTACAGGCAAGCAAAAACTTTGTAAAATTCTCTTCCTAAATTTAATAAAAAAATCCAAATTGTAAAAAAAGTATGGTAGAAAAAAGAAAAACACAATTATAATAATAAAAAACTTGAAGAGCGCTAAAGTTTCTAAATCTTTATTACTTTTTCTTGGTTTTATGTAGATAAACAAACCAAATATTGAAAGAATGAAAAAGAGAAAAATTGAATTTCTAAAAATTTCATCAAACACATCTAATAACCTTTCATCCACAAATGGTTTAAAATACTCTAATGGATAAATTAAAACTAAAAAGTAATTACTAATATCCTTATAAAATCTATAAGAAAGAGCATCTTCGAAATTTGTAAACCGTTCAATAAAATGTTTCAAAAAATCCATCAATGTGTCATTATATACAAAATAAATGCTTAAAAAGTATGGAATCAGAAAACAAATCGATAAAAACATTAAAAAAATGATAGAAATAAGTTGATTAAATAAATCATTACGGCTTTTTATAAGAATTAAACATTTAAATATATAAAAACAAACTAGTACAAAAATAAAATAAAA
>JBHLME010000185.1:0-6150 GCA_048938445.1 Promethearchaeota archaeon | reverse complement strand
TATATAGTTCCACTCAACTCCACCAATCGAGTTGAACTTCACCAAGCACAAATCATCATTTCCCGCTCCAAAACTTCCTGTACCTCCAGTAACGTAAGCATTTTTCGATGAGTCTAAGGTGAGCGCAAATCCTTCATCATTTTCAAGTCCACCCCATGTAGAGTTCCACTCAACGCCGTCAATAGAATTGAATTTCACCAAGCACATATCTTTACTTCCCGCTCCAAAACTTTCTGTACGTCCAGCAACATACACCTTTCCCGATGAGTCCAAGGAAATCGAAACTCCAGCTTCATTCTCAATCCCACCCCACGTGCAATTCCCCTCAACGCCTCCCGTAGAGTTGAACTTCACCAAGAATATGTCATAACCTCCTGCTCCGAAACTATTGGTTTCTCCAGTAATGTAAGCGTTTCCTGACGAGTCTAAGGTGATTGCAAATCCACGATCGAAACCGCCCCCCCCCCATGTATAGTACCACTCAACATGACCAATAGGGTTGAACTTTACCAAGCAAACATCATCATTCCCCTCTCCGAAACTACTTGTAAGTCCGGCAACATAAGCATTTCCCAAAGAGTCCAAGGTAATAGCAATTCCTACATCATCTTCACTCCCACCCCATGTATAATACCACTCAACACCATAGATAGGATGGAACTTCACCAAGAATATGTCAGAACCTTCTGCTTCAAAACTATATGTAAATCCAGTAACGTAAACGTTTCCCGACGAATCCAAGGCGATTGCTTCTCCGCCCTCATATGCGTCTCCACCCCATAAAAAGTATCTCTCGAAGCCTCCATTAGAGTTGAACTCCGCCAAATACACGTCAGCAGATCCTGCTGCTCCGAAACTAGCAGTTTTTCCAGTAATATAAGCGTTTCCTGAGGAGTCCAAGACTATTCCCTCTGCATTCTCATTTTCACTCCCACCCCACGTATTATTCCACAGTACTGGAGAAGTCGCCGCTATTTTGATAAATTTGGAATCTATAATGTCATCTGAAACGCTAGAGTTGATTAATGTTCTGAACGTAGCCATCAAGATAACTAAAATTATTATAAAAGAATATTTTTTTTTGTCCATTTTTATCATTTTTAGGTTTTACAAAGATGCTATAACTAATTTAAGTGCGTTTAAAAACCTTTTTATACCATCCTTTTCTTGAATTTTACCTTTAAAAAAATCATTTCTTGTCTCTTTATAAAAAAATCCCTTTAGAAGGATTAAAAATATTGAGCTTAAATTTCTCTTAAATCCAATATCCTTCAAAATTTGACTGAGTTAGTGGAATTCTATCCTAATTTTTAAAGCACTAGTAGAATCTTTTAATCAAATAAATTAAAGATTTTTTGTTTATCTTAAATTTAGAATTTTTTACTCTTTCAATTCTAAAGGTAACAAATAAATGAATGTATTTACAGTGGTATATCAGTAAATAATGGACCTGGCAGGATTCGAACCTGCGACTTTCGGATTAGAAGTCCGACGCCCTATCCATGCTAGGCTACAGATCCCTACTAATTCCGATATTAATTAATAATAAAGGTTTTAAAATCTTTAAATTTTTAGTTTTTCCATTTAAATTACTTAAATTTCATTAACTATAAGGTCTACTACCACCAATTCGGATTTAGGGGAAAAATGTTTAACAATTTTTGAATTAAGAATTTCATCTGCTCTATAACCAATTTTTTTTAATTTTTTCTCTACTTTTTTTATCGCTCTTTCAATAGGATTTGGTTTTTCAGAGATTTGATAAATATACATTATTCCACCTGATTTTTTCAATAAAAAACAGGCGACGTCAAGAAATTCTAACGATTTTTCAGGTAAGTTCATTATAATTCTATCTGCTTTATTTTTTAATGATACACCTAACTCATTTGAAGGATTTATAAGCGTTTTTATATCAAGATTATAAGGAATTATTTTTCCCTTTAACTTGTTCAGTTCAATATTTTTTAAAAGTAAATTATAGGCGTTAGGGTTGATGTCAAATGATAATAAATCTACTTCATTCATTCTTGCTATTTGGATCGAAAATGGGCCTACTCCGGCAAACAAATCTACAATAACTTCGTTGGTTTTATAATTCATTAAAGCAATTCTATTTCTTTCAAAGACTAATCTTGGTGTAAAAAAGATATTTTTAATATCAACATTAAACAAACAATCGTTCTCTCTATGCAAGGTTTGAGTTCTCTTTTCTCCAAATAAATATTTCAATTCTCTCAACCGATATAGACCTTTAATTTCGCTTTTCTTTTCAAAAACGCTTTTTACGTTTTTATTCACCTGAATTAGAGCCTTTGCAATTATTTCTTTAAAATTTAAGGGATCATTTATAATTGAAATAAATTTTTTATCAAATTCTAAAATAGCTATATCTCCGATAATATCATATGATCTTGGAACAAATTTTAAATAATTTTCTGGAATTTGGCTTTTTACCGCTTCTTGAATTGATCTAATTTTGTAATCCTTTCTTAAAACTCCTTTATTAAAAATTAATTGGTATTCTAAATCCTTTTCAATTGAATTGAGTAGTTTTTTTATAATTTTTTCATCATTTATCAGGGGAAATAATATAAAATCATTTTCTTGGATTTTATTAAATTTATTATCGAGAATTGTTTCATTTTTAAATAATTGCTTAATTTTATTCAGAAATATTTGTCCATTCTTTTTATTTAATTTAATGAAAGGAATATCTCTTGAATTATTAGATCTATCCATCAGTATCATTTAAAATGAATGTGATTTTTATTTTTTTTTCAGGGTTATTTAAAAGTTTAATCATATCCCGGTTTAATTCATTTGATGATTTAGTACAATTAATTAAAATCGTTCTATCACAAATAAAATTGCTTTTTCGAAATACAATGTCGTTTTTATTTGATAATGATAACTGTTTACTTCCATATCCATCAAAATTATCGATGAAGTTATCAACTTTAAGAGTAACTTTGAGTTTATTTCCATTAAAAATTGCTTGTTTTAAATTTGTATTTAGATCATAACAACTTTTTGAAGCATTAATCCCTAAAATACAGTTTCCTTTTCTTGAAAGATGCTTATCTTTTGTTAATTCAATCGTGGTACCATGGGTACATGAGATATTATTATGACCATATGCAACTATTTTTTCTATAATTTTCATTTGCTTTAATTATTCATCAAAAAATTGTAATATATCATTCAAATTATTGAATTTGAAAATTTTTTCTTTATTTTCAAGTTTTAATAGCGAAAAAAGCTGCCTAATTGGATCAATAGGAGAAAACTTAACAATCTCACCAAATTGGTTTTCATAATTTTCAGGGATTAAGATCGCAATTTTCTTGTAGGCATTCACTTTTTTTTGGTAGAAATTAAGACATTTTTGAATTACATTGTTTGATAAGAATCCATTCTCTTCTGTAAATCTAATTGATTCATATTGACTAAGAGGGTATGTATCAATTAATTCTATAGGGATCAATCCATAGTGTAAGGAAAAAAACATTACATGTAAGGCCCTTCGTTCATTTATTGTATCATTATTAATAAGATTTAACCATTTGCTAATACTGGGACTATTTTTCGGTCTAGTGTCTAGTTCTGGGAGGATTATTAAATATTTAGCATCTTGGGGGATTCTATAGTTCCCAATTAATTTATTGTTATATCTCTTAATTAAAGGTCGAAATAAATCGTTTGATGATGAATATAATCTCCCTTTTAACTTGTAAATTTTTTCATGTTCTTCAAAATAATCCGTGTAATTTCTAATTAACCTTGCAGCATTCATAAGTGCAGGATGAACCCTTATACGTTGTTCAACCAGCTCCCATAAATTACCTTCTCGTATGGCTTGTCGAATAGTTCTTAATTCAGAAAAAGAAAGATATAAATTATGTTTTGCTAAAAGTTCTGTTCTTAAATCATCCTCAAGCTTATATACTTCTCTTGGTTTGTTATCACAGCATATTGGACAGTGACAAGGAAACTCGTCTAAATCCTCGAGCTTTTCAGTTCCTGTTGACAGAGTAAAGTAGCGGTTTTCTTTTGCAAATAGTACATATGCTGCGGAATCCATTAAGTCGCAGCCACACGCAACGGCTAATGAAAAGAATTGTGGTAATCCGAGCCCAAACATATGAATTGGTTTATCCGGCCGGATAGCTTTTTTAACATTCAATAAAATTTCAATAGTTAGGTCGAACTGATAATTTAAAAAAGCTTTGACTAATCCTCCTATTGCATACACACCAAAATTCAATTTACTCATTTCGGTTGAACTTATTTTTAATAAATCTTGATATTTTGCTCCATGAATTGGTCCAAACCAAGAACATTTCTCATTTGTCCTTCGATTAATGTTATCCTTAGCTCGAGATATTGTGGTGTATACCTTTTCTTTTGCTATCTCATAACTATCATCTAATTGTACCGGAATATCAAGAATCACTGGAAAATCTGAACCGATGTCTTCTTGGAATCGTTCAATTTCTTTAGCTTCTATACTTATTTTTTCCTTATTATACATGTATTGCTGAAAGGCACCGCTATCAGTGGCAATTATTCCATTAGGAAAATTTAAGTGTCTATGAATACCTTTTTTTAAAACCTCTTCCCTTAAAAGATCATTTTGATATAGAAGATATGCATTCGTGAAAAGTGATTCTGCTCCAATTTTTTTCAACTCTTTAGCAGAGATAAGATTTTTAGAAGGATGAACTACAGGAAACAAATTCGGAGTAATCATTTTCTTATCATTTACCTGTAACTTTCCAATTCTCCCCAGGGCATCAATATCAATGATCTCAAACAATTAAATTATTCAACTCTTTTTTTTTTAATCAAAAAAATCTTCTAACCTATTTTCTTGGAATAGTTTTTCTAACCAATCTACTTTTAATTTTGAAAATTTTTCCATGTATTTATTATCTTGGATTATATGAATGATGATTTCAGCAATAGATTTGACGTTTAAGTTGGTTGTATTTATTTCAATTATCTCTTTCCCCATATTTTTTTTTATCATAAAATTCATACAATTACCTAATATTTCTGCTTGTGCGTTTTCAATCAATTTTTCTGTTTTATAATCTCTCTCTTTTAATCTTTTCATTAATTCATCAGGATGACATCTCAGTACAATAGGATAATCAATAAGATCATTAGGGATAATATCTGAAAAATGAGACTCTATAATGAGCACCTCAATATTACCTTGGCTGTGCTTTTGGATTAATATCTCTACTTGGTCGATAATTTTTTTTGCATCAATAATATTTGTATCTCTTTTTTGATCATAACTAATAATAAGATTTTTTGAAATTGCTAACTCATTTAATGATATCATTCTTGCATTTATTTTTTCTGTAATTTTTTTAGAAACAGATGTTTTTCCTGTTCCTGGTGTCCCAGATATAATCACTATTTTCATATTTTAAAATAATATTTTTATTCTAAAAATAATGATCTTTTTAAATTTAAAACATGATTTTAGAGTATGTCTATTAATTACGAGCAAAAATTCTATAGAATCACAAGTACATCAATGTACCCTACATTAAATATAGGGGATATAGTTATCTTAGGTAAGAAAGCACCTAAAGATATTAAAACAGGAGAAAATAATGGAGATATTCTAATATTAAAGGGACCACAATATTTCTATAATCACGGGATTGATCGAATGATGTTGAATGACTTATCTAATGATATTCCAATAATTCATAGAGCGGTCGATAAAAAAAAAAAAGATAATACATGGTATTTTAAAACAAAGGGAGATAATAGTTGGATTCCTGATGGAAGTTTTATAATTAAGGAAAAAACTAATGATTATATACTTGCAGAATATGATTCTGCTAAAACATTATATGTTCCTGAATCTGAAGTTTTAGGAGTTGTCTTAAGAATAATTCCCTCTACTAATGATAATTTTCAATTAAGGAGTTCCTCTAAATCTTTACTTGATATTAATATGTTTGAAAAATTGGAAATCAAAGCTTATTTAAAAAAAAAGAATATATATAAATCTTAACTAACTAATATTTAAATTGAAAGTAGAAGTAAATATGGTGCGAAAGGGGGGCTTCGAACCCCCGACCTCACGGTTATCAGCCGTGCGCTATACCAGGCTAAGCCATTAAA
>JBHLME010000184.1:0-6167 GCA_048938445.1 Promethearchaeota archaeon | reverse complement strand
ATAAAAAAATTTAAATTGATATTTAAAAGAATGTGGTAAATTTTTGAAATAATTTTATTTGTTATTTAATTAACAATAAATGCAAAAATTGGATATTATCTTTATTAAAATTCAAAAAAATAGTTAATTTAATAAAATCGAGTTAGAACTATGAGCAAAAAATCTGATGAAGTACTGATAATTGGGCATAGGGGTGCAAAAAAGATCGCTCCCGAGAATACAATCAAAGCATTTGAGAAAGCAATTGAATTAAAAGCCGATTATATTGAATTTGATGTACACCTTTCTAAAGATAATGAAATCATCATAATGCACGATGGTAATACCTTTAGGACTACAGGACATTTTGGATTAATTAGAAAAATGACCCTTGATAAGCTAAAACAACTTGATGCTGGAGAGGGAGAAAAAGTTCCTACTCTTGATGAATTGATTGAGGTTGCTAAAAACAAAATTAAATTTCAATTGGAAATTAAAGCAACGGGAATGGCAGAAAAAGTAGTAGAAAAGCTTAGAAAAGCTGAATTGATAAATTCCACAATAATTAGCTCGTTTAAACATGATGAGTTACTAAATGTTCAAAAAATTGAACCTAGTATAAAATTAGCTTCACTGGTAATGGGAATAAAGAAAAAAAAAACAATTCAAGAAGCAATTGAGAACAAATTTTACTCAATTCATCCTTTATTTACAAAAATAAATAGAAAATTTATAGAAAACGCTCATAAACAAAATATTAAAGTAAATGCATGGAACGTAAATTCTAAAAAAGCAATGCAAAAATTAATTGATATGGGTATTGATGGAATTGTAACTAATGATATTGAATTAGCCAAAAAAGTGTTAAAAAGAGTATGAATTTTTCTTGTTATTATAGTGAAAAATTAGCTTATTATACACTTTTAAATTTTACTATAAAAGAGAATAGATTAAATAGTGATATTTTTTTATATTAATTAACTATGTCAAATTCATTAGATACTTACCATGACCTCGAACGGCTTTTTAATCCACGAGGAGTTGGAATAATCGGCGTTGGTCCTAATCCAAGTGGAGCAGGTTATTTTGCTAGAATTATGGAAGGTAAAATTAAAGTGCCTATGTATTTTTTCAATCCAAAGTATGCCGGTCAAGAATTGCTAGGTCAAAAATGTTATTCTAGCATATTAGATGAAGAATTAAAAAATAAACCAATAGATTACGTAATTTTAGGTGTAAAAGCAGGACTATGCCCCCAAATATTAGAGGAAATTGGACAAAAAGGTTCTAAATTTGTCACGATTTTTGCCTCAGGATTTAGCGAAGTAGGAAACGAGGGTCTTGAGTCACAAGTATTAGAAATAGCAACAAAGTATAATATGCGAATTATAGGGCCAAACTGTATTGGATTATATGCTCCTTATATGGGAATATATAATGGCGGGGACCAATCAAGAAAAACGGGAAATTTTAGCGCTACATTCCAGTCTGGTGGTCTTGCCGTGAATTCTGCTCAATTGGCAGTATCTTATGGTGTTTATGTGGCACAAATGATTTCCATAGGGAATGCAATAGATTTAGGTCATCCTGATTTTCTTGAATATTTTCTACATGATCCTAGAACAAGAATAATAGGACTTTATTTAGAACACTTAAAAAATATTGAAGAAGGACATAAATTTATTAAAATAACAAAAGAATGCAATCTAAATCGAAAACCAGTTATTTTATGGCGAGCAGGTTATGGAGATGCTACGAAAAAAGCGATTATATCTCATACGGGTGGTTTAGCAGGTAGTAATGCGATCTGGAAAGCGGTTGCTAAACAGACAGGTTGCAGTCTAGTAAAAAATTCCACAGAAATGGCGGCTCTGGCTTCAGCCTTCAAATTTACAAGTTTACCCGCTTCCCGGAGGATCGGACTCATAGGGATAGGAGGTGGCTCCACAATTGAAGCGGGAGATGCATTGGAAAAATATAACATTCAAATACCTCGTCTGACTGATAAAACGATCAATAAGTTTGCTCGATTTCTACCCGACGTAAATACGAATTTTGTAAATCCCTTAGATCTCGGTGCCCAAGGAGCTTATCCGAACATCTATGCAAAAGTTCTTAGTATTTTAGATAGAGATCCAAATATCGATGCAATAGTATTTGTTAAAGATCCTGAGAGGTTTGCATCATTGCAAGATACAATGTTAGCAGAATCTGGAATGAAAGTTGATTTAAACAAGATGTTTATTCAGTTTGTCCGGAAGACAAGAAAAAAATATGGAAATAAACCCTTATATTGTGTCATGCTGAAAATCAACGAGGGTTTTCAAGAATATAAAAGCCGATACTCTTTTAAATTAAAACTCTTGAATAGTGGAATTCCTGTTTTTGAATCTTTTGATTTAGTTGGCAAGGTACTTAACCATTTGAATAATTATAGAGAATTCCTAGAAAAGCATGGAAAATGGAAACCACCTAAAAATAATGGAGAGTAATTATTTCTTATTATTATTTTGCATGAATTTAAATTAAATTGCTCCAAATTTGATAGAATATACTATTTAATAATATCTAAGTAAAATCAACTTTTGTCATAAAAACGAACTTTTAAATATATAAATGTATATTTTACTAGTGAGAAAATATATAAGAATATATAAATAAAAAAGGAGGTTAAATCGAATGGAAGGAAGGAGCGAAAAAATATTGATTATTAGATTGGCATTCTTCATCGGTATTTCAGTAATTTTACTAGTTGGATTTATCTGGGCTGATAGTATCCAAGTTTTTGCTCTACCTCACATTCCTGTTTTTTTGGTTTTTTTCGCAATTACTTGGATTGCAATTATCTCCTTGGTAATCTTCGAGAAATTGATACAAATCTAATATCAGTAAAAATTTTGATTGTTAATTTCATTATATAAAACATTTTTTTATAATTCATTTTTTATTATAATTTTACTCTGTATAATCAATAGGACGTCCTGGAGAACCTTGATATTTAAGTTTTCCTGAAACACCTCGCCAATTTTTTGGTAAAATTGTTGCTGGATAAAAGAGATTATTATTTTCAGTTAAAACGCCAGGTCCTACAACGGTTCCGGGGAAAAGTACATTATTTTGTCCTATTTTGATCTCCAACATGCTTAATTTTCCAAAAATACTATTTACTTCATGGCTCGATAGAGCTGATGTAGGGTAGATAAATGTATTATCTCCGATTTCTGTAAATTCCAATCCCACGTATGCATCACAATAGATAACATTTTTCCCTATTTTATTATGTCCAATTCTACGAAGAGTTCGATTTATGAGCCACGGGAATGGAGATTTTGACGTTAACCACATTGGAAATTTTATGATGTATCCTCTTTTATGATAATAATGGATTATTCTTCCAATTTCACTCTTCTTATCTTTAAAATCACGTTTAAAGACTCCTTGCTTGGGAGGCGACTTTTTGTTCCATCTTCGGGTAAAAATTGCAGCAGTTTCAATCAAGATTATCAAATATAGGTAATATAAAAACAATAAGAATCCTGGTAAAAGTAAAAAATGGATAACTGATGAAATTAAATCTATACTAATGATGAAAAATTCAAATAATAAAAACAAACCTAAGCAAGCATAAAAAGGAACTAAAAAGCTAATGAGATTTAAAGAAAAAAAATACCAGACTCCAAACTCTATAGTTTGTGAATCTTCAGGGGGACTATTAGATTTAAAAATGCTCTTTTTTTTATTTTCTTTCATATTTAAGTGGTTATAAAATAAAAACAAAAAATTAATTAAAATTTTCAAGTTTTCTATATTATCTTATTTTTATTAAAATATAATTTATTCTTATTTATGAGATATTCATGGGATTAAATAATAGAAAGATTTTTAAATACAAGGAGCTCTCTCCACTATGGATTGCTGTTTTCATAGATATAATAGGACTAAGTTTAATTATTCCAATGACACCTTATTTAGCTGAGCAATTTCTTCCCCAGTTTAATGAATTTGGTCAAGGTTTTACAATGGGAGTAATTATCGCTGTAAATGCGATGTTCTCATCAATCTTTGGCCCATTATTAGGAAAAATTAGTGATAAGTATGGACGAAAACCCTTGTTAATAATATCCCAAGTAGGAACAATGGTTGCATTTATGATTTTTGCATTTTCTACAAATTTAGAAACAATCATAATATCCCGAATTATTGACGGAATTTTTGGGGGTAATTATCCAATTGCTAAAGCTATAGTAGGAGATGTAGTTCCACCAAGGGAACGTGGTATACAAATGGCTAATGTAGGGACAGCACACGTGTTGGCATCACTTTTTGGTCCCTTTATAGGAGGAACACTTTTTGATTTAGGAAGAAATATTGGTTTAAGCGGAACTTTATTTCCAGGATTAGTAGGTTCGGGATTATCTTTAATAACAATAATCTTGACACTTGTTATTTTACAAGAGACTTGGTCAAAATCAAAGCGTGATCAACATAAACAAGATAAAAAGATAAGAATAAAATCAAAAGTAAGAAAAAATAAACGTGCCATGTTTTATTTAATAGTGTGGGGATTTCATACCATATCATTTATGATCTTAATAGTCTCCATTCCATGGTTTGGCAAGATAGTTTTAAATATAACATCATCACAAATTGGAATTATTATGGCAGTTTCAGGAGCATTAAGAGCAATAGTTCGATTTACAATTTTCAAACCTACCGTTCAAAAGCTAGGAGAAAATTTATCAATAAAAGTTGGTCTAGGATTGTTTGTCATCTCATTTTTTATTGTTGGATTTTCAATTGACATAATATTATTTATAGGGACGTTCATGATAGTTAGTTTTGCTGCATCATTAACAAGAGGACTTTTAAGTAGTAAGATAAGTAAATCAGTCTCTCGAACAGAACAAGGAAAAATAAATGGAATCTCTTCTGGATTAGATAGCACGGCACAAATTTTAGGGCCAATTATTGGACCATCTATGATTGGACTTGTAGGAGTAGGAATAATACCATTATTTTTCACAGGAATATTCCTAATGTTGATTGGGGTCATACCGTTTATTATGACCTTAAAGACGGATTTCATGAAAGATAGATATGAAAATGAAATATAATTATCTAAAATTTCCTTATTTTAAGAAATCAAGTATATGTTTATTTATTTCTGGAGCTTTCTCTAAAGGAAAATAATGCCCTCCTTCAATTACAATCAAATTGCTATTTAAGATTTTTTCGTGAAGTTGTTCACTAGCAATCTTTGGTGTTAGTCTATCTTTATCCCCCGTAATTATTAATGTTTTATTTTTAATTTTATGAAGTAAATCAGATGTGTCGTGAGTACTTAATGCATGTGAATGGTTTAAAATATCTTGTGGCATCCAAGGATCAGTGTTATCAATAGTCATTAAATCTTTAGCAGAAAAAATACCGTGAAAGATTTTATCTGGATCTTGTTCCATTTCCTTGAAGAATTTTCTTGAAAATCTTAATTTCATCTTATCATAAAAAGTTTTTATTGGATCTTTTAACCTTGATTCATATATAGCAATCTGGTTGTTTTTGAATAATTCAACAGCAGACTCGTCAGGAAATCCCATGTTCGTGCTTATTAAAATAAGTTTATCTACCATTTCAGGATACTTTAAAACAAAATGTTGGATGATCATTCCACCTTCAGAATGTCCAATTAAATGTGCTTTTTTAATATTCAAGAAGTCTATTAAAGCTTTCAAGTCATCTCGTAGCATTTCCATTGTATAAAGTTCATCTGGCCTGTCTGACTTTCCCACACCTCGATTATCAAATATAATTACTTTAAATTCTTTAGATAATTCACCAATTTGTCCTATCCAGAACTCTTTTTTCGCAAATCCATGGACTAGAATTACTGGAAATCCCTCACCATGAATTTCATAACAAATCTTGATATCATTAACTTGAGCATATAATTCGCCCATCGCAAGAATATTAGTTTTAGCTTTATAATAAAAATTATCACTCAATTCAATGATTAGAAAGAAAATCTAATATGTGTTTATTAATCTCTGGTGCTTTTTCTTTTGGAGAGCTATGCATTCCTTCAATTTCTATTAATATACTATTTGGAATCTTATCATTCATTAGCGTGCTTAAAAATTTGGGAGTGACCATATCATCAGAACTACAAATTATTAGAGTGTCATTTGTTA
>JBHLME010000183.1:0-6175 GCA_048938445.1 Promethearchaeota archaeon | reverse complement strand
GCTTTCATTACGAAGAAGATATGTAAATTTGAAGGACTTGCTGATACCCAAGTGCGTTTCGTGATTTGGGATATTGCCGGGCAACCTCAGTTCACCCGAATCAGGCCTGCTTATCTCACAGATTCTGGTGCCATAATGGTAGTGTTTGATGTTAGCAATAGAGATTCATTTGATAATGTCAAAAAGGTATGGTATGAAGATATTAAAAATGTCGAATTAACAAATGTGGCGCTAGTTCTTGTTGGAAATAAGATCGATTTGGAAGAAAGACAAGTTTCAATTGGGGAAGGGATGGATTTGGCTGAAGAATTAGGAATGGCATATATAGAAACATCCGCAAAAACAGGTGAAAATGTCGATGATGCATTTAGAATGATTGGATTGAAGGTAATCGAAAAATTTATCGAAATGGAAGAAATATCAAAAATTATCGTGGAAGATAAAAATTATATTGTGAAAGAACATCAATTAAACTACATATACAATTATATTTTCCCCCAAAAGGACCTATTCATCAAGGAAAGCGAAAAAAAGACATATGATATCGCTTTGCAAATTTTAGAGGACATAAGAAATAATGAATTAGAGGATAAATAATTATATCAAAAATATATCGAAATCAGGATATAATAGTGATAACCTTTACTCTTCGAACATAAAATTATTATTTAGAAATTAAAATCGGAAAAAGTCATGTCTGGATGAATTCCAACCCGAATGCTCCTTCCATTAATTCAACGAGTCTCGCTACAAAGCGTGTGGCTGGAGCACCATCAACTGTATCATGATCAATTATGAGAGTAATTTGAAGATATGTACAAGGTTTAATTTCATCATTAGCAATGCCCGGTTTACGTTTCATTCCCCCTAAGGCAATATTTATAGGTAAAAAACCGAATGGTATGACGAAAGAGGATATTTCCTTAGCAAACATTCCCACAGAAGTGATAATTACAGTACCAGAATCCTTTTTTACTTTAAAAGGATTATTTAATGTTCTGCCAAATATAAATCTTCGAATGAACTTAGGAAAAAACATGAATAATTTAAGTGATAAGGAACTTCTTGCATCACCAATTAACTGGTTAGATTCTTTGACTTCTTCTGTTTGAGCTTGACGTATTTCTCGAGATAGTTCTTCTATAGTTTTTTCATTAGTTTTACGCAAGATCTTTGCTACGGGAATTTTTTTACCATTTACCGACCTTTCAACCATGACTGAAATATCAATATCCTCAAAAATAACTAGTTTTTTTTTACCATATCGCATAGAATGAATCTCAGGTTGTTCATTTAAAGCTTCACTTGTACATTTAGCAACCCAGGATATGAAAGATATCTTTTCACCCGTTTTTTCTTGATATTGAGAAATTAATTGTTTTGCTTTAGATACATCCACTTCAAGTAGTCCAATCATGTTGTGTTTTTTTGATTGTTTATCATAAAAATCACTAAGCACTCGTCTATTGATAGAAAATGGTTTAATCGAAAAATTTCCCACTTCATTCATCTTCATATGTAGAATAGAAATTCACACCATAAAAAGATATTTAACGTATAATTTTTAATATTGAACCTTAAAGAATAATAGATAGTTCTTATAGGAATGATTTGAAATCAGAATTCAATATTATATATATTTCTATAAAAATAATGTTTAATAAAATAAAAAATAAGAAAGATATTAACTTAATATATTATAAATTAATAGGAGATATAATATCTCTTCCCTTACTCTGTTTTAATCCAACTAGATCTTTCCTTTGCTTATTTAACACGTCCCAGAAGAATTGAGGCATGTTTTCCTCTTTCTTGAAATTATTTTCAATCCTATCAAGTTTTTCTAAAAGCTTTTGAATTCTAAGTGAAAATTGTTGCTCATATGCTTCATTAGAATAGTCTTTATCAAGATAGTCTCTAAAAAGTTTCTTTAAATCATCATATTTGGGAATAAATCCAATTGGTGTTTCAATTGCTTCATATTCACCATACGTTCGTCCTTCAGCCCACATAACCCAACAGAGTTTATCAAGCATGCCATTTAAATACTTTCCCTCATTCTTGAGAAAATAATTCGTCGCAAACACTTTTGGAGGATTAGCAAGTGAATTTCCAAAGTTTTGATGATTTTCCAAGTATTTACTTAAGGGCACGACAATAAAATCAAGATTTGCCATCGGACTTGAACTTCTCACACCCTCTTTACCAAGAGTTTGAGCAGTCGTTTCTGATTCAATAGCAGCTCCAAGAAAAACCCCGTGCTCCCAGTTCAAGCTTTCAACGACTGGGGGCATTGTGTCAGAATCTCTCCCTCCATAAAAAATGCCATGAACTGGAACTCCATCTGGATTGTGAAGGTTCTCATCAGCATTAGATAGTTCCTCAATGCGAACGGTATATCTCGCATTTGGATGGGCGTGAGGGATTTCTTTACCATTTTCATCCTTCTTTCCCTTTATCCAATTACCCGAGAAATTAAGACCACTTTCAGGAATTTCCTCTCCATCTCCTATCCAATGAGGCTTTCCATCTTTGATTAGGACATTAGAAAATATTGTCTCACGTGGTGTCGTGATGGTCTCGTATATGATTGGATCATCATCAGGATTCACGTCTTTTATAATTCCAAAGACACCCTGTTCTATATTAACGGCATGAGCATATCCATCCTCCCATTTTCTTAAATAAGCAATATCATCTCCAACAATTGTTTGTCCCGGAAGCATTGCTGTAGATGTTTTACCGCATCCGGAAGGATATGCCCCAGTGAAATATGAAACTCTATCTTTTCCTTTTGGATGTACTCCTAGAATGAAATAATGTTCAGCAAGCCAATCTTCGTTGTTTGATTTATTTATAGCTAGTCTAAGCGCTAATTTTTTTAATCCTAAGGAATTTCCAGCATATTGATTATTAATTGTAAGTACCCTCCGTTCTTGTAAATCCACATAAATTCTCCTTTTATTAAGATTCTTTGTTATGGGAGGGTCACCCGTTAGTTCACCGGAAGAATGAATGAAATAAAAGAAATCATCTGAACCATTTAATTTCTTAAATTCTTCATATCCAGCCCTATATAAAAGGTCCTCGGAGTGAGCCACGTAGAACGAGTCCGTTAACTGTAGAGCAAGTATGGAAAACTTTGAGTTTTTAGGACCTAAACAAAAAAATCTAACTATACATTCATGACCTTCCATGATGCCATCCATGTATCCTAAAATTTCTTTTAAACCATCATCCCTATCGATAGTATTAATCCAAGGACTTGCATATTCCCCTTTTGGGATTAATACACGCGTGTTACCCTTATCTCTAGCTTGATCATGATTAGTCATGGTGAAAAAACCATCATAATGAATGGTGTGACCTTTGATATCTAATTTCGATTCTTCTCCGATTTCAATGCACTTGTTTCGAACATAATCAATATCTTCTTGCGAATCTGTAATCACTGTGACTTTACTAGGATTACATAACTCAACAAATTCATTTACAATGTTTAAAGCATAATTATTATTAAGAGCTAATAGTTTATCTAAATTCTCTTGACTGAGAATCCCTTTATTCGTTAAATTTTCTACTGCAGTCATTTTAATCTACATCTTTTAAATATTTAAAAAAATTTTCAGAATTTTTATAATATATTATAATAAATGTTTAAAAAAATTTACGTTTATTAAACAAAGTTTCTTAAAAGATGGAATTAGTTGAACAAATTAAAAAAATAAGATCGTCAATTATTTAAGTTTTATTCTTATAGTCTAAACATTGTTTTAAAAAATTGATTTTCATTGAACAATTTCTAATAAATAAAATAAAAGAGGTTGGTCTCTTTATATTTGATAATGAATTTTTATTTATGGTTAAATAATTTCAATTATTTTAGGATATTATGATAATTGCTAATGAGAGTAGTAAATTATGAACGAAACCACGCAAACATGTGAGTTAAAGAACATACCATCGAAACGGTTTTTTGAATATAGCACAGTGGCAAAAAATAGACTCTTGATATCAATAAGCATTACCATTATGGTAATGTTGATAGAATTGATAGGAGGTTTAATTATTAATAGTGTAGCTTTAATTAGTGATGCCGGACATATGTTTACTCATGCAATTGCGATTGGAATTGGATTATTTGCTATCTTAATTTCACGAAAACCTCCTTGTTCACATAAAACTTATGGTTTATATCGAGCTGAAGTGTTAGGCGCATTTATCAATGGTTTATTTCTCATTCCAATAGCAGGATTCATAATTTTTGAAGCAATAATGAGAATTATTTTTCCATTAGAAATAGATGGAATTTCGATGCTTCTTCTTGCCATAATTGGACTAGCAGTAAATATATTGAGTATTGCTTTACTTTTTGAAAGTCATAAAACAAATCTAAATATAAAAGGTGTCTTTTTTCACATGTTTGGAGACGCTGCTTCTTCCATTGGAATTGTTATGGTTGCCATAATCATTTTAAATACTGGATGGACTATTCTTGACCCTATTGTAAGTATTGGTATTTCAATTATTATTTTATATTGGAGTTGGGGTATCTTGAGAGATTCCTCTAGAGTATTATTGGAAATCTCACCCAAGGGTTTAGATAGTCAAATGATTTATAACGATGTTATAAAATATTTTCCAAAAGTGAAGGAAATTTATCATATGCATTTATGGACAATCACACCAGATATCCTCGTCTTTTCTGCTTATGTAAAATTTAATGATATTAACCTTGAAACCGAAGAATACTTAAATATAATTACTAAAATTAGTCAATTTTTAAAAGATAAATATAATATAATTGAATCAACAATTCAGTTTGCTTCTAATGATGAAATTGAGAATTGTAACATATGTTAATGCTCAAAATATAATCACGTTTTCTATTTATTACAATAATTTATTTATAAATAGTATAAATTAGAAAAAAAATTGAAAATATTAATTTAAGGTTCAAAACCTCCTCTTGAAGCACTTTTAGCAGCAATTATTCGATCAACGCGTAAAATGAGATTTGCAAGTTCCACTCCCGCTTTTATCACGTGCTTTACTAAGGCGGCTGGTTCTATTATGCCTTTTTCAAAAGTATTTTCAATTGTATTTGAAATCGTGTCTATACCAATCCATTTGTCGGCATCTGTCTTGTGAGCTGCCCGGAGTTTAGTCATTTTTTCCACTTCATCCAATCCCGAGTTTTGAACTAAAACTTTTGGAATTTCCTCAAGTGCTAATGCAAAGCTTAATACCGCGAGTTGTTCCTTTCCACTAACCTCATTTGCATAGGCTCTCAAGCGTTTTGAAAGTTCCATGTAAGTTGCACCACCACCAGCTACAACTGCTTGGGTATCGATTATCTTAGCAACGACACTCAAGACATCATGTAAGGCTACTTCAGCAGTGTCCAAAATCTTTTTTAATCCACCTTTTAAAACGATAGAAATGGCCTTGGGATTCTTACACCCTTCAAAAAGAGTATATTCATCATTTTCGATCTTTTGAAATTTTACTTTGTCACAACACCCAAGATCAGCCTCAGAAAGAGTATTTAAATCATCAACTAAATTCGCATCAACGGCCTTTAGGATAGCTTTTAAATTATCTTCACTCAAATTTTTAATTGCTGAAATTCCTTCTTTAGCTAAATAAGCAGCAAATTTATCGGAGATCTCTTTATTGTTAACGATCATGGTTACTCCTAAATTCTTAAATATTTTAACGTATTCATGAAGCATTTTTTCTTCTTGGTCAAGAAACTTCTTTATGTCCGCAGGATTGAAGATTTGTATCTGTGCGTCAAATTCCGTTTTAACTACATCTAGTTTCTTTCTCACAACGGCTATCTTAGCATCCTTTAGCATATCTGGCATTATAGGATTAGCTTTTGATTTTTCAAGGTAAAGTCCTTGAATTACTTCAGAATCTTTCAAAGATTTTCCAGGAGCTTTTACAATCTTGATATTTCCAACTTTATCAAAAGTTGTATCACCAGAAATCTGTTTCACCGCTTTGATAGCTAATTCGGCGAAAAACTCTTTTAATGTAGATATTTCTTTTGAATTCATTGCTGTAATTGCTGCGTTTTTAAGTATTTGATCATCATCTTTCGATACTTTTTCTTCTATTTGATTTATTATTTCTATTGCTTTATCTGCTGCTAATTTAAATCCATGAC
>JBHLME010000059.1:0-26158 GCA_048938445.1 Promethearchaeota archaeon | reverse complement strand
TCGCTTAATTTTTCAATTACAAATTGCTTGAATTCTTCATCGGGTTTTTCTAATATATAATCCTCTATAATTCCTGAACTTATATCATCTTCAATAAATTCTGAAAAATCTGACGTCGTCCATATTAATTGCATTATATTATATTTTTCAGTTTGAGAAAAGCATTCTCTACGGATTCTGACCATTATATCATTAATTTGCCATGCTTTTTCAAATGTCATTTCACCTGTAAAATTAATCTTTAACCTTGCAGCAGTTTTTGGGTTAAAACCATCATTAGAAACACATTTTTTTAATTCACGGTTTATTTTTCTTTCTAATTCTTCAGAAGTTTCTTGAGGTGAGACATTAATTGTAATAATATCAAATAGTCGTGCTATCATTTGATCCGTATATTCTTCTTTTACCTTCAATTCTTTTGTTTCATCATTAATATCAACAATTAAATATCCTTGGTTTTCATGAATTTCCTTAAAGTTTAATGGTAGAAGGCAACCAGAGTAATAGCTTTTTTTTGATTTTCGAATCAATCCATGTTCATGACCTAATGCAATATAATCGTATCCAAAATCATCGTATTTTAATTCCTTATGAAGAGTATTATCTATTTCTGAGCCATGAGCTAATGCGATATTAATGAAATTATCATTTTTTGGAGGTTTTTGTTTTTCAATCCATTTATCGTAAGCGTGCTTATAACTTTCAATACTTTTAAATTCAAAATAAGGAAACAAATAAAATCTTACCCTTTTCTCTTTAAATTCTAAAAATAATGGTTGATCTGACTTTATTGCGTTTAATAAATCACGCTCTTTATAATAATGAAGATTTGGATATTCTTCTCTACTAATATGAGATTCGAATGGAGTATAGTCATATCCTCGAAAAATTCCATGATTGCCTTCAATATAAATTAAAGGAATCTTGTTAGATGTTTTATTAAAAAAGTTGTCTAATGCACTTTTTAAAGCCATTCTTGCTGGTTCTGGTGGAGGGTGTGCATTTAATTTTGAAGGAACATGAAACATGTCTCCACAATGTATAACAAAATCTAAATCTTTCATGTTAGCAATATCATCAAAGAGTTTTATAAACAAATCATAAATCTCTTGTTCATAAGGTTTAGAATAATTTTCAATTGCCCATTGATTAATTGCACCTTTTCTAGCACGATATCCAAGATGAGTATCTGACATGTGAATTAATTTGACCATATTATCTACCAATAATTCTATTTTTATTTTTATTTAGGGAGGTAAAACTTTATGCCTCCACTCTTGAGTGTATTTTTTTGTTTTTTCATCATATTGTAACTCTAAAAAGTTACCTTCTAATTTATTATATTCTGATGGTAATAATGTACTTGCATTATGAGCATCTTCGAGACACAAGGGATAACCACGCGGTGAATAGGGAATCAAATTACGTAATATTTTTATTGCTTCGTTAATAGAATAAAAATCAGGAACATCAAATCTCAATGTTGCAGAATCTTCCTGCAATCTAGTAATGAATGCCTTACTTTTTGTATATTGTGAAAGATCCGGTAATTCAACTAAGAAACGTTGTTTATCTAAAATTTCTGACCATATAGGAAGAATGAAGTTTCCCTGAGCATCTCTCAGTCGGCATGTTTTTGAAAAGCTATAATATTTAATATTATAAATTTTAATGAATTTATAGAAGAAATTTATGAATGCTTGAGGGGGAAAGATATGTTGCCTAAACATTTGAATTCCATCTCCAAGAAAAATAACCTTTTTATTATTCCCCCAATTGCTCTCGTCTCTGATTCGTATTAGAGATTTTAAAATCTCGTCTGCGGTTCTTATCCTATCAATAACATGACCCATTGATGGATAATAAAAGTTATGAGCATTAATATGGTCATCAATTTTTTTTTTATATGTATTTTCAAACCATTTGTCTAGCTTATCAATTTCATTCTTTAAATTTCCTTTATAAAATGAATTTTTAATAGTATCTACAAAATTTTGAATTACATATCTATAAATAATTAGTTTATGTTCATTATCTTCTATATATGCTGTAATTGGTTTGTACATGATTAATTCTTTTTGGTATTTACCGTTTTTAAAGGTTAATTGACCTTCTCCAAATTTGAAAGAAGCTAATCTCGCATAAGTTCCAGAAAAAGTATTTGAACTCTCATCAAAACCAATAATTTTAAAATCATGTTGAAGTAGGTCTTTTAATTCACGCGAAAAGATGTGATGCGTCATTTCACTAAAATGGACATTTGTATTTTCTAAAGTTTCCTCATCATCGAATTTATCTGTTTCTAATTCGATTTTTTCTTCTTGAGTCCAAGATACTTTTCTACTTTGAATATATTCTTTAAATTGCTTGATTTCTTGCTCTATGGAATGTTCTGGTCTTTTTTGAAACGATTCCTCTAAAGAAATTAATTCAAAATCAAAAGAGATATTTATCCCCTCTAAGTTAGCTATTCTCCTAAGGTAACCCTGTAGGAGGTGGACTGGACCTCTGATTTTTAATTTTTAATGCAAAATCTTCAAAGATTTTTTTAGATATTTCCTTGAAGTATTTGTCATATAAGGGGATATGAAGTTTTTGGAAGTTAGTAAGCCAAATTCCTGATATTAACGCAATCCCTCTAGTACCTGTTAAAGATTCTAAATCACTATATTGAATTCCTCCCCCTAGAACTCTAGCAGCAACTGCTTTTTCTTTCTCAGATCTCAAAGGTAGGTTTATTACCGTGTTCATGTTTGAAATGATTGTATCATCAATTGGGGAATATTGTTGTGAAATTATTTCCAACGCTAAGTTAAACTTACGCCCTTGACGAGAAATATCTTTAAACACGTTACTGAATCTCATCATTTCCGGTCTTAAAATGCTCGGGGCTTCTTCAATTGTAAAAATAATAACTGGCATATCAGCAGGATCCTTAATCGTTTCTCCTGATTTAACATAAATCGAGGAAATATTTTTCTTATATTCCTCATAAAAAGCAGTGGGCAGTACATTACTTAATTTTTTCTTGAATGTAGTTAAATCTGATGAGGACTTCAATGCTTTACGAATATCAAATAAAGTTCTTGCTAAGATACTATTAAAGAGAAACATTTCTAAATCAGAGATCATTGAAACGTTAAAAAGGATTAAACCACCCTTCTCTAGTTTTTTTACTATTTTTGCTAATTTACTTGTAGCATTTGATTGGAACATCTCAGAATACTCTAACCAAAGTAAACGTCTCCTTATAGCAGCAATTGTTTTTTCATCATATATTTTTAAAATATCATAACCACCAGATAATAAATTATCAATATATTTTTCCTTATCGCCATTATATGCAGAATATATTGCGCCAACTTGTAAATCATTAAAGGTCCCCGTGGCTAAAAGATCCTCTGGTTTGATTTCTTGATAGCTTATTAGACATGGTTGAGCCATACTTTGAACTTCAATAGGAGCGATACCATTATTAGGATAGAGATAAAACCATTTACCAATTAACTCTTTATCATATTGCGTTGTTTTACTAATATGATATACACCATATTCTCTACAACCTAATGCATACTCATCATGCATATCTATAGCTAGCATAGATATCTTATTACCTGATCCATTTAAAATCACATTAGCATTATGTTGAAGTAAACCATCAATTATTACTTGATTTAAATTAGATTTTCCCATCCCAGTTGCTCCAGCAATAAAAAAATGATACATTAAATATTTAAATGGGAAGTAAACATTCACGCTCTTCTCAGATGCGAGTGTCCCCATGAAAATTCCTTCAGGTGTAAAGATTTGCTCTAAAAATTTATGTTTATCGGATTGAACATCTGAGATTTTCATTGAATGAGGTTTCAAGATTTCGTTTTCCATTAAATCTTCTATAAGGAAAAAAACATTCATGGTGTCATGAGTCTCTTTCTGAGTTTCTTTTTCTATTTTAGTACAAATTATTGGACGTCCTTGAATGACATATTGCAATTCTGTTTCTAATTCCGCTGTGATATATTCTGTCATTTGTACATTCTTTAATTTTTGACGAGTTAAAACATAGTCAGAGATAGTTTGTTCATTTAAAATTTGAATAATGATAATGTAAGCATTTTCATCACTCTCTGCCTCAAGTTTTACAAATCCATGAAGATGAATGTATTTATCATAAAAAATTTCAATAGTGCTTTCTAATGAGTTGATTTTAATTATCATTTAAGAATCATCAATCCTATATTTTATATTTAATTAACTTGATGCTATAAAATAAAAAAAACCTTCTAATATGATAGCATTTCTTAATTTTCTTTTTAATAAAAAGAATGGTGTCCCATTTAAAATAATTAGACCTTAAAGAATTAATAATTTGTAATTTTAAACAATAGAATTAACTTAAACTCCCAAAAAATAATAAAAATTGTATTATTTGAGGTTTTTAGTTTTCTTACTAATTAAATCATGTAATTCTTGGACAAATCCTTTGATATCATCAGGTCGAAAATGAATACCAAGTTTTGTAGTAAGTAATGGTGGTATATCATTTTCATCCTCAAAAACAGGAATTAATTTTTTCTTCATTTTATGAGCTGCCATCCATTCAGTTCTAACAGCATCAGATTTATTAGCATTTTCAGAACAGAAAATTAATATTACGTCTGCTTTCCCAAGATTATCATTCATGTAAACATATATATCATCATCCATGTATTCTTCCCAAAACAAAACATCTTTAATATCAACAAACGAATTTTGTAATAAATTGGCAACAGTTTGAATTTCAAATCTATCTGAATCAGTTGTAGCATAACTTATAAAAATAGTGATTTTTTTACCAAGATCATCTGAAATTTTTACCGTAGTTTCTTTTGGGTGTAAACCTGACTCAAAATCTATACAATTTTCTAAGAAATCCCATACTCTAACAGTACCATTATAGTCTCCTGCTACAACCAAATAGGTATTTGGTATGAATGTGACACTCTGAACATAAGTATCATGTATGAAAGGACCATACTTTTTGTTATTATTTAAACCCCAAACCATTATAGATTTATCCCCCGAACCAGATGCAATATATTCCCTATCATAGGAAATAGCTACAGAATTTATCCCTCCATTATGTCCTTCTAACGTTTTTATTAGTGTACCTTTCTTTAAATCCCAAATTTTAATGGTCTTGTCAAGTGAACCAGACACTAAATATTTTCCATTTGGACCAATAGCTAGCGAGCTCACGGTAAATTTATGCCCCTCAAGTGATAATGTAGGGTCACCTGAACCCCATTGCCATAATTTTATGGTCTTTCCAACACCAATTGCAATATAATCTCCATCAGGTGTGATTGCAATCGAATTACTACTAATATTAAGGTCCTTTAAATTTCTTATTATTTTCTTAGAGTTCCAATCCCAGATTTTAGCGGTTTTATCTTCAGAGATGCTTATTACATATTTATCATTTGGTGATATAAGAACACCTAATACAGCACTCTGATGACCTGCAAAGTTCCTAATTAAATTCCCCGTATCCAATTTCCATAGTTTTATGGTATGATCTTCAGAACATGTTGCTAATCTACCTCCATCGGATGAGATATATACTGCTGTTACCTCTTTATCATGGCCTTCTAAAGTTTGAAAAGATTCTCCCGTTTCTAATTCCCATATTTTAGTGGTACAATCGAGTGAACCTGTAATTACATATTTCTTATCCGGTGTGACAGCAAGAGAGTATATAGCACTATCATGTGGTTTAAATTCCTTTAATAAACCATTCATACTTGGAAAATCTTCAGAACAATAATTTTTTCCTGTCATTTTTTACAAATTTTTCATTTAATAATTCTTTTTAACTATATATATTAAAAAAGATATTTGTTTCCCTTTTCAGGCAAAATTATTTTTCCTGATAATCCAAATTCTTTAAAAGTATCCGGATTTTCAGTGTGGATTGGAATGATATTATCTGCATTAATCTTTTCTAATGCATCAATTAGATCATCTACATTGCAATGGCCTGAAGAATGAATTGTTTCAGTTTTTAAAATTCCAAATCGTTCCAACCATTGATTAAGTACTTCTTCTTGTAATTCCATTTCTTCATTAAAGGGATCAGTGGTTGAATTAATATACATCATAGTATCCTTTTCCTGATCGAGGTCGATTAACTCATTTAACATGTAAAAGTCAAGATATAGGAGATATCGTTCTGGTTCCTTTTGAACATCTTTATATGTTATGTAACTATTTTCTTTAAAGATTGCTTTCTCATTTTTATCCCTATAATCCGCTGATTCAAAATTTCCCCATCCTTTTCTTCGCAAATAGATTACAAAATTCTCATCATTATATTCTGGAAAACCATATGAATCATAAAATTTTTTTACTATCTTTTCATCCATGTCATCCAATTTTTCACGAAATTCATCAATATATGAGAAAATACGTGGCGTAATTGCAAAAATTCTATTAAACCTTTTTGCTAAGTCATAATATAATAAAATTCTATCTAAATTTCTTGAAGGAAAATTGACCAATATCAATCCAGGATGCTTTCTTATCATGTCTCTTGATCTAATTCTAACATCCTCCTCAGATTGATCATCTCCTTTATATGAACCATCTCTAAAAATTACTTTATTTGGTACCCTTGTTCCTTCAGTAATGATTGCTATAGGATTTTCCTCACAAACAATTTTAATAAAATCATCAACCCATTCACCATGAAATCCATGCCTTCTGAAATCGCCTGTATATACTATAGATCTTCCATCGTGCTTGATAATATAAGAGCAGGCACCAGGAACAGAATGATCGACATAATATTGAGTGATAATAACTTCTCCTTCAGATGTCTTAAAAATATATGGTTTTTTCTCATTCATAACATGTATTTTTCTGTTTGTCTCTTTATCTTTATAATCATTTTTCGTAGCTCTTTTATATTCTATTTCTTCTCCCTTCTTCTGTCGTAATTTAGGAACAATTTTATGATATTCATGATATTTTAAAATTTCTGAGACTAATGGATCTAAAGAATTTTCTGAAAGATTATTTATAATAGCATGAGTAATCCAATTCATGTAAATTGGTGTGTTTTGCTTTAAAAAACCTATAAATTTATAATGATCCATGTGAGCATGGGTCAAAAAAAAAGCATCTATTTTATTTTCCTCTACAACTGAAATATTATAAGGATCTTTCTTAAGAATTTCTGAAAATGGAGAAAGATAATCATTTCTGTAGATTTTATTAATTGCGGGAATCAGCCCTAGATATAAATAATCCACGATTCCATTATAATTTCGAGGATTTAAGAATCCTGTAAAATATTGATTATTATCATTAAAAGAAAGTCCAAAATCAAAAAGAAATTTACTTTCTCCTACATTAATGAATAGTTTATTTCCTCCTATTTCCTTTATTCCACCAAATATCTCGAGTTCCATGATATATTAACTCAAATGCAAATTGAATCCTTGTTTTTATAATAGTATTAATAGTAGTATAAAAGGATATACTACTTAAAATCCTAATTATTAGTGGATTATTCATTTTTAGGAAGTTTTATTTAATGGACATACTTCAAGACACTTGATACCCCCAAAGGAATATTCTAAAAGTATGGTGTTTGTGATTAATTCCATATTCTTTACAAATTCTGGATCTCCCATTGAATGCAATTCAAACACACCAGTTTTTACCACGTTAAAAAGACAACTCCTTTATTTCTTTCGTAAGAATTTTAATTTTTCCTTGGTCTGAAATATCATTCATTTTTGAAAAATAACCTTAATTTTAAATTACTTAATTTTATACCTTGAAATATAAAAAAGGATCCAATTATTAATTATAATTTTATTAAATGAGAATTTAAAGAAACAATTATTTAAAATGAAGAAAGAATTTCCAAATCTGGGGGTGGATGGTTTTTCAGCAGGATGGATAAGCATTCAAGCAGGAGATCAATATGAATGGGAAGTAGAACTCTTTATTTCAATCGAAGATCTATGGAAAGCTCATTCTAATTCTAAGTTAATTTTAATTGACATTCCTATAGGTTTGATAGATGTAGGAAATACTCCTAGATTAAATGATTCAGCAGCACGGAGATATCTAACTGGAAAGCGTTCCTCATCAATATTCCCAACACCTTGTAGGAAAGCGTTATATGCTTCCACTTATGAAGAAGCAAACAAAATTAATAAAAAAATGACAGGAAAAGGATTATCGAAACAATCATGGAATATATGTTCAAAAATTCGTGAAGTTGATATTTTATTACAAAAAGATGAAAAAGCACGTGAAGTATTTGTTGAAGCAGGTCCAGAATTAAGCTATTCTTACCTAAATAATGATAGTCCAATGAAATATTATAAAAAAACAAGAGAAGGAATCAAGGAGAGATTAGCTATTTTAAATTATCATTGCAAATATAAAAAATCACCCTTGGATGTTGGTTTAAATCAATTCAAGCGTAAAGAGATGTCTGTTGATGACATTATGGATGCTTGGATTCTTGCAATAAGAGCATCCAAAGGAAGATCGGACTTACAAATCATTCCTGAAAAATTTGAACGTGATTCTACTGGTTTGCCCATGAGAATTGCCTTCTAATTTATATAATCAATATTTTTAAAAGATGAAAATTAATTGAAATAATATAAAATATCTTTTTTTAAATATGGTGAAAATAAAATGATTGAATATCTGTTTTTAATATTTTTAATATTATTCATAATTGATTCAGTAATTCATGTTGTGGCTGTCTATAAAGAAAATAAAAAAATTATTTTAATAACTAAACCCTTACTAATGCCATTGTTAGCGCTGTTCTTTACTTTTGGAGCACTTTCATTAAATATTTTTAATTGGTTAATCGTCGCAGCGTTAATAGGGGGTTGTGCAGGTGATACATTCTTAATGTTTAGAGAAAAAGAGAAATATTTCCTCGTTGGGATGCTTTCATTCTTGATTGGACACGTGTTTTACATTATTTACTTTCTATCTTCTTTAGGTATCAATTTTATGTTATTTCTCATATCAGGTCCATTTTTGATCATACCGGTGATAATTATTATCATTGTACTATTACCAAAAATTAAAGATGGTCTCGGGGATATGAAAATTCCCGTTTATGTTTATATGGGGGTCATTTTGTTCATGCATATCTCAGCTATCTTAAGAGTGACTAATTTTCCACTATATTGTCCATGTTTTTTATTTGTGTATATCGGTTCAATTCTCTTCATTATCTCGGATGCTTTAATTGCTTATGATAATTTTAGTGAAGCAAAGATCCCTCATGTTAGGGTTTATATAATGATTACCTACATATTAGGTCAATATTTAATTATTCAAGGAGTATTACTCAGTGGGATTATTTAATTTATTTATTTAATCAGATAGAATTAAATACCTTTTTTTTTATCATTAATCTATATCGTGTTAGAGTATACTAAAAATTGATGAGAAAAGAAAAAAGATACGTTACACATAAAGGGGTTTTCGAGGGAAAGATTAGAAAAAGATTGTCAATCGAACCAAAAAATATGACGAATATTGATGAATTAATAGAGATATTTAGAAATAAATTACCCGAAGAAGAAGAAGGCACCCTTAAAATTTATGAAAAAGATCTAATATCAGGAGAGTTAACATTTGTTAAAACAATTATGATATATAAGGACTTGCATCTCACCGAAGAAGATTCTAATAATGAAATCGAATAGAAAAGACTATAATTAACACTCTTTTTAAAATGAAGTAAATTTAAAATAAGAATTTTCAATATTAATTCTCAAAACATTTGAGAAATTAATATGAAAAAAAATAAAATTCAACCAGGAACGTACCTGTTTCCTTTACCTGTAGTAATTATTGGAGCAAAAGTAGGTGATAAAGCCAATTTTATGACTGTTGCATGGTGTAGTGTCGTTGAAAATAAACCTCCAATATTGTTGATCTCAACAAGTAAAAAACACCATACTAATAAAGGTATTAGAAAAAACCAAACATTTAGTATTAACATCCCATCAGAAGAATTAGTAGAAGTCACCGATTTCATTGGAATTAGATCTGGTAAAGATTTGGATAAATCTGACTTATTCGATGTTTTTTATGGAGAACTTGAGACGGCGCCAATGATACAAGAAGCAGCAGTAAATATGGAGTGTAAAGTTATAAAAACAATAGAATTAGAAGAAGAGCATGAGATATTCATTGGACAAGTTATACAAGCTTATTCTGATAAAAAATATTTAACAAATGGAATTCTTGATATTGGTAAAATTAAACCTCTTATATACGCTACTGGTCAAAAAAGTTATTGGAATGTAGGAGAAGAAATTGGGAAAGCTTGGAATATTGGCCGTGAATATGTGAAAAAATAAGTTAACATAAATTTAAATAGCTTTTTCCTTATTTTTATTTCAAGTGATTATTGAAAATGAAAGTACTGCTCCTCTCGCATTTTAATGCTAAATTTGGTCCTTTAATCTTTATGATGGCCCCAGAAACCTCAAATAAAGAAGAATTTGATCAAATTCCTTCATTGATGGACTTGTATTCGGAAGGATATTTCATGCATGTATTCGGTGATTTTAAAAGTGCCAATTATATTTTTAACATTCCAAGCGAAAGAGGGAGGGGAAAAGTCGAAACGCTTCTCATTTCAATTGTTGTTGACATGGATAGTGATATTAATCTTGAGATGTCTAAAGAACTTTTAGAAGGATTTGTTAGTGAATTTCAAGCAATTGAGGATTCCTACAAAGCATTTCTTGTTGATCGTCTTGAATATGCTGATGCTGAAGATAAACTACAGGAAGTCAAGAATTTATTTGACTCTTTTTATAAAACGATACCAAAGGAAAGCGTGATGTATGAACGTAAGGATGCAAAAATACTTGTATTTGGACTTTCTCAAGCAGGAAAAACAACTATAATGAATAGCATAAGAAAAGAAATGTCAAATAGAACACTTCCTACAACCTATATTGACATATCTAAAATCGTGATTAACAACATCTCAATGTATGCTTACGACACACCAGGTCAGGTAAAATATAGGGATTTATGGACCCCTTATTTAAAAAACCAAGATGGTTTAGTATTTGTATTAGATATATATGATAAAAAGCAATATTATGATGCGCGTAAGATTTTGCATAATATCGTAGAAATGCCAGAAATGGAGGGTTTGCCTTTACTTGTACTTTTTAATAAGATGGACCTTATTGAACTTGATATTAACGATTTAAAAAATGAGATGGAAGTTGAAAAATTATCTAATAGACCACTTAAATGTTTTTTAACGAGTGCCTTAACTAATAAAAATGTTGATAAAGCTTTTTTCTGGTTTTCTGAAAGATTAGGGGAGAGATTATATCCTCCTCCTAAAACAGAATTAGGGATAATCCTCTCTCGATGGGATGAAAGCACGGGACCAAATATCATTGCTGTCTATCCTAAAGATGCTTTTGAAGAACCCGATGTTTTAGCAATTAGATGTTTTTCAATTTCCCAATTTGTTTTTGGAGGTAAAGAATTTAAAAGAATTTCAGTTATTTTACCTTTTACTCACCTAAGAGCAAAAGCAGCTATATATTTTGATGTTGTAGAAGATGAATCAGTACGGGGGGGGTTTTTACCTCTTTCACTAGTAATCTTTTTTCATGAAAAATTTCCGAGAGCAATTATTGATCAATTCAATAGTTTTATTTTTGAGAAATTTACAGAAATACTTACGAAATATAAGGATGATGAAAGTGTTCATAACCAACTTGAAGCAATCCATGAAGAAATTTTAAAAAAATTGAAGGTTGTTGAACCGACTGTAAAAGCTTTAAGAATCGCTGAAATGCGTTATCAATCATTATTTATGACTGCTCGAGATGCGATTCTTATCATTGATCGCAAATCTGGTATTATAGTTGATGCTAATAATCAAGCAGAAAAAATCATACAGAGACCTCCTGAAGATATTATTGGAATGCATGTTTCTCAACTTCAACTCGAAGGAGAAAAAAATGATTTCACTCAAAAATTATATCATCAACTTGAATTGGAATATGCACCTCCACTGGAGTTAAAAATTAAAAATCCTAGAGGTAAAGGAACTCCTGTTGAAATTAATGCAAGTGAAATTCAAATGGGAGGTCAAAATTTAATTCAATGTATAATGAGAGATGTTACTGAGAGGAAACTAGCAGAGATAAAACTCAAGAATTCAGAAAATAAATATCGCCATCTATTTAGTAATTCTCCTTTTTCAATAATATTGGTCAATTCAAAGGGATTAGTAGTGGATTGTAATCCTGCTATAGAACAATTATTAGGTTATAGAAGGGAAGAACTCATTTATAGCAGATTTGATCAACTTGCCTTAATCCATCCAAAGTATTTATTAATGCTCATTGAGGGTTTAAAGGATGCGAAAAAAAGTGGAGGAGAAACATATACAATACTAGATGCAATGTTAAATAAAAAGGATGGGACATCGATTTGGGCAAATATCCAATCTTCTCAAGTTCAAATATCTGAAGAAAAATACATTCAAATAATAATTCAAGACGTTACCAAACAAAAGGAAGCTGAAAATGCATTAAGGGAGAGTCAACAACAATATCATAGACTCTATGATAGGGCGAATTTTTACAAGGAATTATTTGCTCAGGACGTAAAAAATATATTCAAGAGAATTCAATCATCAATACAATCATTTAAACTGGATGAAAAAACTAAAAAGAAAAAAGAAGCAACTGACATTCTAGATCTTATCCGAGATCATAGTATCAGTGGCTCTAAGTTAGTCTCTAATGTTAGAAAGCTAGCATTAATTGAAGATGCACAACTTTCTTTAGAAAGAATAGAAGTTAATTTATTGTTGGATAAAGCCATAAAAAGCATACAGTCTGGTTTTCAAGATAAAGATATTGATATAAAAATTTTCCCCCCAAATAAGAAATTCTATATCAGGGCAAATGAAATTTTGTTAGATGTTTTTGATAATGTTCTAATCAATGTGATCGAGTATAATATAAATCCCACAATTGAAATATACATTTTAATTTCTCGAGAGCATAAAAATAATGATGAATATTTGAGAATTGAATTTTCTGATAAAACTATTGACACGCATCAAGTTCAAAAAGAAAGAGAAGGTATGGTTAAACAATCTCGAGGAATGTTATTGGGTTTAACATTCGTAGATCAAATTATATCGAGCTTAAATGGAGAATTCATGGTAAAGGACTCTAATTTTATCATTATCTTACCTGAGGCTAAATGATTTTTCATTCTTGTTCAAATTTTACTACTAATTTTAATACATATAACGTATGTTAAAGATTATTGAATCTTCATTCAATATTATTATTTGCTTATTATCAATGGAAATATAAGGTAACTTAATATAATAAAAAAAATTTACTATGATATCATGACTATTTCATTGTTAGATTTACCAGTAATGATAATGTGCTTTATTTTGAGTATTGTGATGATGATCCACATAGTGAGAACGTGGAAAAAAGAAAATAAAGATATATATAAAAAAATTAATGAAATTGTTACATGTCTTTTACTTATCTCCTTAGGTCTTTATTATCCCCTTTTTACTTTAAAATTTGGAGGTAATTTGCCTGGAATCGTTTACCCTACACTTAGGGATGAGTTATCAATTTTAGGTATAATTGGAATTGTTGTAGTAATGCTGGGAATTTGCGTATGGGGGCTCTCAGCGAAATATCGAACAATAAAACATCCAGAACTGCTAGAAGATGTGAATAATTATGATGTGTTCTGTGAAAGGTTGGAAAGGGAATATAAATTAGTGTTAAAAAGAAAAATAACTCATATATTACCATTTGGGGTAATTGGTGGACTCATCGTGATATTTGCAATTTTACAATTCATTCCAATATTTTCAGATAAATGGCAAAATTATGCATTGTTTTTCATTGTCATCCTTGGAATGGATTTTGCACTTACGTTTTTATTAGGGGATCTCATACGATTATTTGATTTTTCTTACATGCCTCCGCTTGCAGGAGAATTATTTTCTAAAGGATTAACACCTGACGAGTTAGATACATTTGCAAGTACTTCTATAATGGTATTTGGTTTTGCTCCGTTTTTATTATTGGAATTTCCATTTTTTCTAATAATCGCATTGATTACATCAATAGGTGATGGTATGGCTTCTATTTTTGGAATATTTGCTACAAAAAAGAAATTCATACATTACTTTCCAAAAGGAAGCCATAAATCTATTGAAGGTTATATAGGGGGCTTTCTATTCACCTTCCTGAGTGTCCTATTTGGGGGTCTCTTTTCTAATGTTTTTCATTTTTCGGATCCTTCAATTTGGTCAATAGATATATTAATAATTCTTGGAATTGTTTTATCTATTGTAGTAACTCTAATTGATCTTGTTACCAGTAAGAAAATACAATTATGTGATAATTATTTAAATCCACTCATATGTGGTTTAGTAGCAATTATTTGTCTCATTATCTTAGGAGTACCGTTTTAAATGGTAAAAATAGAAAGGTACGACAGTCATTAAAAAGACGTGCTAAAATTTTTTGACCGTAGTTTTGAGATAAGATAACCACGTGATAAGAGTTGGATGCCAAATTGCTCTGAATAATCTCGAGAAAAATCAGTTACTATATTACAAATCATTATACCTCCGTCAACTTCTTCGGAATCAATGCAAGCTTTATGTAATTGCCTTAATTGTGTTATTGATATTTCTCTCTTCCAATCCCGAATGAATATTCCAAATAATGATTCCTCATTCTTTACAAATGCATCGAAGTACCAGTATTTTCCCGACTTGCCTTTAACCTTTTTAGGACTGTCAAGAACTTCATATTTTTGAGAGAACACCATCTTAGTTAGGTCTTTTAAATCTTTATCATATAGCGACATGAAAACACGATTATCTTATTTGTAAAATATACTCTTTTTTCACTATATAAATATTATCTAAATCATAGCTCATGTATTACTTGAATATATGTAATATCCTAATAATATGGTTTTATTTCATACTTATAATTTAGAGAAGATAAAACAATTAACAACCTTTAATAATAATTTAAAATTGAATAGACTCATTGGTGAAACTAAATAATTTAAACAGTGGATAATCTCCATCTATATCCAGTTCATTCTCTTTTACATATTTAATTAAATATTTATTAAGGAAATCAATCAATTTTGACGCAATTATATCACATGTCTTCTTGCATTCTATGAAATTATCTTGAAGGATTTCACATTGTTCATTATACTTATTGCAAAACTTTTTCATTTGTAAGGAGTATCCATCGGCAGGTAATATTTTAATCTGGTCCCATGTGTCTTTAAAACCTCCTATCTTACTTGGAGCGATATCAATTATTTGCATTTTTAAATTATTTTCATTAATTCGTTCACTTATCTTATTTAATTCACCAATAGCTTCATTCATGCTAAAATCAATATATTCTCTTAATAATTTTTCTGCAGTCTTAGCTTTTTTATCATCAATTATCTTCCATCCAGAGATTTTTTTACATTTTATATCTCTATTCTCTGGATTTGAAAAATTTGTAGGATAAATCCAGCATTGTGGTGGCTTTATTCCCGAATTATGGACAGAACATCCATTGATTTTTTGATCAAATAAAAAACACTTGCCTGTTTTTTCATCGAAACGCAAATGAAAGCTAAAGACATTGCTCCTAATAAAATCATTAGGTGTTGCATTATTTCTCTTGATATATTCAATAGCTAAAATTTTAGGCACATCTATTTTTATTGAACAACAATCCCCATGACAAATATTTTCATCTATACAATTTGGCCCATCAATAGCTTCTTTCATTAAAACATTATATTGTTTTACTGTTTTCCAGAAATCTTCACTATTCATTACTAAATATCTTGTATAAAAATAATATTAAAAACTTTTTTTAATCAAAACAAAATAATAATATACTATTTATTTATAAAAAGTAATGAAAAAATTGGGTTTAATTTAAATTATATTTAGGTAAAATCAAGCAAGAAGGGTGCTTATCATCATGATAAATGACTTGCTTGGCAATTGTATATCCCTTTTCATTTTTTTCTCCCCCAAGATTCGAATTTATATCATATCTAGGGAAATAGCTCGATGAGATCTCCAACCGTATTCTGTGTTTTTTGGGAAAATAGATTGCAGTGGAACCAATTAAAATTTCATATTCATATATTTTTCCAGGTTCTATGAGGCTTGGCTCATTTAAATTCCCTTCTCTATATCTTGCTCTCACGCCAGAATCCACGACATTAATTACTTTTCTACCACTTGGCGACACATCTAATAACTTTACCATGAAATCCGTATCTTTAGCTGAAGATGATGCATAAAATTTAACTTTGATTTCACCAATGATTTCTATTCCTTCTTTCAATTTTTCCGTTGTATATGTAAGAATATCATTTCTATTCTCATTTCTCAAATGATTTCGAGGACCACTTTTCAAGAAAAGATTCCGCCCCCCAATCATTACCAAGGGATTTAATGGATCGAATTCATAATTATCGGGAGATTCATTTAAAGGTTTTTTTTCAGAAAGAACTCCGTCTCCTAATCTTGAATTAGCTTTACCATTAGAATGTAAATAGAACCTTAACTCCTCACATTTAGGTGGCCATTGATTAAAATTCCGCCAGATTTTTTTATTTAACACGAAAAGTTGGATGGGAGGAATTTTTAATTCTTTTGAACTATCATTCTTTAACCAGTGTTCAAACCACCAGAATGGGAAAATTTTCCGTAAAAAAATGAAATCTTCTTTCAAACTTATTAATTTAGCCATGTTTCCATGTGCCCAAGGTCCTATTATCAGTTTCAAGTTATTTTTAACAAATTCAGGAGCGTTCTGCTGGATTAATTTTAAATCTCTCATGAATTCTTCAACAAACATGTCATACCAACTTTGGAGCATTAACATGGGAGTTTCAGGTTTATAATTAAAACCAAAAGCATACGGTGCTAATTCATGATCATGTTTCATGTCTCTTTCATAAAATACACGATCAACAAGTTTTTGAAAAGAGCCATCTTCACTTTGCTTGCTCATTATTAATTTTAAATTATATAAACTGCTCATAGCTTTAATCATGTACTTTACCTTACCTATTTCTGCTAAGTATGACAAGTTCTTGCTTCTAATTCCCATTTTTTCATTATATAAAGCAGTTTTTGGATCAAAATATAATAAATTAGCATGCCCGCTCTTATCATATTTATTATAACTAAAGGCAGGCATGTTTTCATATTGTGATATCATCTTCATCAATAAATAAATAGAACCAGATTTTCCAATGGGATAAAGCCCTTTAGGATGCCAAAATATGTTAGTATAACTGCATTGAGCAGGATTCAAGCAAGTGACTAAGCCATCATTATCCCATGAAACTGCTAATTGCGTGAGGCCAAGATATGATAATCCCCACATTCCAACTTTCTTATTATACCAGAATCTATTAGAAATCCATCGTAAAGTTGCTAAACCATCCATTCTTTCACTTGAAAAAATCGAATTAGTGCCATATTTTATGGAATGGGCAGAACCTCTGACATCTTGAACAATAGTAACATATCCTTTTGATGCAAACAAGTAACCCATTATGCAGCAAAGGTCTTTCCAATATGGCAAGCGAATCAAGATAGTTGGTCCTTTCCCCCTTTTTTCATATATTTGCTTTGGTAGATAAACATCTGTGGCTAATTTTCCTCCATCCTCAACTTCAAGAAGATGCTCTTTTAAACGTATCACTTCATTCTCGGGATTAAAACCAAATAATTGTGTTATAGGCTTGATGAATCTTCGAAAATTATTAAAAGTAAGCTTTAAAAGGCGATCTATTAAACCAGTTGAGTTTTTTACAAAAGGATAAAAAATTTGTAGGTGACCTAGAGGTTTTAAAAGGAGTTTCACGTCATTAGGATTATATTTTGTTTCTTTTTTCATTATTAGTTGCTCTCATTCATTATTAAAATTAATATACGTAAGAATAATCACTACATATTTTGGTTTCATTTTTTATAAATGCATGAAATTTTCATTAGAAATTTTAATAAAAACAGTCTTTATTAAAATCCTTTGTTGTAAAAAAACTTATATATGGAAAGTTTTATAATGGATTTATAAAACTTTATTTTACAATTTTAAAATTAGATGAAATATTATGTCAGACTTACAAAATTTAATTGTAGTTGATATTACTGATCGGGAATACATAGAACTTGGCGAAAAATCAGAGATTAAATCAATTAAAGGAGATGGCACCGTGTTAACGAGAAATACAAGCCAGAATAGTAGATTATGGAATTGTACTAATGATTTGACCGAGATTCTGAATACAAACTTATCTGAAAAGGTATTAAATGTTGGAGCTTTAAATCCGGGACAGGATCATAAACAAGATTATGAAATTCAAAATCTACAAGAGCCACTATTGAAAGTAGTTGAAATTTTTGACACGGATAGAACAACAGCGACAAGTATAAACAATAATTTCCTTCATAAATATTCAAATAAATGTAAATTAACTCTCACGTATACAAATACGATTGGCACGCCAATTACAGAAATTAAATCGAAACGTGAAATGCCAGCAATGTTAAAAGAGGTGGAGATTCATCCTCCAAGTATGGGAAAAGCTGAATTATCTGAAGCAGATGGAAAAAGAGTTCTAATCTGGGATATAGGCTCTATAGATGGAAATCAAACTGCAGAACTTCAAGTAATATGCACGGTTAATATGGAAGAAAAAACAAAGCAATCTTTAGGTGCTTTAAAAGTTACTTATGTTGCTCCAAATAAAATTCTAACAATGATGAGCCCTAAAGTCAGAAGTATTACAGATTCAATGAGTGGTGTTTCTAGAGATGAGGGTGCTACTCCCGGTACATGGGATTGTAACGTTGAGTTCATAAATGATTCAGAATTTAAAGTCATGTTAGAAGATGTTAACGTTGACCATAAAATTCCTACTGGTTCTGAAACAGTTGTTTCTCAAACTCCAAGTATAGAAATTGGACCTCAAGGCTCTTGGGATCATGATTTTGGATTGAACACTCCAAATGTTCCAGAATTGAGTTCTGAAATCACCTTTACTGCTTTATTCGGTGTTATTACGCGTGTCATAGGAGAGATAAATAAGGAATCAACAATTTATGATGTATTAGCTGCTGAAATCCATAAAGCAATCAATCCTCCAGAAGTCAATGCGTATGCAAATACAGATATGACTATTGAAAATTCAATTCCTAATACGGGAACTGGAGCAATTGAAACAGTATTCATAGAAGATGATATTCCAAAAGATTTTATCCCTCCTGATTTGAAGCAAATTACATTAACAGTGAAAAATCCAGATGGCTCAATTCAAATTCAAAATAGGGAAGAATTTGTAGATAAAATCTCAATAAATCCTGATGACGTGAGTCCTGATACTGCTCACAGGATCACTATTTCATTAAAGGATTTAAAAAACCAATTACCCGAAAATTCTACTTTAGTAATGAGTTATCCTTTACAAGCAAAGAATCCATCTCCTGACATAACCTATAATACACCTGTACAAGTCATGTTAAACGTGCCTGTTAAGGGAGCTGAATTATTAATAAAACCAGCAGAAGAACCAATTATAGGAATAAAATATGTTGCAAGGAAACTTAAAACTCTTAAAAGCATCAAACCTGGTATAAATGAAGGTGAATTTGCAATTACAGTCAGGGTACAAAATAAGGGTGATGTCGAGTTAGAAAATCTCTTGGTTAAAGACATAATTCCTGCAGGATTTTCTCTAAGCGAATTTCATCCTCCTGCAGGTACAACATATGAATCCATTGAAGAGAGAGGTGAAAATCAATTGCAAATTAAAATGGACTTATTAAAAGGCAATGAGACTTGCATCATCAATTATCAATGCACGGGTTCAGGAGATTATCCACGATCAGAACCTCAAGTCATAGTTCTAGGTCGGGGTGGTTCGGTAGCAAAAACAGCCCCAACTTCTGCGGGTGCAAAAGAAGCTGCTCCAGAAGCAGAGTTATCTTACAAAAAGGCTTCGGAAGGACTTGAGATTTTTAAAAATATCTTTAAAAAACTTGATTCTGCTCCAAAAGTATCCGATTTCGCAGATTTCTTAAATTCTTTTATGGATGAATTGCCACCAGGACCATTTAGACACCAGTATAGTGCCTTTATTCGAGAGTTGAATAACTTGGAAGATCAGAATAAAATAATTGTAGGTTCCATGCAAGATGAATTCAAAGTAAAATTGCAAAAAATGGAATCAGGAATGCATATTGAGTAATTTTTTTTAATCTATTTCTTTTTTTCTTTTATATTTTAAATAATCTTAATTGACAAGTTAAAATTATTGTCCGTTAATAATGTAAGGTAGTTAAATAAAGAAAAAATTAGATATTAAAGAAATAATTTATACCCATTCATGGCCACACTTTTTGCATAAATTTTTTTTAGCATAAAGTTTGATGTTGTTAATATAGCTTAGTACTTTTGTTTTATCATCAACCACTCTTATATCTTGACCAACTGCACCACATTTAGGGCATATTTTTCGTTCTTCACTCGAATAATCTCCTGCTCGTTCTTCAGGCTTTAACGCGTATATTTCATTGTTGAGTGCTTCAATTTTACCCTCTTTTTCTTCGAGTGCTTGCTTTAGACTGTTTATTTCTTCATCTTTTTGTGAGATTATATCGTTTAATTCTCCCAATTTGTTGTTTGATTCAGATATACTAGCATTCAAGGATTCTATCTCATTTTTCAAATTATTTATAGTGTTTTGAGAATCTTCTGATGCACTCTTTAAATGATTTATTTCTTGTGTTTTTGAAGTAATTTCACCTTTTAATTGTTCTATCTCTGCTTTTAAAGGACCAATTTCGTTCTTAATGTTTTCTATTTCACTAGTTTTTGAATTCAATTCATTCTTAGTGTTTTTTAATTCTGTTTTGGTCGTATTTAATTCGTTCTTGGAAATTTCTAATTCTTCCTTCATAGTTCCAATATCTAAATTAACAGATCCAAGTTCTGCTTTAGTAGAAGTGAGTTCTTGTTGTGCTTTTTGTAAATCAGAATTAGCTATATCTAACTTCTGTTTGAGGTTTGTTAATTCTTGATTTGTTGTTTCTTCTCCCATGATAACTTAATTCCTCATGATTATAAATATAATTTAAATGATTAATTTTCAATTAAACATATAGTAAAATTTGATATTATTAAGATTTTGTATAAATCAAAATTTTATTGAACAGTAAAATAACTAAAAAAATAAGTATTAGATATAAAATATCATTCAATTTTATTAGTATGTTTATGAATTATCAAACCAGATAAAGGTTTTGGATAAAAATAAGTGCTTTTTTGAGGCATAATTTCTCCTAATTCTGTAATTTTATGAACCTCTTCCAATGTAGTAGGATTAACAATGAATAATGCCTTAACTTCACCCTTATCAACATTTTCTAATCCATTTTTTACTCCTTTCACAAAGGTTATGTCCTCCTTTTCAATTCCTAAATCTTTAAAAAGGATATAATGCAAAATAGGGAGATTGAGATTTTTCCATTCTTTTGAATTATTATTTGGAACTAATTCTTCAGGTTTTACATGTTCTTTTAGTTTAAAAAAAATATATCTATTTAGAAAGTAACATCCAAATACATGCTCTTCTCTATTTTCTTGCATAATTTTCTTCATTTCTTCAACATTTTCAATATCTCTTGTTTCAAAATGGTTTAATACTTTCTTTTTAATCTCTTCAATACTGTTTGCAAATAATCTATGAATTTGCCGATGTGATGTATATATAATGAGACCTGGATCATTAAAATCTATAAATAATGCCATGATGTATTTGCATCCTTCATTTTTACTATGCCATAAACAAGTCTGGAATCGATGATGGCCATCTGCTATAATAACGGGATGACTTTTTATAATTTCTTGGTATTTCTTGATATCTTCTTCATCATAAACTTCCCATATTTTATGAAGGAATCCATCTCGATCACGAGTTTGAAGAAATGGTTCAGTATTAACATATTTCTTAAATAATTCTCCTGCTACTCCTTTTCCATTATAAATCATGAAAATCGGAGAGAAATTGCAATCAGTATGTTTAATGAGATTAAATCTATCTTCAGTATATTTTCTAAAAGTCATTTCATGAGGTATTACTCCTTGACGAATTGATGGCGGAAAGATGTCAACTAATTTTAAAAGCCCTACAAAACCATAACGGCTTATTTTTTCTCCGGTATCGGGTCTCTTATAATCGATTCCGTAAATACATAAACATCTCCTTTCACCATGAACTAGGATTCCATTTTCTATCATTTGATTTAATTTTTTTCCAGCAAGCTCGTAAGAATCTGGAAGAATGACATGACAAATATTATTAGGATCTTTATTCTTTAGTTCTTCTTTTTCTTTTTCTGAAATAACATCATAAGGAGGCGCTACTAATTCTGCTAGCCTTTCTGGTCCTTTTTCTTTTGCTTCTTTATAGTGAAAATTTCTAAATGTAATTAATTCTGGCATGTGTTAGAGTAATATCAATTTATATAATCTAATAATTATAGAAAAATTAAAAATTTTTTGATATTTTTTTATCAATTCTTTAATATTTTTTATTGTTTTATATTAAATCTTGAGTTTCTTCAAAGTTCAAATATATAAAACTTTAATTTGATAATACGAGCGAAATAATTAGAGTGCTAAAACTATAATTTGAAAAAAAGTGAGATTATTAAAAAAATCAATTTTTGAATTTTTCAATTTCAATTCTAATAATTTTTTGAAATTCATCAATTAAATTGAATATTTTATGCAAATTCTCACCATTATTATTCTTGAAATGTGAATTTATTTGGTTAAATGAACTTCTGATTTTTTTTATGTTAATATTGACTTTATCTTTAAATTTCTCAAAAATTTGAATTAAAGTCTCAATATTTTCTATGTTGTTTGTTTGAATCTTAGGATCATTTACATTTTTGACGGATTCTAATAATTTATCAATATATTTTAAAAAAATTGATGTAATATCAATTGGTTTTATAAATAATTCCGTTGCTTTTAACTGAGTTTTAGGTATTAAATCAACTTCATCTAATATACTTGAAGTGTATTTTATTTCAATAGGTGATGTTTCAGGTTTTTTAGATTCATTGGCTTTATCTTCTGAGTACACATCAAAATCGGTAATTAATTCTAATTCATCTAATTCTACTTGAGTCATTAATGGTGAAAATTGGACATTCAATTGTTTTTTTCCAAAGAAATCATCATTTATTCGTAATATTTGTGTATAGGTTTGTATCATCTCTTCACCAATAGGTGCAAAGAGAACTCCTTCATTTGGATCAAGCTGTTTTAATAATGGATAAATTCTCTCTTGTGCAATAGCACCAGTTACTAAAATTTTTTTCCATGGACTTAACTCTGGAACACCTTCTAAGGGATTTCTAACAAGTACTTTAATTCTTTTGTCATAATGTTGGTTTTTTAGATTATCAAGAGTAATCTGTGCAATTTCAGAATTAGCTTCTATAATTGTTATTGTTCCCTCCGGTGCTAATTTATGTGCTAGAGCTGCTATAAAACCACTCTTGGCTCCTAGGATGAGCAAATCCTCATTTGGTTCGTTTATTAATAGCCCTTGAAGCATGATACTTATCATGTGAGGTGCGCTTATTGTTCTATAATTATCGACATTCTGATGATAAAAAAGACTAGGCCTATCATTAAAAAAACCAGCATGAAATATAAATTCCTCTGGAATAAAATTTTCGATGTTCTCATAAAGAAACGCTTTAAATAAACGCTTGTCCTTTAAATACCCATTTCCTATCAAACTAAATAACAATTGTATTTTTGCTTCAAACATTGAATTATTTTCCATTTTTGACAAGTTCCATATTTTTTATTGGTTCTTAGATTAACGCATGTTACTTTACTAATATAAATATAAATTCATCTTCTTATACTTTTTTAACAAAAATGTAAAAGAATATACATTTATTTTCATTAAAATCATAAATAAAATTAATGAAAACATTAGATGATGAAGGAATTAAAAATGCAAGAATAACCCAAATATTGATAATTCTAAATATTTTTGCATTTATCATGATGTATCTTTTTTCACAAAATACAGGCTCTCTTTATGAAAAAAACTCGATATTACGATTATTTGCTCTAGATAATAGCGGTGTTATAGAAAGGTTTGAAATTTGGAGAATTATCACTAGTTTATTCATTCATCAAACAATGTTTCATTTAATTATTAACATGATAATGTTATTTCTATATGGTTCACTCATCGAAAAAAATTTTGAAAAATATGAATTTATTCTAATATATTTAATTTCTGGTTTAATCGGAAATCTCTTTTCATTGGTTCTTTATCCCCCTAATACTATTAGTTTAGGTGCTTCCGGAGCGATATTTGGATTAATAGGAGCTGCCTTTGTTTTAGCTGCAAGGAGCAATGAAAGAATTGTATTAATTCTTGCTCTAATATATATTGTTCTTTTTATTATAATTGGTTTTGAACCTGCTATTAATATATTTGCCCATTTTTTCGGTTTATTAGGAGGAATTGGTTTTAGTTATTTTTTGATTAAGCGTAAGGATAAATTAAGTATTATTGAGGAGGAGGAAGAACTGGAAGAAGAAGTAGTAGAGGAAGTAGTAGAAGAAGAAACTCATTAATTTCGATAAAAGACATTAATTATTTTATTCGAGTTTAACTTTGAGCACTTTAAGGTTTTTTTTCCTCTTTCTTTCTATTGTAAAAATTTTAGGACATGTTTCCGATATAGGGCATGAATCACATCTGGGATTAGTAGGTAAACATGTTTGTTGCCCAAATTTTACAAAAATTCTATTAACTCTTATCCATTGATCTTCGGGTAGCATTTCTTTTAATTTTTTTTCAGTTTGTTCTGGTGCTTTTGTTTGAATCCATCCTAAACGATTTGGTATGCGATGAACATGGGTATCAACCGGAATTGCAGGAATTTTAAATGCATAAACAAGTACACAATTAGCTGTTTTTGCTCCTACACCTGGTAATTCTATAAGATCATCAAAATTTTGAGGTACTTTTCCTTCATATTTTTCTAACAGTAATTTAGATACGTCCTTTATACGGGCAGCCTTGACCTTATAGAAGCCCGACTTTTTAATTAAGATTTCGAGATGTTCTATATCAGCATTAGCAATTAATTCGGGAGTATTATATTCATTAAATAATGTTTCGGTTGCTTCGATGGTACAAGCATCTCTAGTTCTTGCTGATAATATTGTTGATATTAGTATTTTAAATGGATCATTATTTTTTTTTGCTAAATCATCCAAGTGTGCATTTCCTTCTAAGGAATTTTCGATTTTATTTAGAATATCTCTATAATTCTTCATTATTTTATTATTTTTTTTCAAATACATATATTTTTCTCTTCAAAATTTGTCCTTTCTTGGCATCCAATAATGATTTTACGTGCTTTTCTCGAAATTGAAGTTTTTGATTGGATTTATTTATAATTCTATTGGTATCTAACATTGGAACTAATATGAAATTATTATTTCTACCAATTTTTTCTATATTAATTTGTAAATCACCTCCATCTATAGTACTAAATACTGGAGCTACTAGTACTAATCTACATCCTTTTTTTAATAAAACATTTGCTTCTCTAAATGTATTAATGTATAAGGGTTCTAACTCATTTTCTATTAATTCTTTAACTTGAATATAATATGGTTTATTCTTATAAAATGGACCTAGAGATGGCTCAGTACAAATTCCATCAAAAAACGCTTTCTTAAATTTATTTGATAGATTTTTTATATCTGCCGTAATAAATCGTTCATTTAATAAAAATGGAACATCTTCTTCTAAAACTTCTAATAACCAGTTAATATTTCGCGTTGTATTTATTACTTTCTTTTTATCAATATCAGAACCATATGTTTGAAAGTCTTGAATGATTCCAAACAAGGGGATAGTTCCATTACCAACAAAAGGATCAAGAATATTTTTTTTTTCTCTTTCTTCAAATAGATTTAAG
>JBHLME010000001.1:0-91950 GCA_048938445.1 Promethearchaeota archaeon | reverse complement strand
GAAATTGCCTTAAAAGTGGTTGATGATTATTTTGATGTCATCGCGAATGTCGGCGTCGTTCCAACGTATTATTTTGGCATGACCAAGAATGGTGTTCACGATATTTACGACGGTGATATCAGGATCGTGACTCCCGATGGAAAGAAGATCGATTATGATTATCATAACTACTTGGAAGCGTTAGGTGAACACATTCCTGAGCATTCTTATGCCACGCACATGTACTACAAGCCTGCGGGCTACCCTGATGGAATTTATCGTGCGAACTGTTTGGCAATGGTCAATGCTGCTGACAAGATGGCAACACCATTGGCCGATCAGGCCCTCAAGGACATGCGTGCTAAGATTGGAGACAATCCGCATCACACGTTTGCCTATCACTGGGCTCGCATCATCGAGACCGTGGAAGCAATCGAAATGATCGCGACATTGCTCAAGGATCCTGACATCGTAAACCCTGATTGCAAGACTTTGGATGTCGAACCAAGGGCTGGGAATGGTGTTGGCATGACAGAAGCACCACGAGGAATATTGTTGTATAATATTTGGTCTGATGCGCAAGGAATTTGCGAGAAGGCAAACCTCTTGGTTGCGACGAATCACAACATTGCTGGCATCGAGAAATCCTTGATGCACGTTGCCAAACAAGTTTTTGAAGACAAGGCGTTGGATGGACTGAAATTACCAGATCCATGGATAAAATAAACTAAATCAAAATTAAATATATAGAAGTGAATTAAAAAAATGAGTGATGTACCCGAAGGAGTAGTAAATGTCTTGGAAATGATAGTCCGTTGTTTTGACTGCTGACTATCATGCGCCGCTCACATCACCGTAGTTGATGAGAAGGGTGAAGAGATTTACTCTCGCAAGTTGAATGTTGGTTTAGGATGAAATATCCAATAGAAATTATAGATTGGATATGACTGCCCTTGCAAGGGTTCAAACCAACAATAATGATTGAAAAAATAAAGGAAAAAACTCAAAAAAAGTGAAAAAAATGTCATTAGATTTTGAATTTAGAAAACAAATTATGGATTATCACATAGGATCTGAAGCTATCAAGTATTGTTATCAATGTAACAGGTGTACTGATAATTGTCCAGTAGCTGCTGTTACTATTGATTTTTATGGTACGACTGGTTATAACCCAAGGCATATAATTTTAGGTTCTTTATTAGGATATAAAGACTTACTCTTAAGTGCTGAAAAGCTTGCCATATGGGGTTGTACTGTATGTGATACTTGTGATGAGGTCTGTCCTCAGCATATTGAATTGACAGAGATCTTTTCATTTTTAAAGAATGTAAGCACTGCTAAAGGAGATGCTCCTGATTTTATCTATTCACAAGCAAAAGCGATTTATGAGAATTCGAAAGCAATTCCATCACAACCTGCGATTGAAAAGCGACGAGAACAGCTAGGATTACCAGCTGTTGCGGCTCCAGATATAAATGAATTACAAACATTAATGAAAAATATTGGAGCGGATAAGAAATTAAAATAATGCGAGGTAAAAAAAAATGACAGAATTTAAAATGTTTGAAGGTTGTACGATTGGAAATAGAATTCCTTTCATTGAAGCTGCTTCTCGAAAGGTTCTAGATAAAATTGGAGTCCAAACATCTCAAGCTCCATTTTCATGTTGTCCTGATCCAACAGGAATGAAAAGTTTTGATAATGATGCATGGTTAACAATTGGAGCAAGAAATATCTGCTTAGCAGAAGCTGAAGGAAAAGATATTATCTCTTTATGTAATGGATGTGCAAATACATTACGTGGTGTATGTACTCAATTAAAGCATGATTCTAATAAAAAAGCCAAAGTTAATGCTGAATTAGCGAAAATTGGTAAGGAATTTAAAGGTTCAATTGATGTAAAACACTTCGTAGATGTAATAAAAAACAATCTTGATGGTGTAAAGGGAGCAATAACTAAACAATTAAGTGGTTTAAAAGTTGCTTGTCATCCAGGTTGTCATTACATGAGACCTGTTGAATGGATGGAATCTGATGATCCTATGCGGCCCAAGAATTTGGCTGAAATTGTTGCTGCTACTGGTGCTACCGTAGTAGATTATGATGAACTCGCCTTATGCTGCGGTTCAGCTGTAACTAATGCCTACCCAGAGCATGGTGCTGAAGTATTGAAGAAAAAAATGGATAGCATAAAAAAAGCTGGTGCTGACGTGATCGTGGCGAATTGCCCTGCTTGCTTCCAACAATTCGATACTCAACAACGAGATCTTTCTAAAAAGTATGAAACTGAATATAATATCCCTGTTTTATACTTAACTGAATTATTAGCACTAGCTATGGGAATTAGTGGCGATGATATTGGCCTTAAATTCCATAGGGTTCGATTAAATGATATATTAGCAAAACTCGGTTAAATATCGAGTTTTATTTATTTTTATTTTTTTTTTTGTTAATACTGTATTTTAAAATATAAGAAGTAGTTAAAGTAGGTTTGAGATAGTTAATCAATATATTTTCAAGAATATATATCATTTTAGGAAAAAGCTAAATTGAATACAAGAAGAAATCATTAATCCTTTAGACACTCATTGCTTTAGACCAATCTAACCTTATTAATGGAATAATGTATCTCACCCAAAAAATTAGGATCGCTCCTGATAAGGAGCAAAAACAGGTTCTTTGGGATTTATCAGAAAAATGTCGACTCCTTTATAACTTTGCATTGGCGGAACGGTTAAAAAATTGGCACCAAGAGAAAGTTAAACCAAAAAAAGAGCGAAATTATTTGAGATATGTGGATCAATCAAGCAATTTACCCACATTGAAAACGCAGTATCCCGAATATCGGTGGGTATATTCGAAAGTCCTCCAAAATACTCTTAAAAAACTCGATGCGAACTATAAATCCTTTTTTAACCTCTGGAAAAGAGGAGATAAAAAGGCAAGACCACCAAGATTTCGAGGAAAAAAGTATTTTACAACACTTTGTTATAACCAGTCTGGCTTCAGGGTAAATAAAAGTTCAATTGTTTTTTCACATAGACATCCCTCCAATATAGTGCTTGAATTTAAACTTCCATCCTATCTCATTCCAAAAGAAACCATCAAGCAGACAGAACTGTTTCTCTCAAGAAATAAATGGTTTATTTCTATTACTTATGAGATTGAGGTGCCAGAATATCGAGACAATGGTTTATATCAAGCTTTTGATTTGGGAATCAATCAAATCGTGGGAATAAACTTATCAAGAAAATCAATACAGTTCACCAATAGACGAGCTGACATGTATTGGAAAAAGAAGATAGAAGAAGTCCAGTCGAAACGCGACCATTGTAAGAAATATAGCAATAGATGGCAATGGTATGATACAAAACTAAAGAATATGATCACCAAACAGGCTCATCAACTAAAAGATTTCCAGCATTGGCTTTCAAGGCAGATTGTACGCAATACTAAGGCAAATACGATAATTATAGGAGACTTAAAAGTAAAACAGATGGCTCAAAAGAAAAAGGGAACGGGAAATTCACTAAAAACAAAAGCACACAAGACACTCAACCATTCAGTACATAACACGGGCTATATGGCGCGATTTGTCGAATTCTTGACCTATAAGGCTGAAAAAATAGGTAAGAGAGTGATAAGAATTGACGAGTCAAAAACCACTCGCGCTTGCTGTAAATGTGGAAAGCTTGAAAAAAGACCCCTCTTTGAAAGGATTATAAATTGCGACTGTGGAAATCATATTGACCGGGATCTTAACTCGGCAATTAATATTATGGTAAGATTTTTAAAAACCAAACAGTTTTTCGATTTCCTCTCGCATAAACCCTCCGTGAACGAGGAATCATTCCTAACACAATGGAATGGTTTTCTACGACACACAGACCGATCCGTTTTAGAAGCGATTGTGCACTCGTAGGAAGCAACGGCTTTTAAGCCGTGTGTAGTTCACTTACCCTCTTGAATGATTTGATAATAATATAATATTTTCACGATTATAGCAAGGATTAAAAATCCTATAGTTCCAAACATTAAAGCATATTTTATTATTGCTAATAGAGAAACAATTAATGGGAACGTTATGTTTAAAGCATTAGCATTTAATAACATGATTAGAATGAAAATATTTTGGATTACATCTAATAATCCAGCTAAAATTGGTAAATAAATTAATTTTAAACCAATATTTAGAAATTTATCTTTCAATTGCCTCATGGCAAATACAGACAAGGACATTAAGATTAAAACATATGAAAAAATGAACGGAAAATCTAAAATATTAAGTAAAATATTCCAAGAGAGCATTCCTTGAGCATTCCAAGCAGAAATTATCAAGTTTGCTTGATCATAAGTAAATGCAAATTCAAATTCAAATAGAAGGGGTGCTCCAAGCTCTTTTAACAAATCATCATTTGCAATAAACACGAATACATACATCCACATGAATGCTACAAATGAAAATAGTAATATGAATATCAAATTTCTCGTCCTTGGCACTTTTCTTAATTTATAGGCTAATTTAAGAAAAAATTTTGCCTTTTCTTCTCTTTCTATCTTGTTCCAATATTCTTCATCAAACATGTCAGACTAGATCACTCACGAGATACTATTTATAAGTGTGATAATGTTTTGATATAATCATTTTTATATATAAAAAATTAATCATTCTGATATCGTATTTTATAAGCATTAATTTTATTTATTTAAACATATTATCAAGGTTATAATAAATCACTTTTATTCATAGAAGTTAGATGTGTTTAGCAATCCCTGGAAAAATTTTGGAAATAAATCTTGATGAAAAGACAGCTTTAGTTGATTTTGATGGGATTAAACAAAAAGTCATCATAGCTTTAATCCAAAACCCTCAAATTGGAAAATATGTCATCATTCACGCGGGATATGCCATTGAACAAATGAATGAAGAAGATGCATTAGAAGCAATAAATCAATGGAAAGATATTTCTGAAGATCAAAACTTAGATCTTTCTGATGTTATATAGTAGGGAAGAATAAATTTACATATCAAATATCTCTCTTTTTAGTTTCTTTAACTTTGAATACAATAGCTTTATAGATTCCATGGCTTTTGATTTTGGAGCAAAATCTAATGGAGAAATACCGTTTAAATCTGCTTTTCCTAACTCAGGATCAAAGGGAATTGAGTGAAAAAGTGGAATTTCCCAATCATTAATTTTTTTATTTATTATATCTAGTTGAGATTCTTCAATTATCTTGTTTGCTATTAAATATATGTTAATGATTCCTAATTTTTTAGATAGATCTATAATTTTTGAGCATAAATCTAAGGATTTTAACGATGGTTCTGTTATTACTAACATTACATCAATTCCTTTTGCGGTTCCTCTTCCTAAATGTTCAAGTCCCGCCTCAAAATCGACAACCACTACCTCATCTCTTTTAACAAATAAATTATATAATAGGGTTCGAATTAAAGCATTTTGGGGGCAAAGGCACCCTGTGGCAGGTTCTTCAATCCCCCCTAATACGAGTAATTCTAATCCATCTGGACCTTGAACTTTAAATCTATCTGGTATGTCAGAAACTTCGGGAGTGATATTATATACACCAGAAGGTGCTCCTTCTACTTGAGTTCTCTCTTTAACTAAGTCGGTCATTTCTGAGATGGGTACTATTTTCTCCTTTATGTCGGGATCAATTCCTAAACTATAACTCAAGTTCATAGCAGAATCATTATCAATAGCTAATACCTTAAAACCATCCTTGGCAAAGAGTCTAGCGAGAGTACCTGCTATAGAAGTCTTACCAACACCACCCTTTCCAGAAACAGCAATCTTCATTTTGTATTAATAATTGATAAAATGATATTAAATTTTTAGATTAGATTTTATAAATAAATTAAGAATGATGGTTATAGCATTAAATAATATGTGGATAACAAGAATATTTTTATTAATTTTTGAAAATGCAAGTGTTTAGAAAAAAAATGCACTCTTGATTTGAGGTTAGAACATGCGAAATCTTTCTGATACCTTTAGAGAATGTGAAACTTTAAAAACCAATGAAAATTGCCCGAGATGTAAAGGAATATTATATCGTAAAAGAATCAAAATAGATACATCTCAATTTAAAGGACTTAGAAAGATGGGTATTATATTTAAAGCTGTAGATTTTTGTATTAATCTTGATTGTAATTATATAGAACAAGGAGTTCTTTATTTCAACGGGAAAAAAGTTTTATTTCTTAACCTGCATGAATTTGATAAATTAATCATAAACAAAACGGGTAAAGACAAAGATTAATATTTTTATTAATAAGATTAGATATCTCATGTAGATTAATTTTTACTCATTATTCATTGTCATGGCTTGCATTTTTTGAGCCAATTTCTTCATTTCATGGAATAATTTCATATTTTCCTCGGGATCTGTAGTTTGAGCTTGTATTATGTTTAATCTGCGCAATTCTTCACTTAATCTCACGAACTCTTCAGGGGGTTCTATTTGATATTTATATTTTCTTTTACCATTTTTATTAATTGTAACATAAACCCACTTTTGACTTTTTTGAGAGTAGTTCCATCTACCAGGAGTAAATTTTCTCGTCAAGTGGAATCCACCTAAATTTTTAAAATGATAAAAAAAATTGATTAATATAGTATAATAAGGTCATTTTATTTCAAAAAGTTTTATAATTTTGATAAAGCATCTATAGCAGCTTCACGAACATCGACATCTCTATCTTTTGAAAGTTTTATTAAAAGATCCTTATATTCTATATTCCTTGTCTTCCCAATAGCTTTTATTAAATGATATCTAATGAGCCAATCTTTATCCATTATTAATTTTGAAAAGAGGTTTTTAACTTTAACATCATTTATTGTTGCTAATAAGCTTAATGAGCTTTTTTTCACATCATAGCTTGTATTTCCCTTTATATCTCTTATCAAATTATCTATCACATATTGCATATTCTTTTGATCAAGGTTATTTAAAAAATCTTTATATAATTGACTCTCTGATTCCTTAGGGATTTCATATTCCTTTTCTAAAATTTCTACTTCAAGTTGAGTCTTTAATTTATGATTTTTAACCTTTAATTTTTCAATAATTTGTTTTAATTCGGCTTCATCGCTTAATTTTATAGATAATTTTGTTTTAAGTTCTCGATTTTCTATTATTAAATCTTGATTTTCTGCTTTTAATTCTCTAATAATGGATGAAACCTCATCATCATCCGACATTTTCATGTTTTCTATATAATTTTCTTCCAATTTCAGGATTTTATCATCCAATTCCACTTTTTCTTTCTTTAATTGGAATAATGATTCTTTAAGAGTCTCATTTTCGTTTTTAAGAGCTTGTACTATTTCCGTTGAATCTATATCATATAATTCTTGTTGTTCATTCTTGTTTTTTTGTTCTGAACTTTGGATATTACGAATTTGAGTCCTTAACGATTCAAGTTCTGCTTCATACGCTTTATTTTCTGATTCTAATCTGGCCATTTGATTCTCATAATGTTTCTCTAATTCAACATACTCATCTATATTCTCTATTAATCCCTCTTTTAATTCGGATTTTTCAATATTTTGAAATTTATCCTTTAATTCAATAATTTCTTCTTGATATCTTTCACTTTCTAATTTTAATTGAGAAATTTCATAATTTGATTTTTCTCTCTCTTGTTTTGAAGCATTTTCAAGACTTTGAAGTGATTGCTGTAAATCTATAACTTGTAATTGGTAATCAGCAATTTCAGATTGCAAATCCTCATATTCTTTGTTTCGATTCTCATTTTCTTTCAAAGCAACATCATCACTTTTCTCTGAATCTAGATTTTGAATGTATTTTTGTAATTCTTCTAGTTCATTTTTAGATAATTCTTCTTGTTCAGTTAATTCTTGTATGAGTCTTTTAGCATTTTCTTCATTAGATTTAAATATTTCTAATTGTTGATTTAAAACTTTAATTTTTTCATTGAGATTATTTATTTCTTCCATGTATTGATTTGATTTTCCTGGAATGCTTCCAATATTACCTATTCCATCTAAATTTTCTTTTAATTTATGAATTTGCTCATCCTTTTTTAATATCTCTTGTCTTTGTGAGAAAATCATCTCTTTTAAAAGTTGGATATCATCATCTAAGATGATCTCATCGCTTTCATTCTTATCCTCTTTTAACGATTGAATTAAGAGCTTTTGTTCTCGAATTGTAAATTTTAACCTATTAATTTCTTCTTGTAAAGATTCGATTTTTCTTTCTAGTACTGCTTCCGTTTTATCTTTTTCATCGATCGAGTCTATCAACCCTTTAAGGTCTCGTTCCATTATTATCTCAACTTTAAGATTGCTTTTTTTATTTTCTACGATAAATTAATGGAGATTCATTTTAAAAAATGTTAGGATTATACTATGATTAAGTGAATAATATAAAACAAAAAAAAATATAAAAAATGTAAATTTAGATTTAAGAAATTTTAATTTCTATAATTTGATCTCCTTGTTGGATGCTATTAACAACAGCTTGGTCTGAATCGCTGATGACTTCTCCAAAAATAGTATGTTTATTGTTTAACCAATCAGTAACCACATGAGTAATGAAAAATTGGGAGCCATTAGTATTTGGTCCTGAATTTGCCATTGCTAAGAGTCCTGGTCTGTCAAAGGTACGTCCACTCCTAAATTCATCCTTAAAAGGATAGCTAATATTTTGTGAGCTATAGGGAAATGCCGTAATACCCTTATCCTTTGGACCACCATATCCCTTTCCTAACGGACACCCTCCTTGTATCATGAAATTATCGATGACACGATGAAAAATCAAACCATTGTAAAATTTTTCTTTTATAAGATGAAGAAAACTTGCTACGGTCATTGGAGAGTCATCATCAAATAAATTGAGGTTAATACTCCCTCTATTGGTAACAATTTCAACTTTAGTCATAGAGATAAATAAGACTGACTCTTATAAAAGGATTAAGAAAAATAATAATAAAATAAAAAAAAAGATAGATGAAGGATATTTTTTACCTTTCTTTTGTTGGTGGTTTTAAAATATATGCTATAACCATAGCTCCAAATGACATTAATCCCATAATAATGAACAAGATTAAATATCCATATACTTCAAAACCTGCAAAAAGAAGAACTAACGTTGCACCTAGAAATCCTGCTATACCGTAGGCCGTGAAAACTATTCCATAATTTGGACCTAAATTCTTATTACCAAACAAATCGGCAGTTGCTGAAGGGAATAATGAGAAATTACCACCAAAACAGAAGTATAGTAAACAAACAAATATCAAAAACAATATTTCATTTAATCCTGTAGCAAAGAAAATTAATATTAATATTCCTTGAGTCAAGAACATGACCATCATTGTTCTTTTATAATTGATTTTATCTGCTAAAGCACCCCATACAATTCTTCCTGCTCCATTGAACATTGCAGCAAGAGCTCCTACTGTAGTAAGGAAGAATTCTGCATTTATTATACCTGGAGGTAAATCTTTTGCAAAAGAACTATATGCTCCAATAGTCATTAAACCACAGATTGCACTAAAAACAAATGCCAACCATAGCATCCAGAATTGAGGTAGTTTAATCATTTGCCCTCTTGTAAAATCTAAACCAGAGATTCCATCTTCAACAGATGCAGGTGGTGGATTCCACCCTTCAGGCTTCCATCCTTCAGGAGGATTTATTAAAGTCAACGCCCCTACAACTACCATCACAAGATAGATAATTCCTATAACTATAAACATGATAGGAACATTTAAAAGAACAGTTTGTTGAAAGGCTAATGGAGCAACATCAACATCAATATTTGTTGGATTCGCTAAAAACTTGATAAGATAATTAAATATAAAACTACCCATTCCAAAACCAGCTACAGCAATTCCATTTATAAATCCTTTTTTATCTGGAAACCACTTACTTGCACAAGCAATTGGACAAACATAAGCAAAACCTATACCACAGCCAAAAATAATACCATAAGTGATAAGCATTCCAATAAAGGTGGTCATTGCTGCTGAAGCAATTACTCCAATTGCTAGAAGGATACCTCCGATAATTGCAATTAATTTAGGACCATATTTTTGCTGTAATTTGCCTGCAAAGATCATTGTAACTGCAAATGAAACCAAACCAAATGCAAAAATAAACGTTGTAGCTTCTTTTGTCACCATCGCATCGAAAAATTTCAAGTAAGGTGTAGCAAATAATGTTATTGTACTCCAACTATAAATCGTCCCGAGCGCTAATTGGACTAAAATTGCCCCTATAACAACAATCCATCTGTTTCTTATAGGATTTAATTTATCATTTATACTTTTTAATTTTTCTGACATTTTATTTTTTCCAATTTAGTAAATTTATATACATGTAATAATATAACAAAATATAAAATGTTTCAGAATTGTTATTTCTGCAATTTTAATATATAAATTTTATGAAAAAGTCAATCTAATCAATTATTTTTTTTTTGAAAGGAAGCAATTAATTTATAATTTATAATGAAAACTTAAAAAATAATCAAGAAATATAACTAATATCAATAATAAAATAATTTTGATATAGAATCGTTCATGTCTAATAAAAAGGATAAGGATATTTCATTCTTTTTTAATCCAAAATCCATTGCTATTATCGGAGCAAGTGAAACTCCTGGTAAAGTCGGAAATACCGTGCTAAACAATATAATTAAATCTGGATATCAAGGTAAAATTTTTCCAATTAATCCTCACGCAGATAAAATATTAGGGCATGTTGTATATAAAAGTGTTTTAGACGTGAATGATGAGATTGATCTCGCAATATTCGTAATCCCAAGTAAATTCGTCCTTACGGCAGCTATTGAATGCGGAGAAAAAAAAATTAAAGGATTAATTATTATCACCGCAGGTTTTAAAGAAATAGGTGGAGAAGGTAAAGAAAGAGAAGAAAAATTGATTGAAATTGCAAAAACTTATAACATGAGAATGCTTGGACCGAATTGTCTTGGATTTATCGGCTTGAATTATAATGGATCTTTTGCTGCAGAAACACCAAAAAAAGGGAATATAGCAATGATTTCTCAATCTGGTGCAATGCTTACGGGGATGATGGATTATTCTATGACACAGGCGTTTGGATTTTCATGTAATATAAGTTTGGGGAATAAAGCTGATTTGAGTGCCGTAGATTTTATAGAATATTTGGCAGATGATAAAGACACTAAGGTTATAATTTGCTATTTAGAAAGTATCAAAGATGGAGAAAGATTCTTGGAAGTTCTCCCTATTGCTACTCGAAAAAAGCCTGTTGTGATATTAAAATCAGGAGTAAGTGAAGCAGGTGCAAGAGCTGCTTCTAGCCATACTGGTGCTCTCGCAGGAGCAGATATCGCTTATAATCTAGCTTTTGAGAAATGTGGTGTCATAAGAGCACAAACTATAGAGGATCTTTTTGATTATGGTGAAATTTTTCTATATCAACCGATTCCTAAGGAAAATTCATTTGCAATCATTACAAATGCAGGTGGTCCAGGAATTGTAGCTACTGACGCATTTGAAAGAGAAAAACTTAATTTTGCTTCATTTTCAGAACCTATTCTTCATGCTCTACGAGAAAAGTTGCCATTAGAAGCGGCAATTTTTAATCCAATAGATATTGTTGGAGATGCTAGTCCCGATCGATATGAATTTACATTAAAAACAGTATTTGGTATTAATAATTCAAGTAATAACCAAAAAGAAATCACCACGCAGGGTGCTTTAATAATAGTTACACCTCAAGCTCAAACGAAACCGACTGAAGTAGCAAAATTAATATATGAAATATATTCTAAACATTTAAAAAAATGCAATAAACCAATCGTATGCTCTTTTATTGGGGAAAAATCTATTGCTGAAGGTAGAACTTATTTGAAACAAAATCATATTCCATGTTATCATTTTCCCGACAGGGCAGCACATGCTCTCAAGACTTTAATAAAACACGGTAATTATTTGAAAAGCACTCCTTTATCTGAACTCAGTATCCCAAATCATGAGGTAAATAAGAAAAGAGTTAGAGAAATATTTAATAGTGCTAGAGAAGATGGGCGAAAAGTTCTTTTAAGTTATGAAACGAGTGAAGTCTTTTACTGCTATGGAATTCAATCTCCCAAATCTAGATTAGCTCGAACGCCAAAAGAAGCAATGGAATTGCAAGGAGAGATTGGAAAAGCAGTTATGAAAATTGTCAGTCCACAGATCATTCATAAAACAGATGTTGGAGGCATTGCATTAAATATCGAAACACCGCAACAAGCATTCGAAGCTTACATTCAAATTGTTGAGAATTCAAAAAAATTTGGACCTCAAAATGCTATGATTTATGGTGTTGAGGTTCAAGAAATGATTGATTTTAAAAAAGAACCAAAAGTAACTGAATTAATAATAGGAATGTCAATGGATCCTGGATTTGGGCCATTAATAATGTTTGGCACTGGAGGAATTTATGCTAATTTCATGAAAGACGTGTCATTTGCTTTATCTTATAAATATACAAGAGAAGATGCGAAGAGACAAATAGAAAATACTAAAATTTATAGCTTATTACAAGGTGTGAGGGGCGAAAGTCCTTCCGATATTGAAGTAGTATTAGATGTTTTACTAAGACTTTCACAATTAGTTAATGATTTTCCTGAGATAGTTGAATTAGATATTAATCCACTTCTATCTTTTGTGAAAGGGTATACTGCTGTTGATATTAAAATTACAATTACCCAATAAAACGAGAAAGTATATAAAATTAAGAATACAAAAAATATTGTGAAAAAAAAAGAGGAAAAAAAGATGGTTAAAAATTTATATTTATGTTCACTGGAAGAGCGAGTTGGAAAGACGCTCCTTAGTATTGGTATAATTCAATATCTTCAAAAACAAGGAAAGAAAGTCGCCTACTTCAAACCAATTGGGATACCTAAAGCAGCTTTTTCAAATAAAGCAGATTTAGATGTCGGATTCATTCAAAATTCAGTGATCAAAGAAGTCTTACCTTATGAGATCACCTCTCCCGTTTCAATTCCAGATTCTTATTATATTGATCTAGTTGATGCAGATATTAAAGAGGATTATTTGAATAAAATTAAAGCTGCTTATGAAGAAATTTCTAAAGGAGTAGATTATATAGTCATCGAGGGGGCCCCTAGTATAAAAAAATTCATCAGGGTGGGTATTGATGATATCTCAATTGCTCAGATGCTAGGTATTGATGAATTGATTATAGTAAATTGTGAATCCTCGGACAAATGTATTGATAATTTATTCTTTACGAAGAAATACTTCGATTTTAGACAAATTAAGATAAAGGGTGTAATATTTAATGTCATTGATCATGAATATATCGCAAGAATAGAAGAATTAGAAGAAAATAATATAAAACGATATGGAATTCCCGTAATAGGAATTGTTGAAAAAAGTTATGAATTATTTTCACCAAGAGTTTTGGAAGTCTTAGCAAGTATAGGAGGAGAATTGCTCAATGAAGCTGCCACTCATGGATTAAATAATCGTGTAGAAACCTACATTATAGGCGCGATGAATACCCAAGCAGCATTAAAATATTTAAGACAAGTAAAGAAATTTGCATTCATCACAGGAGGAGATAGGTCGGATTTGATTCTAGCTGCGTTAAATGAAGATGTATCTGTTCTCATTCTAACAGGATTTATGCAACCTGATACGAGTATCATTACCGCAGCAACCGAAAAAGGCGTGCCAATTATACTTAGCCCTTCAGATACATATACTACTATGAGAAACATAGATCGAATAAAACCAGGACTTCAATCAGATGAAATTCAAACAATTTATGATCTTGTTGAAAAATCCTTAAATTGGGATAATATTCTTTAGAATATTAACTTCCGCAAAAGGATTTTCAAACAAATTTTAAATAATATCGTCGTTGTGAAATTGATCCATATTGAAAAAGCACATTTAATGTAAATTTTCTCATTTAGTTTATCTTCTTCCTACGACATTAGTTGTAATTGAATTTATAAATTGTTTTATATTAATTACATTATTAATTCGGTTTTAAAGAATTTACAAAGAGTTGACTGATGTGGCAAGGATTGATTTAAAAAAAGATTTAGACATGTCCATAGAAAAAGTGTATGAAATTTTAGCGGATTTAATGACATTACCTCGATGGAATATCGTTGTAAATGAGATAACTGACCTTGGAGATGATAAATACTTTTTAAAAACGAATGTAGGGGATGTTACAAATATAGTTACTGAAAGAGTACCAAATAAGAGCATAACATCTGACCAAGAAGGAAGTCCAATGGAATCCATAGGTTATATTGTAGAACCAAAAGGTATTGGGTCTGAAGTAACACTCTGGGCGACTTTCGAGGATGAATCCCAAACTGCTGTTCTGAAAATCGCGGGAGATTTTTTTTTAAAAAGTTTAAAAGCTTATGTCAACCATCTCATTGCTGGTGGCATTCCTGAAGCATATAAAAAGGATATGGATGTAATCCAGAAAGCTTAAATAATTTTAATATCTTTTTTTTACTTTATTATTAACATTAAAGAATTCTTCAATTAATTTTATGACGTTACTTGGATAATAGATAGCATATTCATTGATTATTTCTTGAGAAAGTATATTGTGGTACTTTTCTAATTTTGAAATAATTTTATGATTAGGGATGTTCTTATACTTCCATAAATAAATAAAATCGAGAAACGTCTTTTCAAGGTCAGAATATCGAATATCATTTTTTATTATACCAAATTGAAATAAATTTGACTTAAAAATAAGAGAAGTAATATTTTTTCCCAATAAATTTATTTTTTTCGTTTTAAATAGAGAATTTTCACTTAGCAGATAATCGTCTTTATTTTCGGTAATTGAAATACCGTGGTGCCTTAAAGCAGTATGTAAACCAAAATACCACTTAGTATTATTTTTAAATTCAAGACCTTTTGAAAGTAATTCGAGTGGATTATATTTTAATTTAAAATCTCTTGAACGAACTTCATTAGGGCTTTTCACATAGTATATATTATCGAAAATTTTCAGTATTTGTTCTTTTTTAATCAAGTAATTAATAATGGTCTCATAATTATAGTAAAATTTTTTTGATATTTCTTTTAAGTTTTCTGATGTAATAATCTCTATTTTTTCTTGCCAAAGGTTCTCTAATAATTTATTCACGCTTTCACCCTTTTTTTCCGCGATTTTGTTCATGTATAATTAATTTATTTATTTGAAAAACGTATAAGTCATTATTGTGTGTAGTTCTCATTTTATTGAATAGTTTATCGATTTGCCTTTTTGCTATGGGTCTAAGGTCATCATAATTGAAGTCCATTACTTTTTTATTTTGGATTTTATTCTCTTTCCTCGATTTTAAATTCAGATTTTTTGAGATATTTTTTTTATTTTTTTCTTTATCATTATATTTTAAATGATCTTCATAGATTTTACCATGATAGTGGAATCTTTTACACTTCTTACAAAAATATTTTGAAATATTTATCACCTTTTTTTCTTATTTAAAAATTTTTAAAAATTATTGTTCTATAGATCGAATCATTCATTTTTTGATTTTTTCTTGTATTCATTTTTAATTGAATTAAGACTTTCAGAGATTTCTATAAAAATTTCTTTTCGTTTCTCGTTATCCTCTAATTTAGGAATATTTGGACTCTTCATTAACGATATATCTTTATATCTCTCATAAAAATTCTTATGAGTGGGATTATTTCTAAAATATTCAAGATCATAAAAATTATTTTCAAAATCTCTCTTATTTTTAATGTGATTATTCATTTTCACCTTACTTTCTTCATTTAATTGTATAAATTTCTTTTTTTCTTCTTTATTTTTTATTAAATTCCTATTTTTCCGCTTATATTTCATTTAAACACCTCCAATATTCTTTTTATGAAGAAATTCTTAAATAAAAATGAATTAATTACTCTCTAATGTGAACAATATATCATCTTGGGGAATATAAAATCTATCCTTTTTTTTCAACACGATTGAGTGAAAATAATCAGCTAAACCTAAAAATCCACGAATAATTGCTTCATCTTGTTCAAAGTTAAGTTTGATTTCCATAGCTGGTGATTTTATTTTTACATCATCATATATTATTTCATCAATTAAAGGAATTTTTAATTCTCCAATGAGTTCATATACTCTTTTTATGAAATATTCCGAATTTCCCAATTTATCATCTTTTTTTATATTAAATTAATCAATATTAAATACCTATTTTTTCTTATTATTCATTAAAAGATTATTTAATTTTTACCTCAGTGAGGAAAACTTCGAAATCCAAGTATCTATTTCTTATATAAGGTATTAATTTTATATTTTCTTCACTATCAGAGGTTAAAAATTAAAATTAAAATCAATCTAATGAAAAATTTGAGATAGGAAGATGTCAAAACATTTTTAAATCTATAATTATAATAAAAGATCAAATATTTAATTTTTTCGGATTTAAGAAGAATTTTTAGATAAAAATCTTATTTAATTTCTAAATGTTAACTCTTTTAATTAAATCTTCAAAACTTGGTAAATCTTTAACATTATTAACTATATATTAAATTTTAATATATTATTAATGCATTTAGTTGTATAGAAAAAAAATTATATTAATTATAAAATAAATGAACGTTTTTATATATAATATTAAGAAAAAATAAAGGATTTAAGAATTTTTTAGCTTAATTCCTAATTGATCTGCCCATTCTCTTACTTTATCGGGGTTTGTTAAATCCTGTTTAAGCCCCCTTCCACCAAAACCTTCATATGCTATTAGATCTAGGTGAAATTTATTTAGGATTTTTTTTTTAACGTACTTCTCAATTGCTTCATCATGACTTTTTACTCCTCCCGCTTCTAAAGAGGAGAAAAATACGGCTAAATTTTTATTTGAAAAATCATTATTTTTTAAAAATTTCATTGATTTTCCATACGCTCTCTGAGCCATCACGCCATACCCAACAAGAACGTTATGATATTCACTAATATCTATATTGGAGTTATTTTTCAAGTTTATTATATCTACATCAAGCCCATGATTCGTTTTTAACACATCACCGATAATTTGGGCATTTTCTCGAGTAACTCCATTTTTTGTTTTGTATGCAATTAAAGTTTTATTCTCCATTCTTCTTCCCTTTTGAATTAACGATTTGTTAATTATATAAAGAAAATTAAGATTGTTATTTATAAGAAAGGGAGTCCGATTTTACAATTTTTTGAAATATAAAATTAATAAAAAAAATTAGAAAAGTATAGATGTTTGAAAGTAGTATCTTCAAAAAAAATAGCATTAAATAAATCACAAAATTGCTAACGACTTATATGATAAAACATTACATACAATTAATAAATATAAACTACTATAAAATAGTGAAATCTAATGAATCTAAAATTAGAAGATGTAAAAGAAGAAGATAGAGGAGTTCTCTCGCCTTGCGGAATCGCTTGTCTTGGATGTGATAGTCATGTAGGAGAAGGTATTGAAGCTGCAAAAAAGCTTAAAGCCATTTGGGAAGGTAGTAATCTATTAGATACAGCAATGGTAATACGTTTAAATCCTAACGATGTTGAGACTACTTTAAAGGTTATAGACAATGTGATAAAATCAGATCAAGGAAAATGCCCTGGATGTTTTATTGGAAGCCCCATGTCACAATTCTGTGGTATTGCTCAGTGTGTCAAATCCAAGGATTTTTGGACCTGTGCTGAATGTAATGAATACGATGTGGATTCTGAAACTCCTTGTCCACAGGTGACTCCAAATACAATGCCAATGGCAGATAAAGGAACGATGACTCAATTACTATGTTCTCGATATGATAGAGACACGGTTAATAACTTAAAAAAATGTCGCGAAATAGGCTACACTGCTTTTATTGAGGAATTAAAAAAAAAGGTAAATAATGGTTGGAGAACGTGGCAAGTCATTAGCAATGAGATGGTTTTTACAAACACAATGAAAAAATAAATATATTAAAACTTTTTTTTATTTAATTATTTTTACCATGCTGAATGTTTTAAAATAGCATCTGTGGGGCATGCGTCAAGACATGCCATGCAATCGGTACATTCTCCGATATTTTCAGCTATTACCTTTCCATCTACGAGATCATAAACTTCTGCAGGACATATTTCAACACATACTGCCATGCCAGTGCATTGATCCAAATCTATCTCTACCCAATGTTCTGAATCTTCCCATCTTTTAATATTGGTCATTTTTTAATAGACAATTATAAAATTTATCATCTAAATCTAAATTCTTAGTAATTTAATAAGAATATGATCTTCTTATTTTTATTAATTATAAGTTATAACCATCTTATTACTGCTATTTATAATTGGTAAAATCAATATTTACTTGAATTTGTGTTATCAGTTTTTAAACGATTTTCTATCTGTTTGGTTCGACTCCTTAAAGTGACTTCTGTAATATTTGCTATATCAGAAATATATTTCTGCGAAAATTTTAAATTGTTACGCTTTATAGCAGTATAGATCGCAGAAGCAGCTAAACCTTTTGGATTCTTACCGCTTCTTTCTAATCCATTTATTGTTGCTATTTCAAGAATATCCCTTGCTTCTTTCTGTATATTCATTGGTAACCCCATTTCATTAGAAAAACGACATATAAGTGTTTCAGCTGTAATTGGTTTATATTTTAATCCTAATTCTGGTAAAACTTTTTTTATAATTAAGCTTAAGGAAATGATAACTCCATGTCTTTTTGTCATTAAAGCTTCACATACTTCTTGAAGAATTTTGGGAAATTCATGAATTCTTATTGCTGCATATATAGAAGCAACAATAAATCCATCTATAGACCTCCCTATCGTAAGCTTTTTTTGAGCAGCGATTGTGTATATCCTCCAAGCAAGTTCTTTAATATGAGGTGGTAAATTTAGTTTTAAAGAAAGCATTTTTAACTTAGGAAGGGCTTCCCAATAGTTCCTTTCAAGACTATTGATAACAGAATTTTGAATCTTTGATAACCGGGAAAATAATGTTGAATTTTTTGAATTAATTGATTCGTTTTTAAAATCTTTCTTATTTATAGGAATTATGGTTCTAGGACCAAAAACTCTCCAAGTTGGTTCATGATGCCTTCTTTCGTTAACCTCTTCCTCAGAATATGCTCGTCTTTCAATACCAACTATGTCTAAACCAGAAATTACACCACAATTAGTACATGTTTTTTCTCCTTTAATATTGACTATATGTGGTTCTTCACAGCAATTTGAACCACAGTCTAGATTAATATCGATTCCATTTATATAATTATGAGTCCTTTTAATCCCCATTTAAGTTTAAATAAAATATTTTTTGGAATTGTCATACTAAATGGTTCCAAAGAATCAAATAAAATCTAAGTTGATATATTTATCTGTTTAATTTAATAACTAAATTGTGGTTTTTTCGTTTACAAGTTAAATATTATGTATTGACTTACTTTATGTGAAATTTCTATCTTTTTATTATTTCAATATCATTTTTTTTAGAATAATCGCGTGCTTCCTTTTCATTTTCAAAGATATTAATTATGTCATATTCATACCAGATATCTTCACCTTTATTATTTAGATTTACCATCGGTCGAGAAATAATTCCACCTCTAGGTTCAAGATTTATTAAACAATATTTTTCTCCTTGTGCAGCTAGTGCTTTACATTTCTCACATCCAGTTGCTCCTTTAGCACAATGAAATAAAATCATGTTAACAATTTTTTTCATTATTAATTTGTTACCCATTCCAGTATGTCTTCAAGATTAAAAATGATTAATCACTAAATATGTATCATTATTAATTAAAGTAGAATGATAATGAATCATTAAAAATGTTATAAATAAAAATATTAATAAAAAAAACAAAAATAAAGTTAAAAAATTTAAATCTTAATGTGCTTTCTTGCTTCTAGGAGGTCATCAACTACGGATGGATCAGCTAAAGTGGTCGTATTTCCTACGTCTTCACCCGACGCAATAGCTTTCAAGATTCTTCGCATGATCTTTCCACTTCTGGTCTTTGGCAAGGCATCAGCAAATTGAACGACATCAGGTTGGAAAACAGGTCCTATTTCAGTCCTGACATGCATCTTGATTTCTTTTGCTAAATCATCGGTTTTTTCAACACCTCCCATTAAAGTTACATAAGCCCAAATTGCTTGTCCTTTAATTTCATGAGGGAATGGTGCAACAGCTGCTTCAGCGACTTTTGGATGACTAACGATTGCTGATTCTACTTCCATTGTTCCAATTCTATGACCAGATACTTTAATGACATCATCCAATCTTCCTAAAATCCAATAATATCCATCCTCATCTCTCCTACAACCATCACCGGTATAGTAATAACCTGGATATCTGGATAAATAAGTTGATTTGAATCTTTCAGTATCACCCCATACATCTCTTAACATTCCTGGCCATGGTTGAGCCATGCAGAAGTAACCTCCTTCATTTGCTTCAGTTATCTCCTCACCTTCCATGTCGAAGATGACTGGTTTGATACCTAAGGCTGGTAAACAGCAAGAACCTGGTTTAGTAGGTGTTGCTGTTGCGATAGGGGTCATGATAAAACCACCAGTTTCAGTTTGCCAATATGTATCAACGATAGGACATTTACCCTTTCCAACTACATTGTGGTACCAAATCCATGCTTCAGGATTAATTGGTTCACCCACAGTTCCTAAAACTCTTAATGAACTAAGATTATGTTTTTTAACAGGATCATCTCCATTTCTCATTAATGCACGAATTGCAGTTGGGGCAGTATAAAATTGCGTGACTTTATGTTTTTCGCAAATATCCCAGAAACGATCAACATCTGGATAAGTTGGAACGCTTTCGAACATTAATGTTGTTGCTCCATTAGCTAATGGACCGTATATGATATAACTATGTCCTGTAATCCAACCAATATCTGCGGTACAATACCAAACATCCCCAGGTTTATAATTAAATACATACCTATGTGTGAAAGATGTATATAATATATATCCTGCAGTCGTGTGTTTTACTCCTTTAGGTTTACCAGTTGTTCCACTTGTATAAAGGATAAAGAGTGTATCTTCAGAATCCATTTCTTCACATGGACAATCATCAGAAACACCTGAAACAAAATCATCATACCATATATCTTTATCAGTATGAGGGACATCGTTTCCAGTATGTTTCACTACTATTACATGCTCAATTGTTGGACAATCATCTATGATTTGAACAACATCTGACATTTTAGGATAAATTTTTCCCGCACGTAATGTTTCATCACACGTGAATAGAAGGCGTGAATTTGAATCTTCAATTCTATCTTTAACAGCCTCTTTAGAAAAGCCACCAAAAACTATTGAATGGATAACACCAATGCGAGCACAAGCTAGCATTACGATTGCTAAGGAAGGAATCATTGGAAGCCAGATTGTAACTCTATCCTCTTTTTTTAGGCCCAATTTTTTCATTCCATTTGCGCACTTGCTGACTTCTTTTTGAAGTTCATTAAAAGTAAACTTTCTCACATTTCCTGGTTCATCAGCTTCCCAAATTATTGCAACATCATTGCCTTTTCCATTTTTAATATGCCTATCAATACAGTTATAGGCAACATTTGTTTTTCCACCAACAAACCATTTTCCAGGGAAGAGATCGGTTTTTTCCCATACTTTATCATATGGTTTAAGCCAATCAATAGATTTTGCTTGTTCTCCCCAGAATGCTTCCATATCTTCAATTGATGCTTGCCATAACTTTTTGTATTCTTCAAAAGACATTCCAGTTTTTGCATATTCTGGATTTAACTCGACTGGGTCAAATTTACGTCCTTCTTTAAGGATTGACTCCATTTTCTTTTCTTCAGACATTTCTTCCACTTTTTTCGTATTATTTGTATTTACGGTATTTTTACATTTCATTGACTTTGATTGTAATTTGTAATATTGAAAAAATTATAAGGTTTTTTATTATAAATCATTAATTAAGATGAACAAATTCATTAATCCATTTTATTAGATTAAGAAATAAAAAGGAAAAATAATATTAAATTCTAAAATTAATAGTTATTTTTTTAAAGAAATGAAACAATAACTAATATAATTTTTTTTATGTATAGAAGCTGGGATAAAATATGGATAAAAATGGATTGATAGATGATTGGAGATTAAAATGGGCAGATAAGGAAATTACAAAAGAAGAAGCAATAAGTAAGATTATTCCCGGAAATCGAGTTTTCATTGGAACGGGGTGTTCTGAACCCCAAGCTCTCACCTCGGAATTAATAAGACAATCAGAGATGTTGCTTGATACTGAAATTATCCATTTTCTAACAATATGGCCTGAGAAATATTTTAAAGATAAAGCAGAAGATCAATTTAGGCATAACGCGTTTTTCATAGGAAGTGCAGAACTTCGAGAAGAGATTAATAAGGGACAATCTGATTATACCCCAATTTATGCAAGTGAAATTCCTTCACTATTTCTTTCAGGAAGAAAATATGTTGATGTAGCATTAATTCAAGTTACACCTCCTGACCGATTTGGATTTTGCTCCTTAGGAATAAATGTAGATTCTTCAAAACCAATAGCTCAATCTGCATATTTAACAATAGCGGAGATTAATCCACAGATGCCAAGTACCTCGGGAAATAGTATGATTCACATGAAAGAGATCGATTTTTTTATATACAATGATACTCCCTTATTAGAATTTCAATTTAAGGAACGCGACATATCTGAAAGAATTGCTGAGAATGTAGCTAATTTAATTGAAAATAAATCAGCAATTAGCATAGGAATGGGAACGATTCCCAATGTTTGTTTGAAATATTTGATGGATAAAAAAGATCTTGGAATGCATAGTCATTTTATAACAGATAATATAATACCTTTAATAGAAAATGGTGTGCTTACGTGTAGGAAAAAAAATTATCATCCAGAAAAGATCGTGACTAGCTTCGCGTTGGGATCAAAAAAATTATTTGATTTTATCAATAACAATCCTTATATCGAGTTTTATCCGACAGATTATGTCTGTAATCCTTATATTATAAGCAAAAATAAGAAGATGGTATCAATAAGTCAAGCATTTCAGATCGATTTAACAGGTCAAGTGAATGCATCAACGAAAGGATATAATTTTTATTCTGGTATTGGTGATGCAGTTGATTTTATGCGAGGTGCTGCTCTTTCTAAAGGTGGAAAACCAATCATAGTCATGCCTTCTACAAGTTTAAATGGAAAGAAATCGAAAATTGTGCCTCAATTAGATAAGGGCGCAGGGGTAATTTTTCCAAGAGCGGATGTTCATTACGTTGTTACTGAATGGGGTGTTGCTTATTTACATGGTAAAACCATAAGAGATCGGGTTTTAGAACTCATTTGCGTGGCTCATCCGAAGTTTAGGCAAGAACTTCTAGATGAAGCTAAGAAACTGAACTATATTTATTCCGATCAAATATTAGCATGTGATGAAGAAGGGAATATATGTGTATACCCTCGACGATATGAGACGATATTTAAGACAAAACAGAATGAAAAGATATACGTGCGTCCTTTAAGGACTACAGATGAGACATCATTAAAAGATCTTTATTATTCTTTAAATGAAAGAGACAGGTACTTACGTTTTTTTTTAGTGAAAAAAGATTTTCTCCATTCTAAAACTCAAAATGAAGTGAATATTGATTATGAAAATACCTTTTCAATTGGAGCTTTTGTTGGTGATTTTGCCGATCAAGAAATGGTTGGAGATGCAACTTATCATCTCAATAAAAAAATTAATATGGCAGAATTTAGTTTTATCATAAAAAAGGATTGGCGAGGGAGAGGTTTAGGTTCTTATCTTTTAAACCATCTCATTATCATTGCTAAAGAGAAAGGTGTTAAAGGTTTTTTTGGAAACATTCATATAGAAAATAAGGATACTATTCATATTTTTAAAAAATTTGGTAATATCAAAGTTACTCCACCTGCAGCTGGAGAAAAGGAATTATTTTTTGAACTTTTTTTTGAAAAAAAATGACTAAAAAATAGAAGAAGGAAACAATAAAGAATAATATTACTTTATTCCCCTAACAGAAGAAATAGACCTATTATTGGAGTTATTTTTTAAAAAAGGATACTTTAAAAGGGCATGCTATATTGGTTTAATTAGAGATGGTAAACTATAAGGTAGGTCTTTATTTTACTGAAGAATATTATCAATATAATTTTGGAGATACGCATCCATTAAGACCATTACGGCTCGAACTTACTTTTAGCTTATTTAAAGAATTGGGCTTACTTAATAATAGCTTGTTAGAAATAATAAAGCCAAGATATTGTACAAGAGACGAATTAGCACGAGTTCATTCTCCTGAATATATTGATGTAATTAGAAAATTAAGCTCTAATCCGCGAGATAATTCAGTAATATCATATAGTTTTGGATTAGGTCCTGGAGATAATCCTGTATTTGAAGGAATGTATGAAGCATCTGCATTAATATGTGGTGCAAGTTTGATGGCCGCAGAGAAAGTTTGGTCGGATGATGTTTTTAAAGTAACTTTTAATCCTGCAGGAGGACTACATCACGCGCAAAAAAGCAGGGCTTCGGGATTTTGTATATTTAATGATATTGCTGTTGCCATTGCTCATTTGAAAACCTTAAAAAAAGATATAAAAATCGCTTATATAGATATCGATTGCCATCATGGAGATGGAGTTCAATGGTTATTTTATGATGATCCCAATGTTTTAACAATATCGTATCATGAAGATGGTAAGCACTTGTTTCCAGGTACAGGTTCTATCAATGAAATTGGAGAAGGAAAGGGAAAGGGATTTTCAATTAATTTTCCATTAAAACGCTATTTTAATGATAAGCTTTTTATAGATTTATTAAGAAAAACAGCTCCAAAGATTTTAGAAACATATAAACCTGATATATTATTGACTCAATTAGGCGTAGATACCAACCATAGGGATCCTCTCACCCAATTAGGACTATCAGTTTCAATTTATAGGGATATTGCCCAGTCTTTAAAAACAAGTGCAAGAGAATATTGCCAAAATAAATGGTTGGCATTTGGAGGAGGAGGTTATTTAATGAGTGTGGTTCCTCGAGCTTGGTCATTATTTCTAGCAAAAATGTTAGAAGTTGAAATAGAAAACAAGTTACCAGAAATTTGGTATAAGGAATTTAAGAAAAAAGTTCGTTTTGAAAAAGCACCTTTTTATTTATGGGAGAGAGCTGATGATATTGATAAGAGATACCTCAGTGATCCAGATTGGGCAAAAAATATGATTGAATACAAAAATTCTCTTATTAAATTATGTGAAGAAACTTATCTACCAAGATTAGCAAAGAATTAGATTGCTTGACAAAATAAAATTATATTAAATTTAATTCTCTCATTTTCTCTTCTACGATTTTATTCATCTCTACAGATTTTTGCATTGATTCTATGGATTCACCAGAAATTCTTAAATAAGGACTCGTTCCTGATCGTCTTATTAAAATCCAACCTCCTTCATAATCAAATCTAAATCCATCCAACTTATTTATATTATCGATTTTTATTCCCAATGACTTAAAAGTTTCCTTTATTTTATCCAATATTTTTTGATTCATATCGTTTGTAAAGGGAATATCCTTCTTTAATCGGAAATTTTGACGATAAAATGGATAGTTAGGTATTTCGTCTAAAAGCACTCTCAAAGCTTTATCTTCTTTAACCATCATCTGTAAAACTTTTGCGATGGTAACTATTGAGTCAGGACCACAGTGAAATTCAGGCCAAATATATGTCCCTGAGTTTTCACCTCCTAAAAATCCTCCATTTTCCTTTAATTTAAGGGCGACTTTTATATCTCCTACCTCACATCTAATCACTTCGCAACCAAGAGGATTTAATACATCTTCAACAATACTTGATGAATTTATCGGTGTTACTATTTTTCGATTTTCTTTTTTCAATGATTTCTTATTATTTTCTAAATAGTATTTTGCCATGAGGGTTAAAAGTCGAATTGGATCCACGATTGTCCCATTCTCATCAAGAAATATTACTCTATCAGCATCTCCATCAAGAGCTATACCTATATCTTCTTTATTTGAAATTGTTAAATATTTTGCAATTTGTTCTAAATTCTCTTTACTAGGTTCGCTATGGCGACCAGGGAATTTACCATCCATTTGAGCATTGATGGTCATTATGTTAACACTGTATTCGCTTAAGAGTTTTGGAACAATTTCACAGCTTGAACCGTTACCTGGATCCACTAAGACTGTCAGTTCACTTCCGTCAAACATTATTCTTTCTGTAATATCTAGGATATGTGTATCATTGATATCATTTATATGCGTGACTTTTCCAATTTCATCCCAATGAATAGTGCAAAAATCTTTATCATTATACAGTCTTTCTATTTCTTCTTCTTGATCTGGAGTAAATCCCAAACCTGAACGATTCCACAACTTCAAACCTATATATTCAGGTGTATTATGTGAAGCCGTTATCATAACACCTGCATCTGCCCCTAAATATCGAAGAGACATGGCTAACGTAGGCGTGGTTACAATCCCTAGTGTCATTATCTTGCATCCACAACTGACTAATCCCGAAATTAAGGCATGCTCTATTGCCAAAGCTGACATCCGTATGTCCCTGCCAATGACAACTACTCCTTTATTAACATAACTACCTAAAGCAAGACCTACGTCTAAAGCCATATGTGGCGTGAACATTAGATCTGATTCACTATAATTTTGAAAGACCTTTCGTATTCCAGCAGTTCCAAACATTGTTCCTGTATACGTCATAATACTTTTTTTATAGTAGTAGATCAAGTGAAGAAGTATTTATCGTACTTATTAAAAGTTAGGAAATAAAAATAAAAAAAATAAAAATAGCTTTGAGTTAATTTAAGAAAAAATTTTTTAAATTATAGATAATCTATATCATATTTTTGCACTTATATTTAGTAAATAAAATATTTTGTAGAATTAATTGTTTTTGATAATGATTAATAAATTATTCCCTTATTAAATTAGAGGATTTAAAATTATAATTCATAGTTTCATATACTTTCGTTTATTGATCAGAGAAATCACTATTTAATTATTATATTCCTGATTTAGTCAAAAAACCCTTGAAAAAGTAGCGAGACAGTCGCGAAAAAGTTAAAAAGGTAATGAATCCGTCAAAAATATTGTTTTTCGGAATTTATTATATATTTTATGCATATTAAAATCATGAAATGACTGATTTCGATCATAATAATATAGTATAATGAAATAATTATATAATGATGATCCTAACATTATACTGATAATTAACAAAATAACAATACTAAATTAATCGAAAATGATCTGATCACATACATTATTTGTTCGTTTTTATGACACAGAAGTGCGGAAAAGTGACAAGTTTATATATGAAAAAAACTATTTTAATCATAGGAAAAAAAATTTTAAAATATAAATAAATATGGTGATTAAAAAAAATGGAAAAAATTGATAAAACATTTGGATATTACGAAAAAGTAAGAGAGTCGCTCTCTGGATTGGCTGAGATTCTTAATATTAATTTTAGTGAAAATAATTTTTATCATCAAGTAGGTATGGACAATCTAAAAGCATTAAACGAAAATATCCTTGAAATAATGAAAAGTTGTCATACCCCTCGAGAAATTCGAATTAAATTGCGAGAACTCGAGAATGATGAAATCGAATCAAATAATCCTTTTCCATTTTAAGCTTAATTTCATTTATTTAAATAATTTAATGATATTTTAATTATTTTTCTTGTTTTTAAAAAAAACCATTCTTTATTTCTAAGCTTTAATATTATATATTAGTATAAAATTGTACTAATACTACTTTTTCAAAACATGAATGATTCAAATATTAACAGTGAGAGTAAGAATAGCGAAAATGAAGAGGTTACTAAGAAACGGTTATTGAGTATTGATTTCTTTAAGGGTTTGACAATACTTTTAATGGTTTTTGTTAATACTACAGGACATTTTGATAACATTCCAGTGTGGAGTAAACACCCTGAATATTATGGATTAACTTATGTTGATTTAATAGCACCCTTTTTTCTTTTCATGATGGCTCTAAATTTTAGGAGTTCATTTTCTCGGCGTTTAAAAGAGTTTGGCAGATTACGAGCATATTTCAGATTTTTCTACCGATATTTAATTTTCATAGGATTGGGAATGGCTTTATCTATTGGTGAAACCGAAGCAGGAATTTTTACATTTAATTGGGGGACTCTTCAAGTTCTTGGACTATCCGGACTTATCGCATTACCTTTTATAGAGCAAAAAAAGTATATTAGGATTTCCTTTGCAATATTACTTTTTATTTCGCATCAATTACTTTTAGAAACGCCATTTAAACAAATAATTTATGATGGTGCTGAGGGTGGTTTCTTTGGTTCACTATCATGGGCTGGTATGATGCTCTTATCCACCGTGTTAGCTGATGGCATTTCTTCATATAATGATGGTAATTTTAAGAAACCATTGCAAGTTTTTGGATATGGGGGCATGATCCTTATAGTTATAGGGATATCTTTGAATTCTTTTTATGTTTTTAATATAAATTTCCTTGTTAGTAGGCAATACATGACTATTTCATATTCTCTGATATCAATCGGAATTGCTTCTCTTATATTACTTTTAATTTTTTATGTTTTTGAAATTTTTGGACGCTCTCATCCTATTTTACAAAAGGATAATATAATTAGCGTGTTAGGGAAAAATGCTCTAATGTTATTCATAATTCACTTGATTGTGATATTTGTTTCATTTAATTTCTTTCCTGATGATTTACTTTTAATCGGAGCATTAATGGTTGGAATTGTGAGTGTCATCATTATCTGGATTACTGGATATTTCTTTCATAAAATTGAATTAATTGTAATAATCTGATTTGAAGATACAAATTCAATTAAAATTGTAGTTATTATACATTTTTCACGAAGATATGATATATGTTCGTGATATCATATCATAAATCGACAAAAAAAAACTATTTTTTATACTTGATCATACTTACTTATTTTGAGGTGTACGGGTTGATAAGGGAAGAAGCTATTAACATGCAATTTAATGCGGATCTTGAAAATAAGGCTGATGATAATTTCTCCCGAATTAAGAGTTGTGTAAAAGGTATCTATGAAATCTTGAAAATCACATTGAATGATGATGATGCTTTATTCAAAATGGGATTAGACAATGTAATTGGCATTTATCAAAATTTTCTTGAATTAATGCTCAATGATTATGGTGCCCGGCAATTCATGAGAAAATTAAGAACCGCTGAAATAGAAATTGACATACCATTAGACTTTCTATTAGAAAGCGATGAAGAATCAGATGAAGAAGAATCAGAAGATTCGATAAGTTATTAATTAATCAGCCTTTTTTACGGATTTAAAAGGGGTTAAGATGTATCAGCCTTTTTCACGGGGGAAAAAGGTTTTAAACTTTATTTTTTCTAGTAATTATATTTAAGACTTTTATTAAAGATTAAATGAATGAGAGATTAAAAAAAAGAGAAAAAAGGAAAATTTAATTTATTTTATTTTTTCCACTGATATTCTTCTGGACCGAAGAAGATTATCATTATTGCGGGAATAATTATAAGTATTCCACTCCAATAAAGTAAAATTTCAGCGATTATCGCCCATACAAATATCATTGGAAATCTTATGCTTCCAAGAGGCAAGACATCATTGAGTAAATAATCCCAATCATTATCCGCACATTTTTTCGAAAATCTAGGTTTAACTATTACAATAGAGAAAATAATCAATATTATCGAACTAATGATGTTCCACACATAACCTATATTTATTGAAAAGGCTCCTACTATTCCAATTCCGTAAAGAGCCACACTAGCTTGATATGCTGAGAACGCTGAGACTGTGCTAACTATAGCCCATAATAAGTTGATGAGTCCACATACTAATGTAACGACCCAAGCCCATTTTCCCATTATTGAAACCCATTTTTCATTTTCCCATGACATTTTTTTTATTCACCTATTATTTTTCTCCTCGTGAAATAAAGATATTAATAATTTAACATTGAATTATTTAAAACTTTATCTAAAAATTTTTTTTTACATTTCTAATAATATACATTTCTAAATTTATAAAGCTCGAATTTAAATAATCTTGACAATAAAATGTTTTTACTTGAGGATTTTTCGCGTTTCTAAATACCATAAGTAGAGATCCAATTTTCCGAGGTTTAGCTTGAGTTTTGATGCGATCTCATTTAATAATTTTTCAATCTCTAAGTACTGTTTTTTTGTCATGGTTTTCGGTTTTTCAATTAATTCATGCTTTACCAACAAATCAACTATGTGGAAATCTATTATTGCATAATTGGTGAAACCAATATTTCTAAGGAAATGGCTAGCTTCTTTGTATCCGAGACCTTTTACAGCCTTTACCAACCAGTCTCTTAAGTCTTTATCATTTATCTCATTTTTTATTTTGAAATCAATATTTTTCATACATTTTCGATTTTCTACGATATAACTCGCTCTAACATTTGGAAATCGATATCCTAATTCTTTAAATCTTTTAGATAGATCCTTTTCTGAAAGCAATAAAAAATCATCTCCCATATTTTCGTGGATCTCAATACATTTTTCAGCACTACAGTTTGCAGTCATTATACAGAAACACATTTCCTTAAATATGAACTCAATGGAATCATTTCTAATCTTGCTGAATTCTGTCATTCTTTCATTAATAAGTAAATTTACGGTAGGATCCTCCTTTAAATTTTTAATATTGTTAAGTAATTCTTTCATTTTATTTTAAAAAATAATTATATAATAAAATCATTCCTCCTACCTATTATAAGTCATTTTAATAAAGCGAATAAATTTTAATTATACTCGTTATTTTCTTCAATTATTATATATTGATTTCAGAATTGTCTCATTCTGTAGATAAAGGATTATTATTTTGAATATTGTCTCCTATGAGCTTTAGAAATAGGTTCCTTTTTTAATTTATTAACTCTATGTCTTTCTAAACCAATCACGGCTAAAAAGGAAAAAATAAAAAAATTTGAACATAAAACTCCAAACAAAATAAGATTACTAAAAGTTAAGTTAAATAAAAATACTATAAATAAAAATGCTGTACCAAATGCTAATAATGAAAAAACAATTAATTGCACGTAGTACGTGAGATACTTAATATCATGACGACCAATATATATTTTTTCACCAGTCCTAATGCTCCCAACGATTGCCTGTACGATTTGGAAAAAAAAGAGTCCACCACTTAAAGCTAATAATATTTGACCTAAAATTGGATTTATAGAAAAAGTATACAAAATATCACCACTAATTAAAAAACCAAACTCAAAAGGAATTAGTGAAATTAAGATATAATCAACGTAATCAAATTTACGCTTTCTCATGATTTTATTTCTAATGGATTTATGGATTTTAATAAACTATTGTATCTATAAATTTAAAAATCTTTTTATTAACTTGAAGAATCTCATTTCTCCTCAGTTAAAAAGTAGGGTTATAATGGAAATGAATTAAACATTTAAGGTATTTTTTTCTATTATTCTTAACATAGAAATAAAACTTAAATTAATTTAAAGATGAAAAAGAATAAAGTATTAGTACTGGGTTCTATTGCTTTTGATTATTTGATGGGATTTGAGGAAAATTTTATCAATGCAGTTTCTATAAATCATGAAAAAGAAGAATATCAAAGTACAGTAACAGCAAATAGTAGGATTCAATATTTTGGTGGCACAGCAGGTAATATCTCATATAATCTAGGGGTTCTTAATATTGCGAGCGTGCATTTATTTGGATCGGTTGGTAAAGACTTCAGTAGTCTAGGCTATAAAGATCACATTTCTCAGTTTGAAAATATAAAAGTAGGTATAGATGTGTATGAAAACTTATTCACAGCGGCATGTTATATTGTAAATGATATTAAAGCTAATCAAATGATAATATTTCATGGTGGAGCATTGGACAAATGTAAGGATATCGATTTAAGAGAAAGAATTGATAACCCTTCGGAATATCTTTATGCAATCAATGCTACCCAAAGCGTAGACGCTATGTCCAATTTTGCAGAACAGCTCTACGAAATGAACATTCCACAGATATTTGACCCTGGACAAGTGACACCTCTATTTCCTAAGGAATTATTAATTGAAATCATTGAAAAATCGGATATTTTAATTGGAAATAAGTATGAGATTGAGCAAATTAAAAAAAAGACTGATCTTGAAGAGGAAAAATTGCTAAAAATTATAAATGCAATTATCACAACGAAGGGAGAAGATGGTTCACAATTAATTTACAAAGATAATAATGGGAAGATCTTCCATGTGGATATTCCAATTAGTCAACCTACTAAAGTTGAAGACTCTACTGGAGCAGGTGATGGATATAGGGCAGGATTACTTACTGGTTTAAGCTTAAACATGACCTTACTAGACTCTTGCAGATTGGGGGCGGTGATTGGATCTTTTGTAGTTGAAACCTCAGGTGCACAAACACATTTTTACAATCTAAATGATGTAAAAAAGCGTTATTTTAAAACATATAATTACATGCCAGCTCAATTAGAAAGTTTATGAAATAATTCGAAACTTACACTCTTTTTATTGACTTCATTATTTTATTTTAAAAAAAATATAGCATTAATGATTACCTACTACATTAGTTTTTATATTTTTAATTTAAATGATTTCTCTGGCTTATAATTTAGAAATATAAAAGGAAAAGGGTGATTCCCACCACAGAGACCAACATAGGGCCTAAAAATAATAAAGGATAAGGAGGGCGAAATCAAAGTGTATTTCTACACTAACCAAAAGACAAAAATCCAGGACGTGGTGGGGATCATTGTTTATATCCTTAAACCTTATTAATTTTTTTTAGATATTGATCATTGTTGATCTTTTTTGTTCTTTCTTAATATAGTTAAACTAAAGAATTATTTAAATTTATTCTATTTAAAGAAAAACAGCAATTCAGACATTTTTTTAAAAATTTATGGAACAAAATTTAAAGATATGAATTTCCATAATGAAATCTAATGAATTATTTAAAATTATAGTGGATTAAATAATTAAATATATACAGTTCTGAGCTATTACTCAATGAAAAAAGTATACAATATATTTTTTCTATGAATTCTAATAAATTGATTATTGCCTTTAAAAAATTAAAATTTAGTTAAATGTAGTAAAATGATTTCGCCCTCTGATAAACTAGTTATTTATTTCTGCCAGACCCTGGTTTTATCTTTCATTCAACAGCTCTTATCTTATTAAATACGCTAGTTATATTAAGTTTAAATAATATTTGTCATTTTTTTATATTTTTTAAAAAAAATATACTTATCCAATGTTTTTTTTAAATTTAAAGTTTACTGATAGCAGTTTTTTTTAATATTTGTTATATATAAAAAATCTTTTTAATATTTTCAAAATATTTTTTGTACACAATTAAATCTTTTTGATAAAAATGTATGTGTCATACGAACAACATTTCACGAAAAAAAAATAATTTTTAAAAATAAATTTTTTTGTATTTATTAAGTATCAGTAGGGGAATATTTGAAAATGCCTGTGGATAATAAATATCAAGATACTGAATTAACTTACTACTCTGAGATCATAGATTTCTTTGAAAGCAAAGAAACAGATCCTCAACAAATCGAGATTTGGCGCTCGAAACAATTAATCAAGCTCATGGACGATCTTAAAAATAATAGACAAAGCAAACAAGTCATCATTAATTCTATCATCATCATCAACGCTTTATTGGAGGAAATCCCTCCTGATACTCTTAATTCTCAAGGAGAAAGTATTGAACATTTAACGCTTGATGAAAAGAATATCATCCGCCATGAGTTAGAAAGGGAACTCTTGGTTATTTAGAATGCTAATTTTTATATATTGAACATTTAATCAAACATTCTAATGAAAATCAAGGATTTTATCATAAAATTTATTATTTTAAATTAATTATATAATTTATTCTACTTTTTCAGAAACGAGATTTATCGATGAATTTAATTTACAAAAATGGAAAGAGCAGTAAAAAAGTATTGGAATCTAAATTTGAAAAGAACATCTCCAAATTCAGTTGTTTGATGATTGGGATTGGGGGTTTAATTGGAGGAGGAATATTTAGCGTCATCGGGGCGATCAGTGAATATACGGGGCCATATAGTTACATTAGTTATATAATTACAGGATTAATTGCTTTAATCACGGTTTATTCTTATTCTAAATTAAATAATGTATGGCCAAGTCCTGGTGGGGAATATACAATCATAAGGAATGCGTTTACTGGTGAAAAATTCAAAGCATTAGGTCCGATTGTTGGATTATTACTCTATTTTGGATACATTGTTACTGTGGCATTATATGCTTATACTTTTAGTATTTATTTTCTTTATTTATTTGGTATTCCAGTGAATTATTTGTTTGTAATGATCATAATCATTAGTTTAATATCTTTTTTTACGATAATTAATCTATTTAACATTAAGGACTCTACTTATTTAGAAAATATATTAGTAGTTACAAAAATAATTATTCTCGGATTGTTTATTATTTTTGGTATGATTTATGCTTTAACTACACCTAGTCAAATGATCACCAATTTAGGGTTGGATTTTGCTTCCTTCCATAATTTTAATTTTATTGGAATTATGATTGGAAGTGCATCAATCGTAGTATCTTATCAAGGATTTCAATTAATTGCTCATGAAGTGTATGAAATGAAAGACAAGAAGGGGGGATTAGGAATGATGAAATGGTCCTTAATAATTTCAATGGCTATATATATTTTTGTTGGAATTACAGCTATATCAATATTAGGTGTTTCAGGAGTGATGGGTAAAGATGCACATGATTCAGAAGTTGCAATTGCTATAGCTGCTACTAAATTCCTCACGCCTTTTGGAGCCGTTATAATAATCATAGGCGCTCTTTTTTCTACCGCAAGTGCTATTAATGCTACAATTATCGGATCATCCCGTTTAGCATTTATGATGGGTTCAGAAAAATTATTACCTCTCTCGCTTTCTAAACTAAATTCTAAACACGAACCCATTGTTTCAATAATAATTGTAGGATTATTTAGTATTTTAATAGCAATGATAAGCGGGGGTGCTTTAGCAATCGCTGGAGTAGCAGGATTATTATTTTCTCAGATATATTTTTTCGTTAATTTTACGAATTATCACGTCAGAAAAAAAACAAAAAGTAGAAAAATTTTTCCGATTATAGGGATGATAACCACCGCAACACTTTTTATAATACTTTTGATTTATAGCTTGTTAAATATAATTACAGAGTTTTTCTCTTTAATTGTCTTTATTGTAATCGAATGTATAACCTTATTATTCGTTATATTAAAACTTGATTTACACCTTTCACATATGAATTCATTAGAAAAAGGCCTTAGACCAGAATCTTGAACAACTTTTTTTATTTTTAAAGAAATTTTATAATAAATTTGGATTTAAAATAAGAGCTTTTTATCAATTCTTTATTTTCTATAACGTAAAGTAATATATTGAATCCTGAAATCTAGTTTAATGATTAATTAAATTTTATTTTAGAGAAAAAAGTTATGAATGATACAAGAAAAATAAAATTGACATTAAAAGCTCGAACTACGATGGAAGGTGCAGGGGTTAAATTAAAGCGCGTCTTTGGCTACAATGAGATACCGCTTTTCGATCCGTTTTTGTTACTTGACCATTTTGGTTCCGATAATCCCAATGATTACCTTAAAGGATTTCCTTGGCATCCGCATCGAGGTATTGAAACGATCACTTATATGATAAATGGAAAGGTTCAGCATAGAGATTCATTGGGAAATGAAGGTATTATTTCATCAGGGGACATACAATGGATGACTGCTGGTAGTGGTATAATTCATGAAGAGATGCCAAAAAGAACTGATGGAAATATGATGGGTTTTCAGCTATGGGCAAATTTGCCAAAATCACATAAAATGATGAATCCTCGTTATCAAGACATAAAAGAATCACAAATACCTATTATTAATCTTGATAATAATGTAATTATAAAGGTAATATGTGGTGATATTCAAGGTATAAAAGGACCTGTAAAAGATATTATTACAGAACCGGAATATTTGGATATAGAAATCCCCCCTAATACGGAATTTGTCCATGAAGTTAAAAGTAAGAACACCGTTTTTGCATATATTTTTGAAGGAAGTGGGTATTTCGATGACAATCTCGATAGAGAAAAAAATGTTGGAGAACTCGTAGTTTATCAAGAAGGGTCTAATATAAAAATTACAACAAAGGATAGTCATGTTCGTTTTCTTTTAATATCTGGTAAACCCATTGAGGAATCAATTGCATGGGGAGGACCAATTGTCATGAACACGAAGGAAGAATTACAACTAGCTTTCAACGAATTCAATAATGGAACCTTCATAAAAGCTACTTCATAGTAAAAAAAGTATAGTTGAATAATTTAAATCAATCATGAGAGTTTTAATGCATTTTTATAAATAAATAAGATTAAACCTTTTCATGTAAAGTATTTATTACTAATATTATCAGCTGAAGTGAATTGAGTGACTTCACCATCAAAATGTTTTAAATTATCATTAAATTTTCTTTCAAACTCTAAAGTAAACTTCTCATGAGCTTCTTCAGTTGCTTGTGTAGAATATTCAACTAAAAGAGCGCATATAAAATTCTCTCGATTAATAACCTTTAATAACTTGCCTTCTAATAATATGGCTTTAACTTCTCCAGATGTTTTAGTCCCGTCTTTTATTAGAGAGGATATTGCTGAAAAAGCTCCCGCTAATAATTGTGTATCTTGTGGAGTAATATCTTCCATGAAACTTTTAGAATAAAGGGTTAATCCACTATGGGAATAAACTATGAGTAAATAGACTTTTTGATTTTGTAATAGCCATAAATTCTTGCTAATCTTAAAAAAGATTAAACCTATAATTAAAATACCGATAGTTTGAGGAATGAACTGAAATAACTGACTTGAGATGATAATAGTTTGACCTAGAACGAATGATGGATCTATAAATAAATCCCAAATAAAATTTAGAAGTGAAGGGATTAAGACACCAATTAAGGAACCTATTAAAAGCCATGAGATATACTTTTTTTGTTTAGAATTCCACGCTGATTTCCTACTCTTAATAAGAATAAATATTAGAAAAACAGTTACAATAGCACTAAAAAAAAGTTTGAGAATACTAGTAGGACTTAATACAGGTAATCTCATGACATTGAATCTCTCAGAAATTATTTCCAGCTCAATCTCGGGTTTAGCAATTAAACCACCGATTATAGTAAAGACGAGAATTATTGTTATTGTCTGTCGTTTCGAATACTGCGTGTTTCTATAAAAAATTTCAAAGGTTAATAACAAGAATAGTATTAACAATATTTTTGAAATTTCTGAAAAGATAAAATACCATTCTGCTCTCAATGGATCACTAGCAATAAATTGAAACAATACTAAAAAAATTGATAACAAATAACAAATGTTCATCGCCGCTAAATATCCAAATATTGGACGACGTGTCTTGATAACCTTATATGTAAAAAAATTTGATAATAAAGTAATTGGTATGAAAAATAACATTTCAATAAATAGAAAACTACCTAAGAAATTAGTTTGAAAAATCATAAGATATACTCATACCCATATCCTTATATACTTTACATGCTAACATGTGTTTAAAAAATTATCTTAAATATTATAGTTAAATATAAATGATCTTATTACAATCTTACAAATTATTTTAAATTAACACCTCTCTCTATTTATAAAATATTATTTCTTACCTAAATTACGTAAAATGATAATTTGTATTTGGATTAGAGCAGAATAAATTATTTTAACTTTCAAAAATAAAATATTATTATCTATTTAGACCTTAATGCTGAATTGTTTTTGATGGAAAATAAAAAGGAATTTAGATTTATTTGTAATAATTGTGGAAATTGTTGCCTCGATAAAAATACACTTGTCAACGTTACTTTTCAAGATATACTGAGATTAAAAAATGGATTAAACCTAACCATTGATGAAACTTTAGTGATATTGGGCTTCTATATATTTGAAAAGAAGCCCACTGAGGAAGATTTAAAGAAAATGGTGGTACCTCCTATTGAAACTGAAAGAGGGCTTGCTTTTATAGGATTATTCAAGAAAAAAAATGGAGAGTGTTATTTTTATAATTCTAAAGAGAAAAAATGCTCTATATATAATCTAAGACCTAATTTTTGTAGAACTTTTCCTTATTCTTTCAAAATTTTATTTGATAGTCAAAAAAAAGAAAAAAAGGGAATTGAAATATATCTAACGGACAAAGGATACCAATATTGCGAAGGAATTTCAGGTAAGAATCCCTTGATTGATAAAAGTACATGGATTGAATTAGGAAAGCATACTATTAAAAGAATTGAAGATAATAATATTTTAATAAAAAAATGGAATGAAACAGTTAAATCTGGTAAAATAGAAGCTTCAGCTAGAAACTTTATATTAACAATAGAAAATTTAGATGAAAATAAAAAAAAGTAAGGCCATTAATGTTAATTAGCATATTGAGAACAAGCCAGTAATGCCCAAAATAGCATCCTTAATTCAATAACATAGGCTAACTTATGTTGTTTCCAATTAAATTCTGGATTTAACGATCTTGAATCAAAGAAGACAGGTGTATCTATCATATATTCAATTAATTTATTACAGATAGACTTTTCTTTTTGTTTTAAATCAAGTAAATCAATAATTAAAAGCATTTTGGCGGAATCTGTTATGAGATTATTAATTGAACCATTTTTTTGAATTAAGTTCTTCAGCTCTTTCATGTACATTCCTTTAAAAGTAGATGGTATTTTTTTCCCTTGATTTTCAAATAATTTGATGGAAGCTAATTGATAAAATATATCTGTTATGGGTTCACGTTCATCTAAACTAGATAGACTTAATTTAATTATCTGATCAATTATTTCTTTAGAATCAATTATACTTATCCCTCTTCTCTCCATTAATCGTAATGCTAATAGTGTATGAAAATTCAAATCTAATTTCTCAGGCATGGCATGTGCAAATTCAGATGTTAGAAAGTCTCTAATTTTATGAATATCAATTATATCTTTTCGCTCTAAAAGATTTAATTCTGAAAATAAAGCTAAACCAAACAAGATATTTATAGGATCTGGAGCATTTATTCTCGAACTACTAAATACTTTATCATTAATGTAATTTTTTGCAACTTCTATAATTTCGATGGATGAGAAAGGAAATCCTATTCCTATCATTTTTAATATAGCAATATAATAAAATAGAGTTTCTAGATCAAGAAATTCACTTGGATTTGCAACCCTTGAATTAATTAAGTTTACCGAGTTGATATTAAATTTATTTATCATTTTATTATCAAGTTTAGGAAATTTGCCATAGAAATCTAAGAAATTTTTAGGAATTTCATCGATTGTGGTTATTTTTATATCTTCTTTAGGTTGAGGTTCTTCGATTTTTTCTTCTATTATCGGGGTTCTTATTGGAGATGGTTCCATTTCTCTTATTATTTCACCAGGTTTGTTATCTGAAAAAACAAATAAATTTTCTTTTGGAGAAACTATTTTTTTTTCTACTTTTGAGCTCTGAGGTGGAGGTACCAAGTCTAAGCGGTCTATATCCGCTTGATTAAATCCTTGCATTTCGTTTTTAATTGGGGTCTCTTTTGGCTCTATTTTAGGAATCTCTCCCATTTGTTTCCTATCTCTCATTTCCAAAGTGGAAAGATCTATTATTTCTCCTATTTTTTCAATATTATTCTTAATTTCTTTTTTAATATTTTTTGAAATGATATTTGTAGATTTAAAATCGACTATTTGTTCTTTAAAATGTTCTGGAAGGAGGTCAAACAATTCTGCTGTATTTAATTGATTTATATCTTCATCTATGAGATAGTCTATGATGCTATTGAACAAGAATTTGTTTAAAATTATCTTGATCTCATCAAAATAATCTGCTATACTAATATAATTTACACCTTCCATACTGGCTATATCATTAATTTGTTTCTCATTCTTTTTAATTTGATTCTCCGGAACTCCAATGGTTTTTAACGAAACTTTAGTGACTTTGATCATTGTTACAACCATTTCTTTCATTTCTTCCTGTGATTTGTCAAGAATGGTTGCAGTTAAATTAATTTCTTTATAAGCTAATAAATCTTCTATGTATTTGTATGTTTTTTTATAATATTCTAAGATTTGAGCTTTTAGTGACTGTGAAAAATTAATTAACACTTCCATTTTTTTAGGCTCTCATTTTATTCTTTTTATACTAATCTTAAATCCTTAATTGAATATATATTTTATATCCTATTTAATAAATGTCTCGTATAAATTGTAATTATTCATGAAAAGTAATTATTATAATAAAATCGCAGATGATTATCATCAAAAGAGAAAAAAACCATGGGGTCCTTTAGAAAATTATATTAGTGAATTAAATTCACAAAGTTATGAATTTAATGGTGTAAATTTAGATATTGGATGTGCTAATGGAAGGCATTTTAAATTATTTAAAAAAAAATCTAACATTTTAATTGGAATTGACAATTCATTTGAATTTTTGAAAATTGCAAATAAAATCCTAAATGATAGCACCATTTATTCATATAAAGAAAAATCAAATATCCACGTTCTAATGGCAAACGTTGTAAATTTACCCATAAGACCAAATATTGTCCAGAATATTTTTTCAATTGCTACTATTCATCATCTGGAGAATCAAAATAACAGAATTAGGGCAATGAATCAAATAATACAAGTATTAACTAAAAATGGATACTTTATATTTACCGTTTGGAGGAGATGGCAAAAAAAATATAGAAAATATTTCTTTTTTGATAAATTAAAACGTGTTTTCATATCAAGCTATAAAAAAATGCAAAAAAGCAAGGGGCTTGAATATTATGGTGATAATTTCATTCCTTGGACTATTTCCAAGAAACAAGAAACTCATGAAAGATTTTATCATTTTTTTTCTAAAAAAGAAGTGAAAAAATTATTATGTAATTTTGAAATTAAAGATATTAGGAAAATAGGAGGTTCTACAGGTAAAGATAATTTTTTTATTTTTTCTAAAATCCTAAAAGATTAATGACACACAATAGAATTAAAGGCATCTAAAATATATGGTTCAAAACCTTCATAATGTTCTTTAATTACACCAGCATTTAAATCATATATTTTATTTGACTGATCGCAATAGAATATTCCATGAATCGATAATTCTTCATAATAAGATGTTTTAATCAATTTTCTCCTATGACCATACCAAATCGTGTAATTGTGGCTATTAATCCAATCATTCTTTTTTTTTGTTACTGCTACTTGTATCCCACTATAAACGTCAATATTTTTCTGGACCTCTCTTGGATGGTAAAAGTCATTGACATCTTTGTTTTCCCAATTTAATTCCATCCGTGCAATTGGACCCCAGAACTCATCAAATATGTTTTGAGATTCTAAAATAATTGAACCCGCATTTATATCTCCGGAAGTTTCGATTTCTTTAAACCAAATAGGCATTAAATTCAATTTAAGTCCAAATTCCGGTTTATCATAAACATATGTTGTTTTATGCATGATGTTAAACAATTGATTTTATTTAATAAAAGACGTCTCTTTTATACTTAATATATTAAGTATTAATAAAATTTTATAAAATATCTAAAGATAATTTTATTAGAATATCTCGGAAGATTATTTTGATTCTTCCAATAATTTTTGACCCTCTTTTATCCAAGTAGAAATTCTTACAACTGACGCTCCTTTAACCAACTTAGCCAATTCTTCGGGATTTTCTTTAATTAGCTCTTCTACTGAGGTAACACCAATACTTTCAAACTTTTTCGCTGTCGTGATTCCCAGACCTGTAAGTGAAGTCAATGAAGTGCCTTCCTTTTTACTGGTTTTTATTTCTATCTTCTCTTTTTTAATTTCTTGTGTTGGTGTCTTTACTTTTATTTTTTCTTTTTTAATTTCTTGTGTAGGTGTCTTTTCTTTTATTGTTTCAACCTTAACCTTTGGAACTTTTTCTTTTATTTTCTTTGGTTTAGGTGCTGATTTTTTCTTTGTAACTGTCTTAGCAGCTGGTTTTTTCATTTTCTTTTTTGGAGGTAGAGGTTTAAATGCAGTTCTCTTTTTCTCCTTTTTAACAAATGGCTGGCGTTTTTCGCCTTTCTTTTCAATACTTTTTAGAGTTTTTAATACCTTAACATTAAAGTCATGAGTTGATTTTCTAAAATAATCAATTTTAATACCCAACTCTTTTAATAATTGTATAGATTTTCCTGCTTTCTTAATTTCTGATAGAGAAAATCCTTTTCCTTCTCTCAATTTATAATAATTGTTTCTTGATGGTGAATTTATATGAGCGATTGGTTTAACTTCCATTATTTATCAACGTAATAGAATGATCTTTCTTGTATTAAAGAAAATTTGATAATTTTTATTTTTTTCGATTTAAAACGAACAAGTTCGAATTATTAGTTCCTTTTTAAAAAAAATTAGATTAAAATTATATCTAATTCTTTTAATTTTTTTAATATAGAATAAACATCTTCTTTACTAACCTCTATTAATTGCGAAATTTTTTTTGGTGAATTACTACCATTACAGTTTAAAGCAATTTTATGGTCTAAATCATTGATTAATCCCATGGAATAAATCTTATCCAATACTGAAGGGACAACTAAAATTTTTGGAAATGTTTCAGCAATTTTTCCCCCTATGGTCAAATTTTCAATATCAACAATGATTGACTGAAATTTGCTTTTATTTGATGTGGATCGAAATAATCTCAAGTCTGATTGATGTTTTTTCCAAAAACGTGACGCAATCTTGCGCATTACCTCTTTTAACTTATTAATATCATCATCTGTATCCGAAATACTACAAAAAAGGACTTTTGAATCTGGATGAAAAAAAATTAGTATTGTAGATTGTTCCGCTTCAATAACTCTTAATAATTCATTGATTTTCTCTTTTTTTAACATCGCTTGCTGAATTTTATCTATTATCTTATTGATTATATTAAAAAAACCTGGAAATAAATCTGAATTAATTTTTGGATCTTCAAATTCTTTAAATGTAGATTCTAATATTGAAATTCCGTTGTTAGCGTCAATTAAGTATACCTTGTAAATCAAAATTTATCGTGATTGTTTTTTCATATTGATAGTAATCTAATAAAAATTCACCTTTAAGAATGATAAACATTAAGAATAAAAGTAGTAATTTTTATTGATATTATAATCTATAATAAATAATATTAGACGATAGAATGAAAAGTATCAAACCTAAATATATAGCATCAAGTATTCTATTAATTTTTGCTATTTTTGCAAACTTTTTTGTTCCAATTTTTCAAGTCTCATCATACTCAATATACAATTCAAGTTATTCTTTAAATACTTCTGCTGCGGGAGTTTCTAACTACATGATCACTCAAAGCGTTACTTATGACGTGGAAATAAATTTCTCAATCACGCAAACCGGAAGTGGTACTGGTCATTATTATCTGAGACATCCTAGATTTGATGATTTGCAACCTAATTCTACTACATCAAAATACTCCGGTCCTTTTCAAGAAAGCCAACTTCTCTATAGTAAAGTAGTCGGAAGTCAGACACCTTCTACTGTCATCCGTGATGAATATGGGAATACATTTGATTTATTCAATCATTCAGCATTGCCTACAGGACAATCGATTACATTTGACCAAAAGTATAATATTACATTAAATGAAGTGACATATGGAGATCTTTCTAGTTTACCCATTACCATGAATGATTATAACACTTCAGATGATATGTTTCTTTATTTTTGTAATCAATCAGATTCAATTTATCCAAGAGACAATCCAACTTTAAGTATTGTATCAAATGTGATTGCTGGTGGTTATACAAATCCATTCGATAAAGCTCAAGCAATAATTAACTATGTGAGTAGCCATATTACTTATAATGATCAACTTGGTGCTGATGAGAAAGGTGCTCTCTGGGCACAAGTTCAAGCGACTGGGGATTGTTCAGAATATTCTACATTAATGATAACCTTATTGAGAATTCAAGGAATACCCGCCCGCAAAGCAGGTGGTTTCATGATTGTTCAAGATATGGGATATAAACCTTATGTTGGCCAAACTTGGACTTATTCATTTACAGAATTATTGGCACATGCCTGGGTTGAATATTACATTCCTACAGTTGGATGGATCCAATGTGAACCTCAAAATCCAAGTTATGTAAAAACAAGTAGTTATCTTCGAATGACTCAAACTCTCGGTGCGTGGTTTCCATTTCCTTATTATGATGGAAGTCTCCATTTTTATAATCTTAGTGAATATAACTATTTATATACTGCCTATACAAGTGGTCTGAGCGATAATTATATGTTAACCATAACTGTGACTGATACAAATTTGCTTCCACCATTTGACTGGCTAAAATTGTTACCGTTAATTATTATTTTAAGTATTATCGGAGCGGCCGTGGTTGTTTCGGTTATAATAATTTCCGCAATAGTCAAGAAAAATAGAAGAAATAAAAGTGCGTGGTAATTTTCTTTTTTTTTTATTTTTTTTTTTAATATGCTAAAGATAAGTTTTCATCAGTTCAGTCAAGTTTAGACTGAAATCTGGTAAAAATTGGTCTAATTTATCCATGCCAAATTCAGATTCTATGAAAAAAAGTAAATACAAGTTATATTTTCCAACATTTATTTTTTTAAATACAATTTTTTTAGAATCATCAGTAATTCCTGTAGACATGATAAAGTCTTTTTTCAATAATTTAAATTCTTTAAATGTTTTATATAAAGTTTGAAAGTGAGGTGCTGATATCTCAAATACTTTATCAGAGACTTTATCTGAGATCTTTGAAAAATTAGAAAGAATAATGCCATTATCATTAATTAATAGTAAAGCTCCTGCATCAATTCGATTTGCTAGGTTTCTCAATTGATTTAAAAACAATTCTCGGTTAGGACTTAATTGTGATAACCCAAAAGAATATGCTGTAATTAAAGAATAATGGTCAAAAATAGATGTATGAAATACTTTAATGAAGAAATTATCTGAATATTTTTTAATCTCTTGGGTCGCTTGTTCACTGATTTTTATTAATTTATCTGAATTTTTAATATCAGGATCGAATTTATTAAAACAAATAACTATAGGAGGATACTCATCGAATTGCTTTAAAGTGTTAATGATATCTCTAAATAGTTCTAAAGAATGATCCATTCTTTTCGTATCTTGAATGTCAATTAAATAAAAAATTAAATCAACATTATATAAATAAATTTTACTATTTTCAAGATATTTATCTCTGTACTGTTTTTGGCCACCTAAATCCCAAATAGAGATCTGAGAATTTTGCTCCTCAAATAATTTTTCTTCTGTCCTGTCAACTCCTTTTGTTGGTAATATTTTGATGATTTCAGAATATTTTTTTTTTACACCCTTAAGGAAACTGGACTTCCCCGCTTTATCTAGTCCAGCCATAATAATTTTTAATTTTCGATTTGAAAAAAATGGATCCTTCAATTCACTTGTAAATTCATTTAATTCTTCACGCAATTCGTCCATGTATCTTGAATATTTGTCAAATTCAAGTGTAGTTTGAACATTAGTCGCCGTTTTATCGAGCAATATCCTGAGGTATTTCATGTTCGAATAGAAAAAGCTGTTATTCCGTTCATCTATTAAAATCGTGATCGTAGCTGCTTTTGCTTGACCTCGAGCACGTTCATCAGAAATTAAAAAAAAGTAAGTTAAACCATTTAAACCTATATCTGGAAAAGGTAATATTCCAAAATAATTTATCCCATCAACATTTTCTCCATCTTGATATACAGCATCACCCATTAATAAACTAATAGTTTTCATAGCAATCAGGTGGCTTGATGTCTCGTCTAAGCTCTCTGGCCAGTAGACTATCGGACTTGGCCCTTCTTCATCGAATATGGATAATACTATGCTTTTTATGAGTTCTTTTTTGCTGTCTGCCATTTTACTATTACATAATAGGATGATTTTGAATATTTATAAAGAGAAGAATTTACAAGATGATTTTAAAAAATATCTATAATAATAATAGGAAACGAATTTATATAATTTTGGTAATGATAATCCCTTTGTAACCTTAATTTCACCTAATTTTTTAAAGTCATCTCAAAAGTTAAAAAATTTTGTGTCTCTTAATTTTATTTTCAAATAAAATCTTAAGTAAGTAAATGCATTCCCCTCAAATTATAGAACGCTTTTTCTTAGAAGTTTATCATATTCTTAAAAATGTTGACCGAAATGTAATGGATGTTTGGCAACAAATTAATGAGATTCCCGTATTATGTAAAATATCAAATAAAATTGATTTGGACCATTTTTTACATGAGTTTAACTTTATAGAAATTGAAGATGGGAATTATACAAAAAATTTTTATGTATCAATTAATAAAATTCAATATATTTGCGAATGCATGAAATATATTAATTTAGACATCAAAAAGCTCTCAATTTTATTAGATTATTCTGGATTTGAAGCCCTCATAGAAGAAATTCTGTCAAGACATGGATTTCATGTGATTAAAAACTTTAGATTTAGTGATCAATCAACTTTTAAATCTAATACTAAGCAAAAAAGGTATGAAATTGATGTTATTGGAATACATGATAAATACATGTTAATTATAGATGCGAAACAATGGAAAAATAAAGATTCTTTTAATGCAATCAATAAAGCGGCAAATCATCAACTTCGTAGGGTTATTGCTTTAAAAAAAAATCCTCAAAAACTATCTAGTCTAATACAAGAATTATTAGGAATGAACTATAAAGTAAAATTGCCCTTTATAATGATTCCGATGATGATTACAATGGAAGATAACGGAGTAAAAATGAATGATAACCAGATCCCTCTCGTCGGAATTTATCGCTTGAATGCTTTCCTTCAAGAATTGCCAATGTATATCAACTGGTATAAAACTATTGAAATAAAAAAGCTCTTTATTCAAAAACAGTTATTTTAAAAATAAAGAAAATAATTTTTGTTAGAAAATTCAATTAATTAACCTCAAAAGTCCAATCACCGCCCTTCGAGATGTTACAATTATTTATAATGGATTAAGTTGCCTTACTGACGCGAGCTCTTTTTTTTCTTGGAAGGATTTTACCTACTATGATTATTATTGCAATTCCTGTACCTCCCGTGATACCTCCAATAATAATTCCTATTATTATGAAGAACAAGATATCAGGTATCTGCGAACCATCGTTAGATGATTGAATTCTGAATTTAACTAAAAGTATGTCACTATTTATTGCTCCAAAACTTTCAGTAAATCCCGCAACATATATATTGCCCGATGCATCCAAGACCAGATCGTTCCCTTCTTCTTTTTCACTACCCCCCCATGTGCGATTCCATTCTACTCCTGTAGAATTGAATTTGATCAAGCATGTCTCATAACCATTCACACCAAAACTGTTTGTAGATCCTGCTACATATATATTGCCTGATGAGTCTAAGACCACTTCTGCCCCATAATCATGCCCAGTTCCTCCCCAGGTATAATTCCATTCCACGCTTCCCGTTGAATTAAATTTCACCAAGCATAAGTCTCTTAAAATTGCTCCAAAACTATATGTATATCCCGCTACATAAGCGTTACCTGCCGAGTCCAAGGCCACATCATGCCCTACATCAGTTCCAGCTCCTCCCCAGGTGGAATTCCATTCCACGCCTCCCGTTGAATTGAATTTCACCAAACATAAGTCGTTATTAACTGCTCCAAAACTCCCAGTATATCCAGCAACATATGCATTGCCAGCTGAATCCAAGGCCACACCAAATCCAATATCATATCCACCACCACCCCATGTACGATTCCATTCTACTCCTGTAGAATTGAATTTCACCAAGCATAAATCGTAATTAATTGCTCCAAAACTCTCAGTGTAGCCAGAAACAAAAGCATTGCTTCCCGAATCCAAGGCTACACTACGTCCATGATCATCTCCACTGCCCCCCCACGTATGATTCCATTCCACCCCCGTAGAATTGAATTTCACCAAGCATAAGTCGTAATTAATTGCTCCAAAACTACTTGTTTGTCCTGCTACATAGGCATTGCCCACTGAGTCTAATGCCACATCGTTTCCACTCTCATCTCCACTTCCTCCCCATGTGTGATTCCATTCCACTCCATTTAAATTGAATTTCACTAAGCACATGTCCTGAGAAAGTGCTCCAAAACTCTCTGTGTATCCCGAAACATATACATTGTCTGCTGCATCCAAAGCCACACCAAACCCAATATCATTACCACTACCCCCCCACGTGTAATACTGCTCAAATGATGGAGGTGAAGCAATATTAATATTATTATTATTAGAATTAAATTTACTTATCTTAATATTAGCATTATTATTGAACAGAAATCCACATAATATAATTAAAGTCGTTCCAAAAAATATTATACATCGCTTTTTTAAATGATTCTTCATAATTTCTTGCCTCGTGGATGGTTTATTAATCCATTCGATTTTACATAAACTAATTCTTAAGATTCATCAATTCAATTAAAACCTTTACTTTCTTATAATATCTGAGGGATGCTCCGTAATAATCCTTTAAGGATTAATGAAATAATTCTCTTTATACATTAAAATTTGTTGAATTAATTAATATCCTTATATTTAAACTCTCAAATTCTAATGATATTTAAGTTAAATATATTAATATTAAAGAAATGAGATTTTAATATTTCGATACAATTATTTTTACTTGATTTTTGTATTTTTGAATGATTAATATGAAAAATGTATATTAAAGCTAGCATGTATAGATATATAAGACCGAAATATTTAAATATACTATTATATATCTGTATATTGAAGATCAAATAATTTAAAAATAATAGAGGTGAAATTGCCAAAAAATGAAAGCTAAAGTCGTTTATGAAATTCTCATGGGTATCCTCGGCATGTCGGGATTAATGGCTTTAGGAGCAGTTTTCTTGGTAATAGTGGGGCTCATACTATAGTTAGAGCCTGCCGGAGGAAATAATATGAAATGGAACTCAAACATTTCCGCTCTCGATTCACTTATCACGCTTCTTTCTCCCATGTTTTAACTTTTCAATTGTAGTTGTAATTAAAAATTAAAACAAGATATATAATTAAAAAAGGAGGGTATATTAACATGATATTTATATCAGAAAAAAGAAGGCAAGAATATAAGGATGTAATGTTAGTATTCTTGTATTTTGGATTGATATTTTTGATTTTTTCAAGTTTGATATTCGATTCATTATTCTTTTTTGAAGTGCTAATAATAGGCATGATATTATTACTGATGGCTTTAGGAATGAACATAATTGCTTTATATTATTACATCACGCGTTCTAAGAAGAATAGAAAATTACGTTTGGAAAGGACATTATGTATTTTCGTATTCAGCTGTATAGTCATCATGTCAACAATTCTATACTTTTCTTTAGGTATAAAACTTAGATTACTTTAATCTAAATACTGTTTTTTTGTTAATTTTCGTTTAAAAATTCAATAATTTGTTTTCCACAATAAGGACAAAAAGATGCTCCACTGATTAATAGATTTCCACAATTTGTACAAAATTTATGATTAGATTGTTGAATATCAGGGGAAAATGGTAATTGATCAGGTTGATCTTCTCGATAAGCTGAAAAATTTTTCCCTTTACATATTGGACATTTCTTATTCATAAATATATATGCTATTGGATAAATTATTGCTGGAATCCCGAATAAAGGAGTACTAATCAGTAGAACTATAAAAATCCAAAATTTAAATTTTTTTTTAGGCAGGACATTTATCATACAATTATTACAATATCTTTTGGGATATGCCATTATCTCAACTGTTAATTCCGAGATATCCAGATAATAACTGCTGATTAATAATGAAGCTATGCTTGAGATTAAAAAAATTGTAGAAATTATCGGTGGGGGCCTTTCAGAAACAGAGACTCGGAATGGTCTGTACGATCCATTAATAAATATCCACTCTGTATCATAAGTGGGTATATATAAGTATTCAATTATTTCAAAAAAGATAAAACCTATAATTATAATACTAATAATTATACATTGAATTGATGCTTTTTTCCAAATTATTTTATGGTTAAAAACCTTGATTATTAATATTAATATCATAATTAAGAGTATTGGAAACACTATTACTATAAAAATCCAATAAACAAAAATTACTGGTTCTCGGTCATTTTCATATAGAGTAATAAAGCTAGCTAAGTGTGCTAGTGATATAATAATAAAATTCGTTAATAGTAATAACCATAGATTTTTAATTTTATTTTTGTCCATATTAATTATTTTTATTTATAATTATTTAAGTGTTTTTTACGAAAATGTAATAACTATTCTTTATTATTATGTATTCAACTGGAAACATTCAAATAAAAAATATTGATATGAAGTCGATTGAACATCGATAGTTTAAATCAATCCTTTATCAAAATAATAAAAAATAATTTTACTATAAATACTATTTTGTTGTTAATTTCCGTTTAAAAATTCGATTATCTGCTTCTCGACATTCTTAACGGCAAAATTAATCATTCCACTTCTCACATTCGGATGTGAAAAAATCATTAATATCATGTCTTTTACTATAGGTGAATTCTTATTCAAAGGAGCTAGATCTAAGATTCCATTTGTACCGCGAACTGAAATTGATTGTAAGTCACCTGCGCTAAGGCCATGTATGATATCAGTTCCAATCATGGAAAGGTTTTGCCCAATTGTGGCAAATAGAGAATCAGAGATTCTCGTGGATATTGCAGCAGCTAAAATAGTCCCATCTGTCTTTAAAAGGGCGGCAGCTTCTATATACCTATCCATTGTTAGCAAGCTTTTTAATATTTCATTTAAACTGGATGGTTTTATTTGTTTTTCTAACTTTTTCTCTACGTGGATTTCACCCTTAGCTAGTGTTTGTTTTTCGGGTAAACTCAGTTTACTGGAAAGAAATTTTAAGACCTTGATCATGTCTTGTTCTAAGTCCAGTTGTTTTTGCTTTTGCATTGAAGCGATGTTATCAGTGGCTTGTAACGTTACATTTTTATTGGATTTTGATACATTCTGTTTTGTTTGTTTAGTCTTTATTTTATTTGGAGACTTTCCTGGTGGTATAGGCTTTAATGCTGGTAATGATGAGTAATTTTTTGAATTTGACTGATTAGCACTCTCTTGTAAATTTGGAACTGTGGGTTTTAGTATCGTGCCTTGATACGGTTGGGGTTTAATTTCTTGTAAACTAATCCCATTCTCTCTGGGTAATTGTTTCACTGAAGGCCTTTCAGAAGTAAATTTCTTTTGAGTCTTAATTGTAGATTTGACCGTTGGAATTTGAACTAGTTCACTTTGGGAATCCTCCACGGCAGATTCCTCTGGTAAGGGAATTTCTTGTAAATCAAATTGATGTTTAATTGGCTCACTTGATTTCTCTTGAGGTGCAAAAAAAGTTACTTCAGGATTAGCTTGTATTGCTTTCTGATTATTACGTGCAATTTGATTATTTTCAATAAGGGGTTTCTCTTGAGAAATTGTAGGTTTTTTTTGTTTCACTTCATCGGTAGGCATTTCAATTCGGCGCCTTCTACTACTCCTACTTACAGGAAGTAACGCACCACATTTTCTACAAACACTTCCTTCTTCTTCATGATTGGTTGCCCCACAATTACTACAAATTCTCATTAATGATATCGTCTTTTTTTTTATCTACAATTATATTAGAAATAATTCAGTTTTATTAATTTTAGCAATAATTATTATTAATTGAAAGTTGTTCTCTTAACATGAAGAAATTCTCATTACTTTTCATTAACCATATATATAGGGTTAATCAAGAAAAAACTATCTTAAAAATAATTAATGAAAATAGGAGTTATTTGGCAAGAACTTCTTTTAACACGCTAGAAAATGTTTCAAAATAACTTTCTGTAAATTCTGGAGAATCTTTTAACAAGAGCAAATAATAATTAATATCTTGATCGTCTAATGGAATGGGCTTGAATACAAAGTATTTTTCAAATCGATGTATTAACATTTCATCATTATTAGGTAAAGTAGTTGTACCCTTAATACTTAAATTTAAACTGTCATGAAGAGCTAAAAAATGAGGGGTGGTCGTATTTAATATTGCTTTTGAATCATCATCACTGAAATAGGTACAGATTACAAGTGAGTTTTCATCAACAACAATTCCACCAATTCCATTAACTTTTTTAACATATTCTTCAATAGTCCTCTGCAACAACTCTGATTTTGGATATAAGGTTAATAAGATTTCACTCATTGCCGAAATTATTGTCGGTTTATCATAAATACTAGTAGTATAATAATAAATTTTCTTATAATCAATTTCTTCTTTGATAGTCTGTTTTATTTTTATTAATGTATTATTCAGTTCTTCAATTGAAGTCTTAACAATAACTGGGTCATATTTGTGGAAGAAAATGAAAATGGGCGGTTCTATTTCTAATTCCTCAAATTTTTCAATTACATCTTTTAAATAGCTAAGAGCTTCTTCATGACGATCCCTATTAATAGTATCTATCACGTAAATAGCTATTTCTGTTCCTTCAAAATATTTATCTGGATTTCTTAAATAAGAGATACGATAATTTTCTTGACCACCAAGATCCCATTCGGAGATATGTTTTCCTAAGAAACTGAATACCCTTCTCTGAGCCCCTTTAGTTGGAGAGAGAATTGCAAACTTCGAAAATTCTCTCTGAAGGGTCAATATTATTGAAGTTTTTCCAGCATTATCTAATCCAGTAAAAAGTAGTTTTTGAGCTTGAGTTTCTTCTTTTAGATATTCCATGGATTATCCACTTTAAAACTTTTAATATTCTTATAACAAAAAAAAATACCTTAACTTAAATATATCGTATTCTATTTAAATTCTTTATCAATTAATTGATAAAATAATAAATAACATGGCTAGAAGTTGTTTTTTAAGAAATTCTTAAATTCTTGATATTTATTAATGTCTATTGGATTTGGATTTTCTTTTCTGTTACTAATTAAATCTAACGATTCTGGCATTTTTAGATTAATGTTTATTAATGATATAATCTCATCTGGAAATTTTGCAGGATCAGCTGTTTCAAAATTGATTATTTTATATTGTTCATTTTCAGGATAAGATTTGCGAAAAATTTCAAGACATGCCCATCCCACTGCTCCATGTGGTTCAATTATTTTGTTATATTTTTTGTAAAAATTGACAATTGTTTCTTTAGTCAATTCATCTGAAATTGAGTAAGAAATGATCTCCTTTCTAATTTCATCAATATCGGGATTGACATGAATTATTCCAGTTTCATCTAAATGACCACCATATAAATCAATCAATCTTGCAAGGTTAGAGGGGTGTCCAACGTTCATGGCATTACTTATACATTTTCGAGAAGGCTCCACTTTATGATATTCTCCCGTTTTTAAAAATCGCGGAAATTCATCATTTTCATTAACCGCACTGATAAATTTTTTTACAGGAAGTCCCATTTTAAATGCTATCAATCCACCCATCAAATTTCCAAAATTACCCGAAGGTACCGAAAATATTACTTTCTCTCCTTCTCTCTCAACAACACGAGAATAACTCCAAAAATAATAAAGTGTCTGAGGGATTAATCTCCCAATATTGATCGAGTTTGCAGAGGAGAGATTGAGATGTTTCAATTCTTGATCGGCAAATGCGGTTTTTACGAGGCGTTGACAATCATCAAATTTTCCGTTAATACCAATTGCGGTTATGTTTTTTCCAAGTGTAGTCATTTGTTTTCTCTGTAAATCACTAATTTCATTCTTGGGATATAATACAACCACTTTTATTCTTTCCATGTTATAAAATGCTTGTGCTACAGCACCTCCTGTATCTCCCGATGTTGCTGTTAATATGATAGCCCTTGAATCATCTTCTTCAAGATAATATTCCATGATTCGTGCTAAAGTTCTTGCCCCAAAGTCTTTAAAACTCGCAGTCGGTCCTCGGTCTAAATAACAAATATAATCATTATCATTAATTTTTTCGACTGGAACATCAAAATTCAGAGCTTTATCAATAAGATTTTCTAGGTCTTTTTTTGGAATGGAATCTCCCACGATTTTTGATAATATAAGATGACCAATTTCATTAATCTTAAAGGTCTTAAAAGAGAAAATCGTCTCTTTATTGAGCTTAGGAAATTCATTTAACATGTATAAACCTTTATCTAATGCTTGGCCCCTAATAATGGCTGTTTTAAAATCAACATCTTGAGTATTTTTATTTGTAGAATGCAACATCATTATTATCAAGGATTGTTCGATATTAGTAAATTTAAATTATCAAAATTCAAAACCTTTTCCAAAAATCTCTGAAATATCAAAATAAATTTCTATGGTTTGAGGACCGTCTATTTCCAAAATTAATCTATCATATTTTCTACCTTTAACATCTAATAAGGATTGTTCAATCAGTTTATAGAACCCAAATTTTCGTCTAATTTCTCTATATTCCTGGTCTATACCTTCCATGTGATCACAGTCTGAGATAACTATAGCTTTATCTATGGAGGAACCATCCCCTCCGCTAATTCTAACCATGATCAAGATCAGTTTAACAAAAATTTTAAATTTATCTTTTACCGTGATATTTATGAATTTAACTCATTATTCATAAATGAAATTTTAAAATTATCTTAAGAATTGAATATTATAATGAAAGAAGAAGATTTGACGGAGCTTTTTATTGAAGAACTTGAAGAACTAATTGAAGATTTTAAAATATTACTCCCAAAACTAAAAAGAAATCTTGAAGATAAGGAAATTATTAAAAATTTTAGCCTAATATTTCATACTATTAAAGGTAATTCTGGAGTAATGGGGTTACAAAACTTATATCAATATTGTTTTGTTTTAGAATCTAAATTAAAGCGAGATAATGGTATTAATGATAAATTTTTCGAAATGTTGATTGAAAGTGTCGATACTCTTGAGAATTATTTAACTAAAATCAAATACGAAAAACTTTCTGACTTAACTAAATTGATAGTAAATCAATTGGAAGATAATATTAACCAATTATAGACAAATTGGATTTTTATCATTTAGATGGGATTTTAAATCAATTGAAATTTAACTGATCTTTGCCCTGGAATAATAGAGTTTGGTCCACTAAAAATATAAGTAATGATAGTAGTAATTCCTGCAGGAATGAATAATTCTGGAATCCATGTCATTTCAATGATAATTGCTATTGCTGCGATGGGATTGTTTGTTGCTGATCCCAAGACAGCTGAGATTCCTAATATTACAAATAATTCAGGATTATTAGGATAGAAAATTACACCAAATAAACCTCCAACCAGACCTCCAAATAGCATTAATGGTAAAATAATTCCTGCGCTATTAAAAGTTCCAATTGAAAAATATATTGCAATTAAAATTAGGACGGGAGCAACTATTAAAAATAAGAAGCTAACTTTAGTGAAGTTATTTATCAAATACGATAAAAATGACATGTCTGGACCTATGAAAGCTACTTGATATTGCTCTTCAGTAAAAGGGATAAGTATTAGTAGATAAATTGCATATAAAGTTGCCCCTACTAATGGAAGTAGCCAAAATAAGGATTTTGATTGGAATGTGTTTTTCAATTTAGATTTAATCACATTTAAAATTCCCATAAAGATTAAGATGATGAGTCCAGTAATAATACCAAATAAAAAAAGTAGCGGTAAAAGAGTTATGTGAAAAAAAAGATCAGGATTAAACGAAATATTACTTTCTATTAAAGGTTTGAACCCAAAAAATAAACAAAAGATTAGATATGCTACGGTTGATGCTAGAATAGAAGGAATCAATGATTCGTATTTAATATGGTTTAAATATGGCAATTCCGCGCAAAAAAGTGCTCCAGTTATAGGTGCTTTTAAAATTGCACCCGTGCAGGCACTTGCACCTATAAACATATTGTTTTTTTCATCTGATCCCAACTTGCTTGAAAGGATTTGACCTATATCGGCACCAATTAAAATTCCAGGTCCTTCAACACCACATATAATACCCGAACCATATGTCCAAGAAGTAGCAAATGTTTTAGCAATTAAATTTGGGATTTTTTTAGATTTTGTTCTTGTTTCATGTATTTCTTCAACAAATTCAGTAGCCCCTGTTCCTAGTACTCTGTCAAATTTACCCAACTTAACTAAAATACTTGTTAATGACCCAGCGATTAATGGTGATAGGAAATAGGGTAAGAAGGAAAAGCTAAATTTAAAAATAAGTAATAAATAATTAAATAACACCATTACTATACCACAAAAACCACCTAAAATGATGGATACTAACATCGTTTTAAATAACTTCTTCACGAATAGAGAGTTAGAACTTAGAAACGTCTTTATCTTGGTTCTAGATACATTATTTTCCTCGATATTTATCACGTAAATTCTATGATTGTAATCGATTAAAACTATTCAAAAGGAAAATCCTTTTGGTTTATCTAATTTTAAAACTTTATTTATGATCTCAATGACTTCTCTTGGTGTTTTTGCAGCATGTATTGTATCCTCTCTTCGATCATCAAGTTTCTGACCTGCGATTTTTGAAGACCATCCTTCGACATCAGTTAAAGCAATAAGTGGTTTACCATATATCCATGAAAAACATATTTCAGATAATGTTCCAGCCTTCCCTGCTATTGCAACACATGCATCTCCACTTAATACAACTACAATATTTCGTGCCTGTGAAAAAGGAACAGGAATAGCAATATCGACATATTGATTAGCAGCAGATTTATCTTTATATGGAATGATTCCAATTGTTAATCCATTTTCTTCTTTAGCACCCTTACAAACGGCTTCCATGACTCCTGTCAAACCTCCACAAGATACGATATAATTATTTTTTGCTAATAACCTCCCAATTTCAATTGTTTTATTTTCAGTTTCTTTATCGATTTCACTTGCTCCAATAACAGAAATAATTCCCCTAAATTGGCTTTTAAATTCGAAGTTCATTAACATCATACTCAATTTCTTTATCTAAATAAAATAAATAGATATATTCTACTTTTTTAATTTTGGTCTAATGATATATTTATCATATCATTTAATATTGCAGAGGCTGCTTCACAGCCCCCAGCTCCCCGACCCATGAGAATAATTGGACCCGCATTCTTGGTTTGAAGCTCAATTACATTTAACGTTCCTGAAATATTTAATGGACTGTCTTTTTCTATTAATCTAGGTTCAACAATTAATTTATCATTTTCCGCAATGGCCAAATGCTTGATTACTAATCCGTCTATATTAGCTAGTTCTATTGTTTGTGCATTAATTTTAGAAATACCCTTAGATTTCACGTCTTTAATCGTTTTTGACCACCCAAGTAATTCATTTGCTAATATTACTAACTTCCCTGCTGCATCATACCCTTCTATGTCTAATGTAGGATCTGCCTCGGCATATCCTAATTCTTGGGCTTCTTTTAATGCTATTGAGAATTCTACGCTTTCAGAGGACATTCTGCTTAAAATATAATTAGTTGTACCATTTAATATTGCCTTTATACTCGTAATCGTATTTCCAATTAGTCCTTCCCTAATACTTAAAGCCGGAACACAACTAGCTACAGTTGCTTCATATCTTACGGAGCATTTATTTTCTCTTGCTAATTTTTTAATATTTTCGTATTGTAAATAAAATGGTCCTTTATTTGAGGCTACAACATTTATTCTATTTTTTAATGCTGTAATTATATGACTTAAGGCAGGTTCTCCTGTATCTGGATTTGTTGGTGTTGTTTCAATACAGATATCTAAATCTAATTTGGGTAATTCTTCTATTGCTTTAACACCAGAGTTCCAATAAGGTAAATCTCTATAATTTTTACCTTTCTCTATAACTTCTCCTAAATTTATTCCATTTTTATTGATTAATGCTCCATCAATTTCAAAGATTGCCATAATGGAGTAATTGATTTGAAATTTTTGTTTAATTTCTTTTTCTTTATCTTTCAATAACTGGAGAAGACACGTTCCTACATTTCCTTTTCCAATTAAGCAAATTTTTTGTTCCATTTTATTCACTCGCATTAAGTAAAATTCTAAAATATAATATTTTAGAGTATAATACATTATAAAAAGCTTTAATACATAAAAAGATTAAATAAATCTGTTATTTAAAAATAGGTAAAAAAATATCGTGAATAAAAAATGTCTGCTAAAGAAGAAAGGAACATAGATCTCAAATATAAAAAAGTTGTAAACGTTTTAAACAAAGCTGGTGAATTTCCCATTCCTTTTTCTGATGTTCTTTTAAAAATTTTAAAACACACGATTAAAGTAGAAGAATTGGATTTTATTTTAGCCTTTAGAAGAAATATTTCACAAACTATGGAGCAGTTAAAAGAAAGTTCTAAATTATCAGAAGAAGAAATATTGAAAAATGTTTCTAATCTTGCTAAAATGGGTGTGATATTTGATCAACCAAACCGAAGGGGTGTTATGATATATCGATTACTACCAATAATCAGACAATCGGAATATATATTCATGCAAAAACTTGAAAAAACAGAAGAAAATAAAGAACTCGCTATATTATTTAATAAATTACATGAAGAATTAAAGAAAAGTTTCAATATGAATCAAGATGCATTAACCGAATTCTTGAAAACTTTACCTCCAATCGATCGAACGGTTCCTACATTAGAAAATAAAGATGGAGACTCGATTGAAATTTCAATTGATAAAGAATTGGACATTCCTTTAGAAGAAATTTTACCAACCCAAAGGATTGAAGATTTAATCAAGAAATATGATGAGATTGCTGCTGGACATTGTTATTGCAGGCATCAAAAGCATTTTTTGGGGGAACCATGCAAGCAAATTGAATTAGAGGTTGAAAACTGTTTTACTTTAGGAAAATCTGCAAGACATACGTCAAAACATGGATTCTCTCGAATGGTGTCTCAAGAAGAGGCTCTTGAAATCTTAAAAAAATCGGAGAAAGCAGGATTGGTTCATAAAGCTTACCATCTGTATTCAGATACCAGTAAGGAGGAAGTTGCTATCTGTAATTGCTGTAAATGCTGCTGTATTAACAGTAGGTCCCATGCATTCATACCATTGAATAATTCAACTAATTGGGTGGCTCAAATTGACCAAAATGTGTGTACGGGATGTGGAACTTGCGTTGAAAAATGCCACAATGATGCAATTGAATTAAATGATGATGATAGAGCTGAAAGGATAGAAGAATATTGTATTGGATGTGGAGTATGTGCTCTACATTGTCCTGAAAATGCAATTTCATTGATTCAAAACAAGAGAATCGTAAACATTATTCCTAAGGATTAAATTTTCAAGTATTTTTTATAAAATTAATGTTCTAAGGGTGAAAGTAGAAAATACTTGATAGTTGAATTAAATGATAAATTAACTCTAAGAATAAAATTAAATAAAAATAGATTAGAGTATATTTTAAGTTTCATTCTGGTTTTAAAAGATTAATCTTTATAAAGAATTTTTGAACAATATTGGGCATTACAAATCCAAAATATAATCCAACTACACTTATTATTAAAAGAGTTCTTATGATTACTGTTCCAATGGTTGGCACTTCGGCACGAATCTCTAAAGCGATTGCTATAAACCACAATAAAAAAGAACAAAATAAGAATGTTCCTTTTAACTTGATCAAGCGATTAGTCGATTTCATGGATCTCACTGCTGCCCAAAATCCTGTTATAATTATTGTTAAGAGATTGATAATCCCTAAAACGAACATTAATGTTGTTACCTTTGCATTTAAGTTATATGGACCAATAACCTCTCCAACATAATCGGGATTTATGAAAAATGCCACTAAAAATATGGTTTCCATTGTAATATGAAGTATTACAAACAAAATTATGAATATTAAATTTTTTTTGTCAAATAACAAGTTACTAATTCCAATAATCCATATAATTAAAAAAAATGAGATAAAAGCACTTGAAGTGAGAAGAAAAATGTCTTCTGGAAGGGGCTGATTAAGGAGTACATTGGTAAGAAACGAGACCGAAGAAGGCCAATGAGTGGTACCAAGTCCAATTGACGCGATACCAATGTAAAGGAATGTGTTATCCCTATATATTGAATATTTCGATGCTATTAAAATACCCATAAACGTGGAGATAATTACATAAAGCAGGCTAAATAATCCCTCAATAAATTCTGTTGGTGGTAACATATATTACACCTATAAATTCTAAATTATTTATTTCAAAATATATAATAAAATTTGTATTATAAAAATACATAAGATATTGGTATATTTTTCATTATAAAATTAAAAAAAAAATCTACTTTTTTCATTTAATTTAATAACTTAAGACTTAGAATATCTGCTAAAATATATCAAGATAACTTCACATCAGTCCTAAAAAGTCAATCATTTTGGAAGGTCGATTCAAGTTGATTGAAAAATAACTTTCAATAATATCTAATAAGAAATTAAAATAAGGAAGTGGTACTATGATTTTATAAATACTCCGTAAATAATTTATGGCTTGTTTTGTATTAAATTCCCTCCCTTCTTTTTGCGTCTTATGAAATTTTAATATTTGGTGTATAATTCTTTCAATTTTATCGATTTCATTTTTAAATATAATTAAACTCGTTATTTCATCATATTCCTTGTAAAATTGTTGTACAAATGCCAGTTCGATTTTCAATTTTGATTGTTCAATTAATTTTTTTTTATCTCTTATAACTTTAACACTATCAATTACAATATGATTCTTATAGTTCTTTTTATTTTTCTTATAGTCATTATTTGTTAAAAAAATTAAATCTATATTGAAAGTAGCTCCAAACACGTATTCTAAAAATCTTATGTAATGCCCATTTAAAAACTCTTGTTCAGAGATGAAAACTATTTTTTCACCCATGAGCACGGCTCTAATTATTCTAGCTAACACTGAAGGTATGAGATTAATTTTAACAATACTTAAATCAAAATTTAATTTAGTATCTTGAGTTTCAATTTCAGGGACTCCAATCTGTGGAATTTCAATTCTAAAATCACAAACAAAGGAATCCCTAATATCGAGATTTTTATCAATATAAGTTACAAAGGAGTGCTCACATATGAGGTTTTCTGCCACGTTCACAGCTGTAACACCTTTATCACTCATAGTTACGATATTTTTTTCAATCCTTACTTGACCCATGGTTTTACAGATTGGACAGTAAATCGTGATTTTAACAGAATGTTCATCAGAGCTCATATAGGTATACCTAGTTTTAATCTTTAAATTACTTAATAGTAATACCGTTTTAACTATTTAAAAATTTAGATATTTTTTCAAGAAATAATTGAAATAACGTTGTTATCTTCTGATGGAGTATTAATCATAAATATTCAGAAGAGATCATCAATCTTTCAACATTAAGGAATTATTTAAGACGATTAAAAATCTAATATTATTATTTTAAGCTATTACTAAAGAAATTAAAGGTCTATTATATAAAAAAAAAAATAAGATCATTTCTTTAGTTCTTTTACCTTAATTCTCTTAATTTATATTTAAAAAAGACCTCCTGTGGAATCAGGATTGAATCGTAAAAACTCTGGGATGCGTTCTCCACACTCAGGGCAAAAAGTAAGTCCCTCATCAATGATTTCATTACAAGAATGACATGCAATTTTTCCTATTGGAATTTTTTTTTTTTTTGCCATTTTTAAGGATTTTAATTATGTAATTAACTTCTCAATAGCGAAAGATCCTTTTCATTACAAATCTTTTCAAGTTCAGTCAATAATTCTTCTTTCGTGGTGGATTCTGGATATTTTAACTTGAATTTTACATTGCTTACTTCTGAAATATCAGTAAATTTAGCTTGTAATTCGGATACTTTTATTTTTTTTAAAGCTAACTGTTTTATAGTATCTACGATATCTGTTTCAAACACGTGTCCAGTAAGAATTACAATTAATTGACGTTTATTTTCGCCTAAAGTGATGTTTACAATTTCTATTTTTTTATTATTAAATTCTTCTTGAATCTTTTTAAGACTTTTTTCCATTAATTCGTCCTTAATTTCGAAAGTCACAGTTACGGGAATTAAATTATTCAGTTTTTTATCATGATGATGCAAAATGCCAAAAATATTTCCACCATTATCAGAAATGGGTTTAATTAATTCCACTAAAGAGCCCGGTTGATCAGGAAGTTTTACTTCTAATTGAATCATTATAATTCAGAAAATCACTATAATTATTAAAATTTAATTACTAAAATTAAATCTATTTTAATACTTTTTTATTTTAAATAGAGAACTCTAATCAAGTTTCAATTTTATGGGAATTTTACTATTTAAAAAAGACTTTACTTAAAAAATAATCATTTTATATTAAAGTATCTTAATCTCTTTAATGGAAGAATTAAAGAAATATAAAAACATCTTTCTAATTATAATCATTGTCATAACTATTATTTTAATTATTTTAAGAATAATTTTTTATTTTATTCAAATAGTTTCTCCTTCAGATAACCTCTTCTTTTATGTTCTAATTCGTAATCGAGACTTAAATTTTAAAACATTATACACTTTAATGGATAACGGAATCTTCGATATCTATAAAGAAAATCCTTTAACAGGTGACAAAATGATTTATCTATATTATTGGTATTTCATATTTTTTCCTTTTTATCTCATCCCTTTAGATATTTCAGTTTATGTTTGGGATGTCCTAAGACTATTTACAACTATCTATATTGTATTAAATATAGAAAAAATAACTCAGAATAAAGAAGACATGTTATTTTTTTTCATTTTTTGTAGTCTTGGATATTTTGCTGATATGTATCTCAACAATACAAATTGGTTGATATTATTATTTCTTTTCTTTTCATATTTACAATTAAAAAAGGAGAGAAAGTTATTATCTGGATTTTTTTTTGCTCTTGCAATGTTTAAAACAATTATTGTAATATTTCCAGTGTCTTTAATTGTCATTAGAAAAATTAAATTGAAAAATATCCTTTATTATATCCTTCCATTTGTTATTTTTTGTATTCCATACATGATTAATTTTAATTATTTCACGCAATTGGTTTCAAATTGGCTAAATATTACGGGAGAGTTAACCGATTCTATTATAGTAAATTTTATTTTAATTATCTGGCGATTAATACAAATGCCTCATTTATTATTCATTTGTTTAATAGTCCTAATAATAATAGTTAATATTAAAAATGATAAATGGAAAAGGAAAATTTCATTATTTCTTTATTTTTCCCTCTTTCTAATTTGGATTTTATTTTGGTTAATGCTTTTGTTATTAATAATACTACTTTAAAATTTCATCTTGCTTTTTCTTGTTTTTTTGATATTATCTTCAATATTATTAATGATAACAATATAAATGGAAAGCTTATAAAAGAATATAGTGGTGCGAAACAAATGAAGACAATAAACCTTACTAAAAAAACAATTGTTAAGATAAAATCAAGAAATAATGGAATTAATAAGAACAATTTATACTTTTTTTTAACATATAAAATAAATGGTATTAAAAGAACTAATATGATTATAACAAACATTCTTGTAATATCTAAGGTTAAGAAAAGAATAGCAAAAAAGAGTGATACCCATTGATTTAAGATAATTATCCTAGAAATATGTAGAATAGTGAAAAGTTTAATTATAGAAGGGACTATTAAAATTAAAACTGCTAGATAAATCATTCCAGTTAAAATTTTTGAAAATTTTTTGTTATTCATTAGATCATTAACCATACAATTCTAAATTATAAATAAGAGATATCATTTAGCTATAATATTTTTTTACCTTAATTAAATGTTTTTTGAATTGAATAAATTTAAACTAATTTATAATTCAATTGACATCCACGTAAAAATCTTAAATACTTGTTTATCAATAAAATAATTAATAAATTTTTACCTCAGAGAAAAAAATTATTTAAATTCCAATTTATAGAAATTTATACTCAAAAGGGATATATCATGTCTGAAAGTCATAAAAGATTATACATACACTTGGGTGCTTATTTCATTGTAGTAACTCTTGCTAATATTTTGCTTACTACAATAGTAGTGTTTGGTTTTGCTTTACCTCCAGAAAGTATTTTAGGTACTTTTATTGGATTATATTTTGTATGCATGTTAGTAATTGGTTTAATTTGGCTTGCCGCGGTATTTGGAGTTAATTTAGAAGGTATTGAAGTTGTTGGTGTAGTGATTGGAGTAATACTTGGAATAGTAATTGGTGTACCCTTGCTGTTAATTAGCTTGTTTGCAACTGCATTTAAATCAATAGGAGACTATATATCTACGAGAGTAAATGAAGCGATTAATAATGCTTTTACTCAATTTTTTGAGAATGTTCTTGAAGATGTTGAGGTTCCTGGTTTTGAGCTGCTTTTATTAATAACCTTATTCATTATAATTTCAATGATAATTATCTATAGTTATCATAGAAAAGTTACCAAGAGCTCTAGTTCAATAATTAGTTTTACTCAGTTTCCTAATATGATAAGTTTCAGAATACTATAATCAAATTTTAAAGTCATGAGAAGAATAACAACAAATCAAAACAATATTGAAAATCCAATCCTAAAATATAATGGTAAAAATTATCTTTTTTTTTCTAAATCTATTATAATTTTTTTTATTGGAACACCCATATTATCAATATTTCTTTATTTTTTTCTTAATATGAGAATTAATTATTGGTTATATGACTTGATTTCAAGACAGATAATTTTTTTACTAAATAACATGCTAAACTTAGAAGCAGAATTAATTCTTAATTTAGAGAATGACTCATACCCAATAATTTATATACCAAACCATCCTTTTAATGGAAATTATATAATTTCAGGAGCGTGTATTGGAGCACACGTGTTTAGTATTTTCATAGCAATAGTACTTTTTGTCCCTTCTTCAAGAGATCCATCAACTCACAAGGATTTTAAATGGAGGAAATTAAAAACCTTATTTACATCGATTTTAGTAATACATGTACTAAATGTTTTTCGGATTGTCTTTTTAATATTTTTTAATTTTAATGGAGTTCCTTTTGAATTTATCCATCAGTCGCTATTTTTTATCTCTGCTATTATAGGAGCCCTTTTTTTTGCATATTTATTACATAAATGGCTACCAGAATTATTTATTTCTATGTATTACATTTATCCACTAATAACTCAAAAAAGACTAAAATCAATTGAAAATATTCAAGTTTAAAAAAGGTCATCATTAATGGAAAACGACGAATATATTATCCATTATCAACGATTGTTATCATTTTTTTAATATATTGGACATTATAATTATTTATCGAATTTGCAGATATGATTACAGTCATTCCTCTTTTATTTTTCACTTTAGACCTTTAAATAACACAATAAAATTTCAAATGGAAATAGTTGGAGTAATTATTTTAGTTAATATGAATAGTATTTTTTCTTTATTCATTAGAATATTGACCTAGTATATATTGATTTCAAATAATTATAAGTTATGACCTAAAATATTTCATTTCCTAAAATAACATTCTATATAGCAAAAATTGTGTGAAGAAATTTTTTTAATAATCTGACAATTATGTAAAATTTTTATATAATCCTTCTAATAATTATCTAATATCTTATCAATAGAAGTAAATAAAATCCATATAATAAAAATTTTAATTTCAAGTGAAATTCAAATGGTAGTAGATCATAAACGACTTTCAATTCATTTGAGTATATATTTCACAGTTTTGACAATTACCAGTATCATTACTGCAGCAATAATAGTTAGAGGATTTAACATTCCGGAAAGCGACGTCTTAGGTACTTTTATAGGATCATTCTTTATATGTATGCCTTTAATCGGTATACCTTGGCTTCTCGGTATCTTGACTGTTAATTTAGATATTAGCGATAAAGAGTGTTTGGCCGTAATTAGTTTAATTTTAGGTTTCGCAGCAGCTGTTGGGTCATTCTTTTTATTCTTTCATGTAATATTTAAATCTATAGGAGATTTAATTTTTCAGCAAATTAGTAACGCATTTACTGCACACTGGTCTAGTGTTTTAGAAGATGTAGAAGTTCCTGGTTTTGAACCATTTTTAATAATAACTGTGTTTATAGTTATTTCAATAGTGATCATCTATAGTTATCATATAAGTATACAAAAAGATCAAGTTAAATATTAAATTTAACTAAATAATTTTATTTTTAGTATTAAAATTTTGATTCCATTTTTTAAAACTATGATAAAAACCACTATAAATCATACCGAGGATATATATCCAATACTTAATTATCATAATAAAAAATATCTGTTCTTTTCTAAATCTATTATAATAATGATTATTGGAACTCCTCAAATAGCCATAATTTTTATACCTAAACATTCCTTTAATGAAAATTATGCAATTTCAGGAGCGTGTATTAGAGCACACGTGTTTATTATTTTCATTGCAATAATACCTTTTGTCCCTTCTTCAAGAGATCCATCAACTCACAAGGATTTTAAATGGAGGAAATTAAAAATCTTATTTACGTCGGTTTTAGTAATACATGTACTAAATGGTTTTCGGATTGTTTTCTTAATATTTTTTAATTTTAAAGAAGTTCCTTTTGAATTCTTCCATCAATCGTTATTTTTTATCTCAGCTATTATAGGAGCTCTGTTATTTGCATATTTATTGCATAAATGGTTTCCAGAATTATTAATTTCTATTTATTATATATACTTACTAATAACTCAAAAAAAACTGAAATCAATTGAGAGAATCTATGTTTAAAAAAGACATTATTAATAGAAAACGACAAGTATTTTATCCATTATTCACGATATTTGTCACTTTTTTAATATATTGGATATTATCATTATTTATCGATTTTGCAGATTCAGAAACAGTTTTCCCTTTTCTATTTTTGACTTTAGACCTTTTTATTCTAAGATATTTTATTGATAATATCATTCATCATCAAAAAGAAAATGATAATTTCAAAAATATCAGTTTTTTATTAATATTTATTATAGGAGTTTTATCAATATTGTTGGTTACAAGCTTAGTATTGTTATTACTGATAGATCTTTTCTATTTAATTCCAATTACTATTCATTTTTTAGCTATAATCATTATTTATTTTTTTCTTAAACATGAAGTAAAAAAATATTTTTCAATAAAAAGTTTGAAGAATGACAATGTAAGTTGAAAATATCAGGCAAAATGCACATATAGAATTATTTGGTATTTTTTAAAGAATTTTGAGAATTAAGAACATCAATGGATTCTTTTGCATTATTAATCCGTAATAGATTAGCTTCAGTTATTATATTACCAATTACATTTGCTTTTAATCCATGATTCTCGTAAATTTTAATAACTTGTTGACATTTTTTTTCAGGAACAGATAATATAAATGATGTTGTTAAATACATATTAATAAAAATGTCAAGAGTATAATTTATTTCGCTCAGTTTCTTTGGAATTTCAATCTTATTAATGTTAACATCTGCTCCAACATTAGAATACCTTATCATTTGGTATAATGTACCAAAAATTCCCCCATTAGATATGTCTTTTGAGCAATTGACTAATTGTTTTTCAGCAACCTCAATCATAGCTTCTCGTTTATTAAGGATTTCCTCTGAATTTTTAAAAGTCACTGTATCCCAATATAACTTATTAGCTTTTCCTATTCTGCCGTCCTCATCAACTATAAAAATAATTTTATCATTTACTTGAGCGTTTTTTGCTGAAATATAATTTTTTTTCTTAATTTCACCTACCATTGTAGAGCTTAACTCGTAACATTTTCCCTTTGTATTAGTATGCCCACGGATTATTGGAACACGAAACCTCTTGGATCCTTCACATATTCCTTCAATGATTTGTTGTCCTTTAGTCTTATCCGGATAAGATAAAATTATGCTAGCTCCTAAAGGTCTTCCTCCACAACAATAAATATCATCTACACCCACAAGTATTGAGCTAAAACCGGCTCCAAAAGGGAAATTTTCAACAAAATCTGTTTTAATACGATCTGTAGTAAGAAGGATATATTTATCATCATTCTTGATGGTTGCTGAATCTTCTCCAATATCAGAAAAGATATTTGGACTTTTAAACGAATTTTTATTAATGAATTGAACTATTGGATTTATTTCCTTTTTCTCAAGAACATTTTTATTTAACTGTATGTTTTGAGCAATTTTTTTTAACATCAATATTTGAAATCTAAAGCTATTAATAATTTTATTTCCACAATAATTATATTAGGATTAATAAAAAATAGAAATTAAATTTAACATTTTAGGATAAATGAAGGAATTATTAAAAAAATCAATAATTAAATGTATATTATTCGCTGCATTTGATGAATTTGGTCCAATGCCAAAATATACTTTTCCAAATCCAGTCACAGACAAAGAAAAAAAAGAATCAGAGGAACAAGTATATACCATACGAGATTATACTCAAATGGCAATAAAAATGTTAAGTTTATTAATGGAAGATCAAGTAGCTACGAGAAATGAAAATTTCTCTAATGTCAAATATTTTGCAATTATTCCCTATCCTGATTTTAAAATTACAGCACTTGCCTTTTTTCATTTCATATGGATTGAAGGAAAAACCAATCCAATACCTTCAGCCTTTGCAATAATGGTTGATGAAAATCAACGAAGTTTTCTTTATAACAATATTTCAGCTATACAAACTATAATTTTTGATCTTTTTATTAAATTTGATGAGGACATAATAAATGGTTTTAGACCAGTAGAAGAGTTGGAACATCATTATATAGATCTTCTTGAAAAGATGATCAAAATAGAAAAATTTCCCATTGCACCAATCACTAGTGAAAGAAAATTAAAAATCATATTTTTAGGGCTTGATGCTGCGGGCAAAACAAGCTTTTTACTTACTGTAGATCGTAAATATTCACGCTTAATAGGTTTAAAACCTACTCGAGGTGCAAGCATTTCTACAATAGAAGCATTGGGTGCAACCATCTCTTTATGGGATTTGGGAGGACAAGCAAAATTCAGAGAACGATATATTAGTAAATCTAAGATTTATTTATATGAAGCAGATTTGTTATTCTTTTTTATTGATGTAAGAAATAAAGATCGATTTGATGAGAGCATCGAATATTTGAAAAAAATTAAAGAAAGATTGTCTCACTTTAACCAAAAAACACCAATCTTATACGTGTTAACGAAAGCCGATCCAGATATTATAAATTCTAAAAAGATTCAAAAAAATATACAATTGGCTAAATCGAAAATTAAAGTATTAAGTGGGGATGAAGATCCAGAAATTCATGTAACTAGCATTTTTTCTATTTTTAGCATATTAAGAGCATTTTCATCCGGGATTTCGAATTTAAGTCCTAATAGAGATATGATAAATTATAATCTCAAGGGTTTTTCAGAGAAAAATAAGATATTCCTATCATTAATCTTGACAGATGATGGATTAGTTTTAGCAGATTATTATTCTAATAGTTATGTATTACTTACTGAATTCTTGGAATTCGAAGAAATTGCCTTAGAATCCGAAGAATATGAAGAGAGAAAAATACGTGACGTGTTCGAGATAACAGCTCCTCAATTTGCAATTATATACAAAATATTCTCAAAGTTCAAAGCTTTGAAAAAAGAAGAAGCTCTTTTTAAAATTTCTCATTCTGTAATCCTAATAAAACGAGTCATTGTTTTAGGAAACGAATTGTTTATTTTAATTCTGATTGATGATGAAAATAAAAAAATAGAAATTGATAATTCATTAAATGATTTTCTAAACCGAAATAAAGAGTTATTATTGCGTTATATTTCTTAGGTAATAGATTTTAAACATAAGCATTATAAAATTCTCAATTTCGAGTTAGTTTTTAATATTTTTTTATTTTGAATCTTGTTTAAATTTGTTATCAAATGCTTCAAAAAAATCCTCTTTTTGCTCATTTGGTACGATCAAGTATGGTTCTTTAATTTCAAAATTATAGTTTTTCGCCATTTCTCTGAATTTTTCATTAAAAATTTTAGACTTCATCCCCAATGCCTTTCTTATTAGATTAAGATTTACTTTATTTATAGTATTAATTTCACTCATGACCCTTTCTTTTCTTTTTGCTTTTATAGGTTCACTTATGAGCGTTCCTACGTAAATAATTGATATAATAAATTCTGGGATCCATTTATGGAGTAAAAGCACTATGATTGCGGCGATAAATGAACTTGCAGCGCTTATTGAGACATGAATATCCTCCCAAAGATACCCGATATAGTATAGTTGTAATTGGATTAACATTCGAATTATATTTACAATATAAAATAATAACGAGGAAACAATGAGGGACTTGGTTTTTCTCCAAATCATATCCTTTTTTGTTCTTAGGTCTTTAGAATGAGGTGTGAATATAATTATTCCGGCAAACACGCAGATTGCTTGTATACCAGTGCAAAAGGTTTCAAACTGTATAACAGAATATTGTAAATGAATATCATTAATACCCCCTGATGGAAAATAAAAACCCCAATGATATAAACCAATTGGAGTATAGACAACTTCGACATTCATGTTGAATAATAATTTGAGAAAGATAGCAGTTTGTTTTACAACAATTTCATGTAACCAATAATTAGTATAGTTGTCAAAAAATAAATAAATTAACCAAGCTAATAAGGGTGCGCCAATCCCTAAAATTATAATTGAGATTATTGAAAATTGATATTTTTTACTATCATATTCTATTATAGGTTTCCTTATTTTTTTTTTTCCATTATATTTGGGAAAATTATTAGTTTTTTCACCATTTTTTTTTTTAAGGTAAAAGTGAAATCTCTCAACTATAATATAATTAAGAACAATTAGAAGTGGAACCATAACATACCCCATATTATCTCTATTTGGGGTTTGCATCGTAGGAATGGTAAAACCAATTAAAAAAGCAAAAATTGTATTTGTAAGAAGCATTAACCATACTATGATTCTTTTTAAAAGGAGAATTTTTGATTTTTTCATATAGAATATGGTTACCAAGAGTTTTATCATTAATAAAACAGATAATATTAGAGAACCAAAAATGAAACCAATAGGATTATTTATCGAGGAAATAATAAAGCCAATGTAATAAGCGGCTAGCAAATTAAATGTAAATAATCCCCAAAGACCGATTTTTCTAATTAGCATTGATTGAAAAATTGTTCTCATCATAAAAAAAGAAATTCATGGGTTTTTAAAAGTATTTTTGGATGATCTATTATATTTTAATAATTGATTTCAAGTCTTTTAATAAAAAAGCATTAATTAAACTTATCACATGCAGTAAATCTTGATACTCAATAACTTCTATATTTGTATGCATGTATCTCAGTGGTGCAGCCACTAGAGCACAAGGTATTCCAGATTTAGTCATTTGTATGGCTCTTGCATCAGTAGGTGTGGGTCGTGGCTCCGCAGCAAGAGTATATGGAATTTCTTCATCTTTTGCAATATCAATTAACAATTTGGTAAGTTTAGGATATAAATTAGGACCTACTCTTAATACTGCACCAGAACCTAAATTACATTCATGAAATTTGTCAGAACTAATCCCTGGAAAATCAATTGCATGAGTAACTTCTACGATAACTGCTAAATCAGGTGAAATTTTATAAGTGCCTACAGTAGCACCCCTTACACCTATTTCTTCCTGAGCAGCGAATTGGAAAATTAGATCTTTATCCAATTTTTCTTTATTCTTTGAAAATTCTTCGATTAATTTAATTAATACGAAACATCCTCCTCTATCATCAAAAGATTTAGCACAAATGCGGTTATTACCTTTAAAGGAAAAACTTTCTTGTTTGAGAGTAATATAATCTCCAACAGAAACAATTTTTTTTAGCTCTTCTGCGCTCGAGAAACCCACATCAATAAATAATTCTTCAATTTTTATTTGTTTTTTGCGCTCTTCTTGCGTTAAAAGATGTATGGGAGTTTCTCCAATTACGCCATCAATATCTTCTCCAGAACTCGAATGAATGGTTACTCTCTGTCCTGGTAAAATTCGAGGATTGTGACCTCCTACTTGTGAAAATCTAATGAATCCTTTTTTATCTATCACCCTAACCATGAATCCAATTTCATCCATGTGAGCATCAAGAAGAATTTTTAATTTTTCATTACTGGATCCTGCGCCCCCATTTATATAACAAAATAGATTTCCCAGAACATCAGTTTCTATTTTGTCGCAGTGTTTTGCAACTCTTTTTTCTATGAAATTTCTAATTGAAGTTTCATTTCCACTACAAGACTGTGTTTCCGTTAAATTTTTAATAAGTTGAAAATCTTGCTTAAATGTCATTTTTCATCTCTATGATTATATTAGTAATATTATTTTATGAATATAAAATGAAATAAATAAATATGTTAATTCAATTCTATTAATAATTTGATTTAAATATACTATTTTTTCCTTAAAATAATTACAAAAAAGAAATTAACATGATAAAATATGAATGCACGTGGTAAAGTTTACCCTATAAATTATTTAATACGTTTGGAACTTGATGTAAATTCAGAAAAATTCTCTGGTTATACACAAATTTCTTTAAAATCTGAAGAAAATATTCAATCTGTTATTTTAAATTGTGATTCTCTAAATATTAAAGAATGTCTAATCGAAGAAAATGGAATGTTCAAAAATTGTAATTTTGATGTGAATAATGAAAAATTAGAAATGAAAATATTACTGTCTGAACATGCATCGGATTCTATTTTATTGAAAGTAATTCATGAAGGAAGATTTCATGCGGACCTCTTAGGACTTTATAGGAGTAAATATGAATTTGATAATAAAGTGAATTATGTTATCGCTTCGCAACTAGAAGAAATTTATGCTAGACGCGTATTTCCTTGCATTGACCACCCTTCTATGAAAGCAATATTTAACGTGGAATTTATTATTGATGATGATCTTATTGGAATATCAAATACATCAATTAAGGAAGAATTAAAAATTGGTGATGGAAAAAAATTAATTAAATTTGAATCGACGCCAAAAATGAGCACATATTTATTGTTTTTTGGTGTAGGCAAGTTTGAAATCAAAGAGAAAAAAACTTCAAATTACATAGTAAGGTTAGTAACCACTCCAGGAAAAACAATTTATGGGAATTTAGGTATTGATATGGCAATTAAATCCTTGGATTATTGTGAAAAATTCACTTCATTAAAATATCCAATTTCGAAATGTGACCTTATCGCGGTACCAGATTTTCCCTTTGGTGCCATGGAAAATTATGGTGCTATTACTTTTCGTGAAAATTTATTACTAGTATATCCAGATTTGACTTCACAATTAGATAAATTTCACGTTGGTAGTGTAATTGCTCATGAAGTATCTCATTTCTGGTTTGGAGATTTGGTGAGTCCAATTGATTGGAAATATATTTGGTTAAATGAATCTTTTGCTTCTTATTTTACTTATGCTATTCCTGATCAATATTTTCCCGAATGGCACTCATGGGATCATTTTATAGTGCAATATTATACAAATGCTTTAAATAGAGATGGTTTAATAAACACCTTTCCGGTAGAATTGACAGAGGAAGAGGAGATTTTTATAACTCCAGCGAAGGTTGGAATTGTTTATAATAAAGGGGCTTCAATTTTAAGGATGTTAGTTGGATATTTAGGAGAACAAGACTTTAAAAAAGGAATTGCACATTTCCTAAACATCTATAAATATGATTGTGCTAATACAGAACAATATTGGAATGCTTTTGAGGATTCTACAGGTAAAGAGGTAAAGAATTTTGCAAGTAGTTGGGTAAATCAACCGGGATATCCAATCATTCAGGTTAGTAGGGATGGAGACAAACTTAATATAATTCAAAATAGATTTACATATTTACCCTATGAATCAGAATTAAATTGGTTAATCCATTGCAATATAGAACTATTTAAAAAAGATGGTAATTCCATATTTATTGAAATCATATTTGATCAAAAAAACTACGAAATTAATATGCCTCCAGATATAGCTACTTTTAAGTTGAATGCTGGTCAAAAAGGTTTCTATCGTATAAAATATGAACCTAAAGAATTAAAAAAATTAGGTGAATTAATACTTGACAAAACATTGTCTCCAGTTGATAGGTATGGCATTCAAAATGATCTATATGCACTTGTCAAATGTGGTGAAATCAAATTAGATCGATATCTTGAATTCATCAGTGATTATTACACGGAAGAAGATGATTATTTACCTATGGTGGATTTACTTTCGAATTTAATGAATTCTTACCTTCTTGCTGAATCGAAAAGAGAATTGATTAGTAAAATTGGCATACAAATCACTGAGAAAATTTTAGAGAGAATTGAGTTGGAACCCCAAGAAAATGAAAAAATACCTACTTCAATTTTAAGGAACTCATTACTATGGGTGGGATTTTCCTTAGGATCAAAATCTATCGCTGAATTTGGACTTAAGAAGTTTGAAGATTATTTTTCAGGAAAAAAAGTCCATCAAGATTTAATTTCTAGCATTTTGAAAATAGGTGCTAATCTTCATGGTGGAGCAATGGATCTATTTAAGAAAAAAATCAAATCAGGGGAATTACCACAAATAGAAAAATTATATATTTATGAAGCGATGGGGTGCATTAAAAATGAACAAATAATTCCAGACATACTTGATATTACTCTTAAAGATATTCCACCTCAAACATGGAATACTGTTTTCTATCGAATTGGTAGCAATCTAAAAGCTCTTGAGAAAATTTGGCCTTGGTTTAAGAAAAACATATCTACTATAGAAAAAGGTGGATTATTTGTTATGGGACGTTCAATCTCTAGTTTAATTCCTTTAGGAGGTCTAAAATACAAGATAGAAGTAGAAATGTTTCTTAGAGATTTTGGAGAAAAAAATGAATTTCAAAAAGATACTATCGAAATGACATTAGAACAATTAGAAATAAATTTTAATTTTCAATCAAAAAATAGTATTTAATCAAATACTATATTATTTAAGAAATTTAAAATATTTAAGAAAAATTTTTTTATTAAGAGGAATTCTAATAGATGAAATATACTAATTAATAAAAAATTCAACTTTAAGAAGTGATAATTCTTGACAGAAAATAATCAAAAGGATGATAGTGCAGAAGTTAAAGAAGAAATAAAGAAAGAAGAAGAAAAAGTTGAAGAAGAAAAACCTAAAGCAAAATTTACATTTAAATGTACTCGATGTGATGATTGTTGTGTAGCAAGAGGTCCAATTCCAATAACTACATGGGATTTAGAATTATGGGCTAAAAATGGTGTTATAGCTAATTTTTTACCATACTTAGATATATATAATAAACCTGATGGAGGATTTGATTTAATTTTAAAACCCCTCGCTCCCCAAGAATCAGGAGGAACTCCAGAAAATCAACAACAAGATCCCTTTGCGACAGTACCTTTAGAAAAATTATTAGATCAGAAATGTCCTCTGTATAACAAGGAGCAAAAAAAATGCTTGATTTATGATAATCGACCATTAAGTTGTCGGACTTATCCTTTAGAATTTAATGGTACAAATTTTATCATAGTTGATGAAAATTGTCCGGGTATCGGGGAAGAGGGCATGACAAAAGAAGAGCTCAAAGAAATGAGAGAGATTGCCAAAATAATGTTCTTAGAATTAACCAGAATGAGAATTTCATTACCAATTTTAAGTCAGATTATTTCTAATAATTTCATGAAATCTCTGATAAAACAACAAATGGAAGCAATGAGCAAAATGTCGGATGAAGATAGAGCAAAATTAGATGAGATCTTACATAAGGGACAACCACATGATCATGAACACGATCATGAAGATGATCATAAATAAAAATATCTTAAGTGAGCTAATATCTCGGTTTTTACTACTTTTTTATCTTTAGATATTATAAAAATTATTTTTAGCAAACTTTTAATACATAGATTATTAAATATTACCTATATTAAAATCAAATAGCATACAAAGAAATACAAAAATTAAAGGCATTATTATGAGAATTCAGGTTGAGGATTCACGGACGGGTAAATTAATTAAATTAGATGTAAAAGAACACCATAAAATTGAACGTATAGTTGATATTATTGTTAAGCACATGGGAATAATAAGTGCAGAACAAAGAAGCTATACTTTAGTACTTAATGGGAAGGAATTACCTCCTGCAATAACGATTCAAGACGCAATTCATAAATTTGGCCTTAAAGAAAACGATAAATTAGCTCTATGGGCAAGAGTAGTTGGGGGATAATTTCTTATTATATACAAGATTGATTTATTTCTTCTCCATTTTACTAACTAAATAATGAGCAATTATTTTATCATTAGGTGGTTTTTTTTCCATAATTTTAGGCTCCTCAATTTCTATTGAATCGTCAACAGAATGATAATCGTCTTCTCCCATTTTATCAACACCATCTAAAGGTTTAGTCATCGAGGATTATAATATCATTATTATCTTCATCTTCAGTGGATTGAAAATCATATCTTTTCTTTAGTTCTTCCATTGAGTTATTTTTGAAAAATTCAGTTGCATCTAGACATACATCATAATTAAGCGGATCTTCAGGGTTTGGATTTTCTACTAACATTTTTAATGCTTTCACAGTAGTATCTAAGTCAGATAGACGTGACCATTTTTTCAAAACATTTAAGCAAATGTATCCTGTTCCAGGTTTTCCATTATCTAATTGAACAGGATGTATATTGGGATGATAAATAGGGGAATACCATGAAAAATCTATTCCGCCAGGATAGGGGAAAGATCTATTAATCTTTAAATAAATACGATGAGATTTTTTAGGCTTAAGTTCACCCATTTCTTTAATAAATCCGAAAGCATCAATGTTTATAATCATCTCAACCGCATCTTCATCTTTAATTACAGATTCTTTTTCGAGAACGTTCAATCTCTCTAATCCCTTGATTTCATTATCAATTCTATCTTTCCAAATTTCAAACGGTAATTCTGGCATCTTTCAAATCGTTTATTTTATTAATTCTTAATATTAATATAGAAATTTTTTGATTATTTATTTTTATTATTTTTTCATTTTGTTATACGAACAAGTCCAACATTCTGGATTTTTTAATTTTTCAATAATTTCAAACTTATTGGTATAACCATTATAATTTAATTGTTTTCCAATAAGCGGATCTCCAATGTAAGGATTCCACTTTCCATGCTCTTTAAAATTTTCAATGCCTAAAATGAATTTGAGGACTTGTTGCGCTTGAATTCCACCAATTATTGAGGTTGTTGTTATAATAGTCGCCATTTTTCCAACCGTTTCTCCATTTTCAGATTCAATTTCTTCTCCAGTACAAGAAAATTTTTTCCACATTAAGTCTAAATCTGCATTTGAAATACCACATTGTAAACATGCAGTTTCTTCCATTCCGGAGTAAACCGCTTGAACGCTACCAAAAAACTCATCGATTCCACTATCTATAAATGGAGTACCATAATAATAAGCATAATTATTGGCTTGTAATCGCGCTTCAATATTATCGACACAAGAGCAAATAACATCACATTTATAGAAATTCTTATCAATATCTTCCAAGTTTTCTTTTAATGCGATTATTTCAACATTTGGATTTAAATCTCTACACGCTTCTTTAACTACATCTGCTTTATATTCTTTTTTTTCAGCACTCTTGATATTAAAGAGAACACACCTATTCAAATTTGAAATATTTATGAAGTCATAATCAACAAGAATAATTTTTCCAATTCCAAACAGTACTAAATTTTTTACGACTTCATTTCCCGTGGCTCCGGCACCAATAACCATCACTGCAGCATTAGATATCTTTTTTTGATCCCATCCTTTAATTCTTTTTTGACGGTCATACATGTCATCATCAATTGATTCTTCTTCAACGATTTCGTAATCAGAATTATTTTCAAACATTATTACTTAAATCTCAATATTAATTAAGCTATTGTAGCAAAATCTATTTCTCGATATCCCTTCTTAGAATTTTTATCTAATGTAAAAAAGGCTAACTCGTTTCTTATAGGATCAACCACTAAAGCCACATGATATGGTTGAAAAAAAATATCTTTTTGTGTTGCGATGTCAATATGACTTAAAAAACATCCAAATCCTGGATGAGAATGCCACCAACCAATATTAAGTAAGTTGTCATTATTTTCCTTTCTTTTCAATTTTTCAAATTCATCTACATATTTAAGAAATTCAAATTCTATTGTATCCAATCTATCTCTATCGTCATGGGCAATGTTAGTTTCTCCAGATTCTTCAACTAAAGCTCTCATTCCATGAACAGCTTCTTCTTTAAAAAGATAATGGTTAATTATTACGTAATTTTTTTGTTTCCACGTGTATCGTTCTCCCACAAGATACCCAAATACCTCAAATCTATTATTTTTACAGATTTTTATAATTTGCTGCAATACCTTCTGAGAGATATATATTGGAAAAACAAAATCTTCATCAATGGTCATTTTTTCTCTTCTAAGTATTTATGTAAATAATTATATCTGATTATCTTGCGTTACTTCTCTCTGACTTGACTTGATTTTCTCAAGTATTGAAGTCTTTAATATTTCAACCGTGATTTTGAATATTTCTTTTTTTGCCTTTGAACTAGTAGCTGAAAAACCATAAGTTTTTACACCATATGACTCCTCAATTTTTAGAGGATCAAATGCTTGTTCCTTGACATTTTGAAAATTAGCAATGATATAGAAATCTGCTCTTTTAACTTTTTGTTTTAATATTTCATATAGTTTCTTAGTTCGCCCAAGATTACTTGCCGCAGAATTAGTTACAAGACAAATTACATCGACCGAATTTAATAAGGTTCTATAATGTTTTGAATTATCAATTAAATCATTAATATTTATTTCTCTTAAGATAAATTGTTTTAGGTCTAAACCTGATACATTAATAGGTTTTTGTATTATCTCATTCAAGTCATCATCTAATTGAATGACAACTTCTCCAGGGAATAAATCCATGATAGTTGATTTACCTACACCATTTTCTCCTACTAATAGAATTTTTGGTGGTATGAATATATTTTCTTCCACATATTGATCAATTCCTTGAAATATACTTATTTCACCGGTCCATTTTATTATGTTTTCTTTATACCTCTTTAAAAACTCTGTTTTTAATAACTCCGCTTTTTCTCTTACTTCTTCTTCTATATCATCAATATCACATATTAGAACAAACATTATATCAAGTTCTTCATCACTCGTGAAAATGATATTAAAATGTTTAAAATTTAGGGAATTCACTCGTCCTCCTTTAATCTCCATTGCAAAATTACTAATTGCTGAAATAAAACCTCCGATTAAATCTGATTCTGAGATTTCATTGAGATACTGATCAATTGTTTCTCCAACAAAAGACTTAGCATATGCGATTAAACCCCCCGAAGCAATAACTAAAATCCTTGATATCATTTAGATCCTTTAAAACTTATTTTTACCATTAACCTTATTTTTTATGAACTTAAAACTTTCTTAAGTGTTAATCATATACTTTTTAAATATTTTAGGATATTATAAATTTTCTTAATCAAGTTTTCATAAAATATAATTTTTCGCGTAAATCATTTTAATTTTGAAAAAACTAATATTATAAAAACTAATTTCTAATAATATCACTTAATTGATTGTATCATCATCAATTAAATCTTTTATTTAAAAAATTAAGATGGTGGGCATAAATGAAAGAATTAAAAATTGGTAAATCAAAAATTAAACTTGTTCAAGGAGATATTACTGAGTTAAGCACGGATGTGATAGTAAATGCAGCAAATAAACAATTAATCTTAGGGGGGGGTGTTGCTGGAGCAATTAGGAATAAAGGGGGTCCTTCTATTCAAGAAGAATGTAATAAAATAGGGGGGACCATCGTAGGTGGTGCTGTAATAACTACTGGAGGCAATCTAAAAGCAAGACACGTAATTCATGCTGTCGGTCCTAGAATGGGTGAAGGAAATGAAGATAATAAGCTTAAAAATGCTACTTTAAATAGTCTTAAATTGATGGACAAACATTCTTTAAAATCTATAGCATTCCCCGCCATATCCACGGGTATCTTTGGTTATCCTATCAGAAGATGTGCAAAAATCATGATTTCTATTACAAAAGAATATTTAAAAGCAGAAACTCAAATCGAGGAGGTAATTTTCTGTTTATATACTGATTCTGATTATAAAGTATTTGAAAACTATTTAAGCTAAGACACATGTAATAAACAATCCAAGTTAACTTTTTTATAAAGATAAGTGATAATGAATCAAAAAAGCTTTAAATGGGATGCTGAACTCTATCAAAAAAGTTCACGATGGCAGTTTGAACTGGGATTGATAGCAATAGAGCGATTAAAACCCAAGGATGGGGAAAATATTTTAGAGATTGGATGTGGTAATGCAATGCTCACGATTGAAATTGCAAAAAAGATACCAAATGGCTCAATCACAGCAATTGAACTCTCAACAGATATGATATCTCAAGCTAATAAAAATTTATTAAAGTTTGGAATTAATAATGTCGAGATCTTGCGTATGAATGCACTTGATATTACGTATCAAAATAAATTTGATGCAGTGTTCTCTAATTCTGCAATTCATTGGATTATAAATTTAGAATTGATGTATGAATTAATCTATAATGCTTTAAATGACAAGGGGCGTATGATTATTCAAACAGGTCTTAAAGAATTAAACGTTCTTTTTAAAGCACTTTATAAAATTTCCAAATTATCGAAATACAAGGAATATTTCAATTCAATTGAATTTCCTTGGCGTTTTCTTTCTACTAAAGAAACCAAATTAATTTTAAAGAAAATTGGGTTTAAAGAGATAAATACAGAAATTTATAAGTTCAATAGAACATTTAGAGATGAAAATGAGTTGATTAATTATTCTAAAGCTGCTGCATTAGTTCCCTATCTCAGTGTATTGCCCAATGAATTAAAGAATGGTTTTATTGATAAATTTAAGGAAATAATGTTAGAATTAATTCCTCCCAATAAACTTGAGTTAAAAATGACACGGTTATTTAATCAAGCTATTAAAAGAAATAATTAATTATGAAAAATAATTACTCTAAAAAATAAAAGAAAAAAAAAAACCTATTTTATCTAAGGTTTCAAAGCTAGATATAAGAGTATTACCTCAACAACCATTCCCATTCGTGCAATGAATAATATTGGAACGGGAGGTAGTAAGGCATCAAAAACCGCAACTGTTACAAAAAGAAACCATGTGATTGATAGATAAGTAAATTTTTTTCTTACCAATCCTGTTCCCTTAATAGCTGCAATTATTGATCCCACACCATTTATCGCCAATACACCTACTAAAATTAATAAAATTAATAAATATCCTAAACTACCTCTTGCAAAGGAGGCCTCAACAATTTGTAAAGCTGGAGTGTAAATTGTATCAATATCAAAAAGAAATTCAGTACCTAAGAATATAGTTGAGAAGAGAATTACTTCAAAAAGTATACCAATTCCAAAAAATATGATTGTAAAAATATTAGAGAGTAGTTTCTTTTTTTGGAATAATAGTCTAGAACCTAGATATAAAGAAAATGTAGTTGCAGGTGCTACCCATACATAACTAATTATTACATAGAAGAGTTCACTGACGTTCCCATTTCCAGGAGTTAATAAAATCCAAAATAAATCAATAGTGGGTCCTGACCATAATAAACCAGTAAATGCTGCCATAAATCCTCCTACAATGAGCAAATTTGCTTTAAGTTTAGTGCCTTTATAGATATAAAAGATTCCAAAAATTATACTTGTAAAAACGATAATTGATGAGGTTATTCCATTAAGCCATCCATCTATAGTTAATATTAAAACCATATATTTTCCACTTAATTTACTTTTTTTTTTTTAAAAAATAATATAATTTAGTTAATTCGGCGAATATATAAATCCTACTATTAATATGATTATTATCGTAAAATTAATTTTAATTAAGTAAAGAGACTTTAATTGATAATTAATAAAAAATATTAATAGGAAAAAGAAATGGAGTCTTACTCCTTTTTGTTTATTATATTTGCTTGAGCTGCAGCAATTCTAGCGATAGGAAGCCTGAATGGAGAGCATGAAACATAATTCAGTCCAATATCATGTCCAAAAATCACTGAACTAGGTTCACCTCCATGTTCACCGCAAATTCCACATTTCAAGTCTGGTCGTGTCTCTCGTCCATCTTTAATTGTCATTTTCATTAACTTACCTACGCCTTCTTGATCCAAGACTTCAAATGGATTGTCCTTCAATATACCCTTTTCCAAATAAATTGGGATAAATTTTCCTTCCGCATCATCCCTTGAAAATCCAAAAGTCATCTGTGTTAAATCATTTGTTCCAAACGAGAAAAATTCTGCTTCTTCAGCTATTTTACCTGCAGTTAAAGCTGCACGTGGGACTTCAATCATCGTACCAAATTTATAATCAAGATTCACACCATAACTTTTAATCGTTTCTGCAGCGATTTTTACCAAATCTTTCTTAACAAATGTCAGTTCATTGATATTACCAACAAGTGGAATCATTACTTCTACGATAGCATTAATTCCCTCTTTTTTAAGTTCACAAGCTGCTTGGAAAATGGCTTTTACTTGCATTTCATTGATTTGAGGCCAAGTTATTCCTAAACGGCAACCACGAAGTCCCATCATTGGATTTTCTTCGGATAAAGAACGGATTTTAGTAATTACATTTTCCTTTGATTCAATTTCTTCAACCGAACTTCCTTTTAGTTTAAGCTCTTGATGTTCTAGTAATACAACTTCTAGTTCAGGTAAGAATTCGTGTAAAGGAGGATCTAACAATCGAATTGTTACTGGTTTATCTTTCATTATCTTAAAAATCTCATAGAAATCTCCTTTCTGCATTGGTAAAATTTTATCCAGAGCTTTTTGGCGTTGTTCATCCGTCTCAGCCATTATCATTTGTTGGACAACAGGTAATCTTTCTTGTGCCATGAACATGTGTTCAGTTCTACAAAGACCTATTCCTTCTGCTCCAAATTCTATTGCTTTTGTTGCATCTTCGGGTGTGTCGGCATTAGCTCTAACTCCTAAAGCTTTGATTTCATCTGCCATATTTAATAACTCGACAAATTCTCCCTTTAATTCTGGGTCGATTAAAGGCATTTCACCCTTAAATACCTTACCTGTTGCACCATCAATAGTTATAATATCTCCTTCCTGGATTAAATTTTCACCAAGATCACACATTTTCTTATCAAGATTTATACAGAGCATTTGAGCGCCGACAACAGCAGGTTTTCCCATTCCTCTAGCTACGACTGCAGCATGTGAAGTCTTTCCTCCAAATTGAGTTAAAACCCCTTTTGCTGCAAATAAACCATGTACATCATCTGGTTTTGTTTGAGGTCTTACAAGAATTATATCTTCACCTTCCTTTTCCGCTAATTTCACAGCATCATCGGCTTCAAATACCACCTTCCCGGTTACTGCTCCTGGTGAAGCATTAATCCCTTGAGCTATTAATTTTGACATGTCTGCATTTTTCTCATCAATATGCTTGAATAACAGGTTTGAAATGATATTAGGATCGATGGACATTATAGCTTCTTCTTTTGTAATCAATCCTTCCTTTACGCTATCAACAGCAATTTTTATGGCAGCTTGCGGTGTTCTTTTCCCATTTCTGGTTTGTAAAAGAAATAATTTTCCATTTTCAATAGTAAATTCGATGTCTTGCATGTCCTTATAATGATTTTCTAGTTTATCCATTGTGTCCATCAATTCATTATAAACCTCTGGGAATTCCTCTTTCATTTCATCTAATTTTTTTGGAGTGCGGATTCCAGCAACTACATCTTCACCTTGAGCATTAGGGAGATATTCTCCGAACTTTACTTTTTCTCCTGTTGAAGGATCTCTTGTAAAGGCTACACCTGTTCCTGAATCCCACCCTTTATTCCCAAAAACCATTGATTGGACATTTACAGCGGTTCCAAAATTAGGAATTTTATTTATTCTTCTATAAGTAATTGCTCTTTTATTATTCCAAGAATCAAAAACCGCTCGAATTGCCAAGAATAATTGCTTGATAGGTTCTTGTGGAAAATCTTCTCCAATATGCTTTTTGTATAATAACTTGTAATCTTCTATGATCTTTTTAAGATCTTCTACAGTTAGATCCGTATCTTGAGTTCCTTTACCCTTAGCTTCCTTGTATTTATTTAAAATTTCTTCAAAATGTTCCAATTCGATGCCCATGACGACATCACCAAACATTTGAATGAAACGTCTATACGCATCATAAGCAAATCGTTCATTTTGCGTTTCTTCAGCAAGACCTACTACTGCTTTATCATTTAAACCCAAATTTAAAACAGTGTCCATCATTCCAGGCATTGACATTGGTGCTCCACTTCGAACACTTACTAATAAAGCATTAGAATCTGCTCCGAAAGTTTTACCTGCTTCCTTTTCTAAACCCTTCACGTGATCCATGACATCTTGTCTAATCTTTTCAATAAAACTATCAGGGTCATTGAAATAATCCAAGCAGGCTTGACATGAAATAGTAAAACCTTGGGGAATGGCTAGACCTAATCCCGTCATTTCTGCTAAATTGGCTCCTTTTCCACCAAGAATATTTTTCATATCCTTACTTCCTTCTCTAAATGTATAAATATATTTTTTTTCTGTTGATGACATTTTTATAACCAGTTCGTTAATTTTTCATCGGATATATAAGCTGTGTTTAAAATATTTTATTTTGTTTATAATTTAAAATGTAAAATAAAAATTTCGGAATGAAAATTTTTCATTTAATCAATTTTTTTTGTTAATATTATCTTTTTGCGTTAAATTCCTAACTTTTTTGTATCTTAACATTTGCTTTTAGTTAAATATTAACAAAAAGATAAAAATTAAATTTTAAGTAATATTCACTCAATAAAAATACTTATTACTAATTACATTAATTTAGGTGAGTCAATTTAATGCCGAAAGTTAGTGAGGAAGTTGTAAAAAAAACTTTTCAAGATGTTATAGAATTATTAGAAGGAATGTTAAATGATAGATCTGTACCAAGAAATATAAAAAGAGTTGCGCAAAGATCTATTAATGAATTATCTGGTGAAAGCGGTGAAACTCCTGGTATCATCGCAAGTAACGTGATCTATAATATTGATGATCTCTCCCAAGATCCAAATATCCCGTTTCATTCACGCTCGACGATATACCGCATTATATCCATGTTAGAACCAATAAAAGATTAGACTTATTTTTTGTTAAGTTACTTTAAAGTAATACTTTTTACACTTACTATATTTTATTCAAAAATTTAAAGAATAAAGACAATTTTTAAATCATTAAAATATAAGATCTATAAGCTAATTTAATAATATATTATATAAAATGTATGCAAAAAATAGACCGGATTCTCCATATAACTGCGTGATCTGTGGCAGAAACACGAATAACAAGAGATATTTTGTAGAAGAATGGGGAAATTATTTTTTTTCTTGTAATAATTGTAGAAAAGTCTGGTGTGTAGATTGTATGGGACAATTATCAGGATTAGGTCAAAGAAAAGCATTTAGATTAGCGAAAAAGGGAAAGATGGAATGCATTAATTGCAAACAGTTCATCCCAATGATCAAGTTACCACAAAAACTACCATTTGTCCAAGACGAGACTTCATATATAAAAACTCAATCGGATGTATCAGAAGAATATATAGAAAAAAAATTTTGTCCTCTATGCGGATTTCAAATTAACAAAACAGCACAATATTGTGAAAACTGTGGTGGAGAACAATAAGGGAAACGTCCCTTTTTTCATCTGAAAAAAAAGAAAGATAAAAATAAATCGATATAAAACATGTAACTCAATAGAAGTAAAAAATTATTAATTAATTTATTTTTAAAATTGTTTATTCATGAATGAAAAGGATATAATAACTGGAATTGTGTATATTCAATATGATGATATTCATGGGACAACCCCTTTAGTTTGGAGTCCTAATGATCTTGATGAAAAATTAAAAATATTGGCAGGTATCAAATCAATAAGCTTATTGACAGCTGAACAAGGATATACTCCAAAATCCGTTGTTATTGTTCCATTTCCTTCTTATAAAAAAAAAGGATTTATATGGTATTTAAAATGGAAAGATGAAACTCGTCGAGGAGGTTTAGCACGTAGTTGTCTAACGTTTCTTTTTAATGAAGAAGATGATGTAATTTTTTACAAATATCGAGAAGATTTAGAGGTAGCCTGTGAGGAATATTCTAAGAATTTGATTGAATTAGAACTATCGGGCTCTAGTAGTGAAGAATTTAAAAAATATATTCTAATAGTTGCTGATAAAATTAAGAAAGTCCTTGAAGAATTAAAAAATAAAGAACTTGCTTTTAAAGAAATGATTTCACCAAAAAAAGTATCTCTTAAAACAGATAAACCTGAATATATTTTTAAATTAATTGTCATAGGCGATGCGGAAGTAGGAAAATCTTCTTTAATTTTAAGATTTACTGCTAATGCTTTTAGTAGATCATATCTCCCTACTTTAGGAGTTAATATCAGCGAGAAAGGTTTAGACGTTAATAACATTAAGGTCCAGTTTGCTCTCTGGGACATTGCTGGACAGGAACGTTTTTTCTTAATGAGGAAACAATTTTATCAAGGAGCTGATGGTGTTATAATTGTTTTTGATCTGTCAAGGCTCGAAACTTTTAATAGTATTTATGATTCTTTTAAAGATATAAAAGAAAATGTAATTAATATCGATAAAATTAGCGGAGTTCTTATTGGAAATAAAAGTGATTTATCTTATCGAGAAGTAAAGGCACAAGACGCTCAAAAATTATCTAAAGAATTGAATTTTGGATATATTGAAACTTCTGCATTAAATGGTAGTAATGTCTTAGATGCATTTGACCAAATCGCGAAAAACTTATTAACAATGAGAGAAATTAATATTTAATTCTAATATTTTAATAAATTTATTAAATTGAGATATATTGTGAACTTTCATTGGATATTGAAGACGTTATTTATAAAAGAAGAACTATTCGAAGATTTAAGCAAACACCAATAACTTTAGAAACACTAAGAAAATTAATTGATTATGCTCGTGTAGCACCAATGGGTAATAATATTCAAAGTTTAGAATATCTCATTATAAATACCCAAGAAAATAGAGAAAAAATATTTCCATGTCTTGTATGGGCGGGATCACTACCACCAGAGGAAAGAATCCCTGAAGAAAAGAGAAGACCAATGGCTTATATAATCGTATGCGTGAATACGAAAATAAAAAAAAATGCTAATGTCGAAATTGGAGGAGCTATTGAGAATATTTTATTAGGTGCTCTTAATTTTGGATTAGGATCATGTTGGATGGGTGCGATTAATAGGAATAAGATAAGAGAAATTTTTGAAATACCTAATTTTTATGAAATTTCTCATGTAATAAGTTTGGGAGTCCCTGATGAGGAATCTCAATTAGAGATCTACAACAATTCTTTCAAATATTGGAAAAAGGATAATAAAATGCATGTTCCGAAAAGATCATTAGATAATATTATAATCAGAGAAATATGAAAGAAAATTCTTCAGAATTTACGTTTAAATGCAAAAAATGCGGAAGTTGCTGTAGAGCGGGTTTAGAGGTCTCTATTCGAAAAGAAGACGTTCTAAAATGGCTTGATCTTGGTAAATTAGAAATTTTGAAAAATATTCAGATTGATGCAAAATCAATTTCCTCTGAAGGTTTAGCCGGATACCATATTGAAGAAAAAAATGCACTGTTAGACCTTTTACAAAAATATGATAAAAACTTGTATGAATCAAAGAAAAGAGAACTAGCAGATTTTATAATAAAGAATCATGAATATTTAGGAGAGGGAATACTTCCTTTGCCAATTTATACATTTATTCCAGAATTAGGAAGAATGCCCATATTAGTTCCTAAATATTTTAATACAATTTTAGAAGGGATTGATCGAGGTTTGGAATATATTATAAGATTCGAAAATAATGGAACTTGTCCGTTTTTAAAAGAAAATATCTGTGCTATTCATGAGATCAAACCATTAGATTGTAAGAATTTTCCTTATAATGATAAAGGAAAACTAAAGCTTGATAATTATTTTCTAAAAATATGCAAAGGAATTAAAAAAAACCTTAAATAAGTTTTATTGTCATTAATTTCTTTAGCTTTGATTCTAATAACAATAAAAATTTCATTTTGTATATTTAAAAAAATAGAGATTAAGAAACCAGAAATGATAAATCCAAATAATTAAAAATCTTTTTATAATAAATTTACTTAATAAAGTCTAAAGATGAAATAATCTCAAATTATCGCAATAAAAGGTATAATTTAAAATATCATGAAAAATATTAAAATATTAAGTCTTTTAATTATTGGATTTATAATTATTTCTCCAAATTTTAGCAAAAACGCTTTAGCAACTACGGAAATAGGAACTTACAGCATTTCTGGGGAATCAGGATGGTATTATATTTGGAATATAACAGAAGTCATTAATGATGAATCAGAATTCTTTATAATTAATCCCCTTTCTGCTGGTGATAAATTTAGAATCACAATCATTGGTTATTCAGTTTTTCCATGTTATGCTTACTATGAAAATGGAGATTATCAAGTAAGTATAGGAGATAATCCCTGCATTATCGGTGCATTGGATCATTATGACAAATATTATGATCAATGGAATTCATATAATCCTTATTCGTTTTTTCCTATTGGAACCGGAAGATCAGCTAATAATTATGCAATGTTAATGTATAATCAAACCTCTGGATTATTATGGACTGCTAATTATCTAGCTACTAAATATTTCCTAACAGTTCTCCCAGTAGGTTTAAATCTCTCAGAGTTAGGTAATACCCTAACAAATAAATATAGCAAAATATCGAATTATAGCAGTACATCAAATACACTCAATTTAACTCTTTCACAATGGGAATATAATTATACGGGAGATTATTATTATGAGGTTTCTAGGGGATATAATTATATTGAGGTCGATACAAATGGAATTGTTTCAAAATGGGAGTATAATTTTAGCAATTCTAAGATTGTTGCTGAATATGAGAGTTCGGGAATAAATCCTAATCCGTTTATACCTTTTGGGAGTGAATATATTATCCCTGCAGGGATTGCAGGAACTTGTATAATTGGGTTAATATATCTTGTCAAAAAACGCTCAATACTAAATAAAAAAAAGCTGTAAAAACCTATTTTAAAGATATTTTAAATTTATTTTTTTTTATAACAATCACGAAATATCTCTTTTTTTTAAAAATAATATACCCCCAAATAATAATAATAAGCCAATTAGGATTAAAATTAAAGAAGAAATAATTGGCAAATAGTAGTTTGTAGTTATTATATAATTATGAAGTACTGAACAATCTCCAGAAGAATCACAGTAAAGATTTGTATTATATTTAGTAATTCCAAAATAAAGTAAGAAGTTATTCCAAACAAAATTATTACTAGCTCCTGGAACATATAATTCAGCTAATGCTATATATAGGTTTGCCAGATGATATGAGAGATCAAAATGATATAGTTGCATTTGATCATAGATTGATGGGGTTCCTAAAGAGGTTGTCATTACTAAAATGGCTTTTATTATTATTCCAATCAAATAGGAAAAAATTATTAAAATAATTGGAATTAAAATAGCATTTCTAGGTTTTTTAAATACACATGAAATTCCTAATGATAATCCTCCAAAACTTATAATAATAAAGATAGAATAAATAAAATGTAGAAGGAAAAATTGCAGGGGATCGGGAAAAGGAAATTTGATCATCCCTACAACTGTTATAATCAGTAAGGAAATAATACTCACGAATATTCCAAAAAGAAAGATTGCAATCAGCTTACCTATGACAATACCATGTCTATTAATTGGTTTACTCACTAATATTATCATAGTTCCTGATTTCAATTCTTCTGAAATTAGTGGTGCCGCGGAAACCGATATAAATAAGGTGAAAATAAGTCCAAATGAATAAAAAAATACAATGATTCCCACTGTTTCTGTAAGTGTTGCTATAATAATATTATATTCAATATCAAATTCTTCAGTTATGTAATATTCATAAGTTATATATGAATTAGCTGGAGTTATAAGAAGCATTATAACTGGAACAATAACCATTAAAATAATACATATTAATACTCTTTTTATGTTAAAAACATTAAATATAAGTGTTTTCTTAGCAATTACTAATATTGGATGCATAGCAAAATGAGGATGAGATATGAAACTATCCAACAATTGCGACTGTGATTTATTTTTTTTTAAATTCATTTTTATCATCTTCTCCTATTATGTCTACAAAAATATCTTGTAAAGTTGATTCTTGTTGATTCAAACTCTTTAACATTACATTATTTTCAGCCAATAATTTAGGTATTTCTGATAGAAATGCATTATTATTACTTGGTTTAATATATATTTTATTTTCTTTTTCATTTAACCAAATATTTGCAATGTAATCTTTTACTTTTAATATTTGAATCATTTTTTCATTTAAATCAGTACTTAATATAAAGGTATTTGAGGATGCTTTATATATATCTTTAATATTTTTAATAGTATCTATTAGAATTATTTTTCCTTTATTTATCATTACGACTTTTTCACACATTTGCTCTATTTCTGATAAGATATGACTTGAAACGAAAACTGATATATTCTCAGATAATTTTTTAATTCTATTAATTATTTCAGCTCTAGCTATAGGATCCAAATTGCTTGTTGGCTCATCGAGTATTAAAATCTCGGGATCGTGTATTAAAGACGCAGCAATTCCGATTTTTTGTTTCATCCCCCCAGAATATTTTCCAATTTTTCTTTCCTTGGCATCCATTAAATCAAAAAAACCAAGTAATTCTTCAATTTTCTGTCTGGCTACCATCTTCTTCAAACCATTGAGTTGTGCCATGTACAATAGATATTGCTTCCCAGTCATGTTCTTATAAAAAGAAGGGTCTTGTGGTAAAAACCCTATTATTCTCCTAGAATTAACCGAACCTGCGTTCATTCCTCTAATTTTCGCCTTACCACTTGTAATTGATATAGCACCTATTAACATATGGATTGTTGATGTCTTACCCGCACCATTAGGTCCTAAGAAACCATATATTCCGGGTTCTACGGTTATGTCTATTTGTTTTACAGCCTTTACAGCTTTTTCGCCCTTACCATAAGTTTTTGATAATTTATTTGTCCAAATTTCATATTTAATTGTTTCATTATTAATCAACTTTTTGTCAACTTTTATTTTTTAGTTTGGTTAATGGTTAAATTGTCTTTTTTAATCTTAATATAGTCCAAAAAGTTTAATTGCTTTTAAATTTTTTTTTACCCAATAAATCTATTCTTAAAAATGAATCGTTTACTGATAATTAGAGAAGAATATTTTTTTTATATCATTAGTTTTTACTCTTAAAAAAGATATAGAATCCATATGTAATTAAACAGAATAATTCTTATAATTTCAAAATGAGTAAAGTGCCTTATTGAAAAAAATTTAAAAGATTTTTAAATATTTGAATTTTTTAATACATTAGAAATACTAAAAAATTGCATAAAAATAAAAACAAAAAAACAAACAAAGAGGTAAATTAGATGTCTAAAGATGAAAACTCTGTATTTGTCGGTCGACGTCCAACAATGAATTATGTTATGGCG
>JBHLME010000058.1:0-26624 GCA_048938445.1 Promethearchaeota archaeon | reverse complement strand
ACTATAACAATCGGTATATTTATTAATTGTGAGGATAATTTTTGGTCTGATGATGATGATTTTGATGAATTAATCATAAAATCTTGTGATTTTAGTTTTACTTGTGAGAAAAAAATTAATCAATTATCAACCATGTCTTGGAATCAAGATACGATCAAACCTAATGATTTAAGCCCAAATCCAATACAAGTCACGGATGCAGTGCTTAATTTTAAATACAAAGTTGATAAGAATTGGACACAAACAACGACTTCTTTAAATTCTAGATTTGAAATTGAAATTAATGAAAATCGCCTTGGAGAAACTATCGCTTTAGCTGGAGCAAGCGCTTCTTTTCAAGAAGCAAAGTCAGGAGGATTAGATGTAAATGCTTTAATTGATGAAGATAAAGAAATAAATCTCACTTTAAAAATTCTCATTGCGGACGAGTTTAATTTAGGAGAAAATATTACGGTCTCAATTGATGAAGTAGAACTCTGGATCTCTTACATTGAAACTGTTCCAGATCAAGGTACAGAGTTGGACTTAATAGTAAATAATGATAACATAACATTGCCTAAAGAAACGGAAGCAATAATGGGTGAAATTATTAATATCACGGGTATTTATAAAAATCTTACATCAGATTATATTACTGGTGCATCATTGCGGTTGACTGGGGAGGGTTTGAACCAGACATTATCTCCTGATGCATTTAATCGATATTATATCAATATACCCACATACCAAATTGGATATGGAGATAACTATTTTAAATTAACAGCAAGCAAGTATCTCTATGAAACTCAAGAAATTTCTTTTAAAATTACCGTTGTAGATAGGTATGCTTATATTAGTAAAGTCTATTTAAATGGCACGGATAAAACCACTACAAAAACTATAGAAAATTTCCCCTCAGGGGATCCATTAAATATAACTATTGAATACATAGATGATGATACCGGAAATCCTATTGAAAATGCAACCGTGCAATTAAAAGACGGGACAATGGTTTTAGGCAATTTTTCTGAGCATCAAACTTTACATTCTTATAATTTAACATATGATACAACAGATAGGTCAAAAGGAGTGTATTATTGGACCGTAACTGCTGAAAAGGAAAATGTAACCACCAGTTCCGTGCAATTAACCATCGTTATTGATCTGAAGGGATCTGCGACGATCTTATATTTAAACGGAACGATACAAGGCGATATAACTGCGACGATAGGAGGCACTGTCCTGGTTAATCTCACATATCAAGATTCAGTAGGAACTCCTATAACTGGTGCTGAAGTTACTATTAATGGATCAGGTATAAACGCAATAATGAAACCTTATGGAGGAAATAATTATTCAGTTAGCATCGATACTGACGATTTAAGTGGTTCGATTAATAGGTTGGATATATATGCTGAAGCGACAGGTTATATTGCCCAACCAGTTACATTAATTATCTACATAGGAGAGAGACAATCTAATCTAACCCTATTTTTGAATGGAAACGAAAAAGAAATCCCCGCAAATCACATATTTGTATTTGGTCCTATAGAAATAGATGAAACTTTGAACATCTCTGTCGATTATTGTGATTATTATACAGGTGAGTTAATCGATTCTGCTGATGTGAACATTACCGGTGGTGTCTCTTATATTGATTCCCTAAATAGTGATGGTAATGTATATACCTTGATGTTCGAAACAAATAGTTCGGGATTGCTTTGGGGTTTGAATTTTCTTACAATTCAAGCAAGTAGGAACGGTTATTTAACCCAATCTTTTACCATTCAGATTAATATTATTTCCAAACCAACAGACTTAGAACTTTACTTGAACGGAGTGCAATATTTAACCAATGATACTGTTGAAATTGAAGTCCCTTACGGTTCTCTCTTAAATGTTACCGTAAGGTATCTTGCAAATGATACTAAGAAATATATTAACGGCACGACAGAATTGACATGGAGGGTAAATGGATCAGACATTACTCAGATATTAGATGATACTAAACTTAATTATCAAGATTATATCTTAGATACGACAAGTTTAGGATTTGGAAGGAAGATCCTCTACCTGAGTGCTTCGGAAACCAATTATCAACCTTTTAATATTGAGATAAAATTATATGTGCTTCAGAGACATGTAGAAATCGTGCCCGTGGGAGGTGAAACCATCCAGTTAGTAACGGGGCAAAATATTGTGATTAGCGTACGTATAAACGATACAGATTTTGGTTTACCAATTATGGGTGCCGAGGTGAAATATACCTCTTCACTAGGATCTGGACTTTTATTGGATCCTGATAATGATGGAATTTACGAAATAACCCTGGGACCTGCCCAAGAGGGTTTATATACATTCTATATCACCGCATTCAAGGACGATAATTACGAATTTGCAACAAAAACAGTATATGTTAACATTAAAACTTCAGCTAACGATGCCTTCCTGATTTTTATCATACAAGTTTTAGCTGCTGTTGGAATAATAGGTGCAATAGCATTCAGTAGTTATATTTATGCTTATCAAAAAGTGTTGAAATTCCCTAAACCCGTTAGAAAAGTTCGAAAATTCAAGAGTAAATTGCGTAAAAAGAGGAGCGTCTCGGTTGATATCGTTCCACGTGAAAAGGCTTTTGAAGAATCCTATAAAGAAAAATGGGGCTTAGCAGGTAAATCATTAAAAGGGAAAGTTGATATATCTACCCCAGATCAATATTTACCAACTTCTAAAAACATTAAAGAAGATTCTAAAATAACTAAAAGTTAGCCCAATCTGGACTAAGTAAATAATTTTACTTCTTTTTTTTATTTAAAGATAAACATATTTAAATAAAACAAGATTATTTCACTTTAAAATAAAATTACCTCTAAGAACGATTTAATATAAAACTTATTATATTACTTTTCTTAGTTATTTTTATTTGAAGAATCTATTATTGAAAAAAAAAAATATAATACATTTATTTTTATATAAGAATAATTACATTATAGATAAATTAAATTCATCTAAATTACTCTTGTGGATTTAATATTCTTATTTGGAGGATTATACATGTCAAATAAAAAATCAAAAATAAAATTCATATTATATTCAAGTATTTTTGTTTTAATTTTTATAGGAAATATATTTATGATAAATATCTCAATAAATTATCAAAATCAGCTTGATAATGATTCTAATCAAGCAGATCTCCTTCTTAGAAACTCTGCTGGAACTTATAAGCAATACTTCCTGGATCAAGAATGGCTTACAAATAATGGCTTTGATTCAGGAACAACGAATTGGACAGAGAGCCTAGTTGATGCAAATAATGATTTAAATGTTTTTTATGAGTCAGGGGTGGCGGGATTTGAAGTTCTTGGTGATGAGGGATCCTATACCTATAATGAAATACCCACCTATTCAGATTGGGGTGATAGTATTGACAATCCATATACTGATTTTGGTCCTCCTGATAATGTTGACATTAGTGATGGATTTAGTAATGGAGCCTATTTATATCATAAATGGGATGATGGGTATCCAGATCCTCAGCACGCGGGGACGTTTTGGCGAATGGATGTTTCAACTGACGATAATATTTCCGATTATGAGATTGTAAGTGCAGAATTATCTGCTCATGTAAGTTCAAGTTCTGGAGGTAATCTAGAAGCTAACGATAAGGGAATGTTGTATGTAATTTTAACAGATCCATCTGAAACATATAGATATAAAGTAGCAGAACGTACATTTTATCAGTCGACTTATACAAATTATCCCATGTTCGTTGTTAATGAATCTGTTCTAATTTCTGTATTAGAAAGTGTCTTGAATGAAGATAAACAAAATTTTGCAATGTTTATAGGAATAGAATCAGAGTTTGTTGATGATGATATTGGATATGATGATGACACGTGGAACTATTTAAGAATAGATCGGGTCAGTCTCAATTTCACTTATAAAAAAGTAATAAATTATGAATCTGCTGTATCTTGGAATCAAAAGGGAAATGCATTGCCCAGTGGATCAACTGTTACTGAAGCAAAAGTTTTTTTGGAATACATGATAAATGACACTTGGCCTGCCAGTTCCCCAAATTCAGAGATTATAGTGTATATAAATGATGATCCCTATATAGAGACGATTGAATTAAAAGATGCAACAACATCATTTCAAAATGTTACATTTGATGTTACTTCTCGTATCCTAAATGATATTGAGATTAATATTACCATCGAATTACTTATAAATGATAATTTTAATCTAAGCAAAACTATCAAAGTCTCACTTGACAATATATATCTTAATATCACTTATTATAAAGAACTGAATGAAATCGATACGGATTATCAATTATTATTAGATAATCAAGATAAGACATTGATACGGTCTCATGATACTAGCATTAATGAAATTGTTAACATAACATTTATCTTTGAAAATTCTTCGGGAGAATTTATAGCTGGTGCTAACGTTACAATACTTGGACCAGGATATGATATAGTGGATTTGAATGAGGCCAGCGATTATTATTATATCTTAATCAACACTTCAAGCATAGGTTTTGGAGATACGGTGTTCAAAATCGAAGCCAGCAAATATACCTATACGACTATTGAAATTTCGTTAACCATTAGAGTAAATTCGAGGACTGCTTATCTCGATGAGGATAACATTTATCTTGAAGATATTAAAAGGACAGAATATTACTCTCACTTTTCTGGCGATGACCTTAATATCACGTGTAAATATATAGATCAAATAACGAATGAAACAGTTTTGAATTCAACAGTTCAGTTATTAAGAATTGTCAATAAAGCTAGTGTTAATATTGGTAACTTTAGCTACGTCCCCATGATTGATTCTTATTATTTGAATTTAAATACATCCAGTATAAGTGAAGGGGTATACGTCTACACTATATATGCTGAAAAAACCAATTATACGTCTAGTACGGTTCAAATCATTATAGGTATCAATGTTAAGGATGCTACCATGGAAATACTCGTGAATGGATTCAATGTCACTGATGTCAATACTCCACAAATTAATATAACTATTGGAGAACCCATAAATATTACTGCGAGAGCATATGATGTAAATACTAGTGCTTATATAGGCAATGCGGAGTTTAAAGCAATTGCTCCCGATAATACGGAGTATGTATTTGACGAGAGCCCTTCTACATACTATAATTATACAATAGATAGTCTCTCAGCATTTAACTTTTATGGAACTCGGTTTTTATATGTAAGTTTTAACCATCCTAACTATAACACGTTAGTAAAGGACATGTTAATAAAGTTGGATCCGCTTACTTTTAAAATTGTTCCACTCTCAGGATCGACAGTATTAGAATACATTACAGGTCAATCTGTAAAGATAGAACTCTATCTAAATGACACGTATTTCAATCAACCAATAGTGGGTGCTGATGTTTCTTACAAGTGGAGATTTACAGATGATTACGTTCAAATGACGGATAATGGTGACGGAACATACGAAGTAATTCTGGGTGTCTTAGCTGCAGATGTTTATACTATCGATATCCGAGTTGATGCAGGATTTAATTATGAAATCGAAAGAGAGGAGTATACTGTAGTTGTAAAATTATCAACTCAAGATGAATTTCTATTAAATCTTGTTCGAATATTGATAATCGTGGGAGTTGTTGGAACGATAGGTTTTAGTAGTTATATCTATGCGTATCAAAAAGTACTAAAATATCCAAAACCTGTTAGAAAAGTTCGAAAATTCAAGAGTAAATTACGTAAAAAAGGTGGAGTTTCAACTGATTTTGTTCCACGTGAAAAATCTTTTGAAGAATCTTTTAAAAATAACTTAGGAATTACAGGGAAATCAATTAAGGGAAAAATTGAAATTTATCAACCTGATCAATATATACCTACTTCCAAAAATATTGAAGAAGGTTCTAAAATAACAAAAGATAAACCTAATAAATCATAAATTTATTATTTTTTTCTTTTTTATTTAGTATTTAATAATATTAAAAATTAATCTAGTTGCCAATTTATTTTGACATTATTTATTTTTTAAAATTGAGTATATATAAGCATCATGAAATACATCTTGTAACTTAATATATTCTTTTAATAATCCCTCTTTTAAGAAACCACTCTTTTCAAAAAGTTTAATCGAATTTTCATTTTCAATTGCGGTATGTGCTTCGAGACGGTTTAAATTAAGATGAAAAAATCCAATATTTTTAATTAAATTTAAAGCTGTTGTTCCAAATCCCTTATTAAAGTTGTCAGGAGTTAGCCAAATACCAATCTCTGCTCGTTTATGCAACCAACTTATATTCCACAAACTCACGCAACCTATTTTAAGGATTTTGATTTCACTCTGTAATTCAATTACATATGTGAATTGTGTTTTTTGATCCCATGATTTTAAGTAGCTTTTTATTAGTCTTTTGGAATGTTCTATAGAAATTAATGGCCCAAGAGATAAGTAAAGGTTCACGCTACCATGTTTTAGGCTATCATAAATGAAAGAAGCATCATCTTTTCTAATCTTCCTGAGAAATAAATCATTATCATTTATTTCATTAACTATATCAATAGGATTTAACATGATGTTTGTGATTTTAACAAATTAAAAAGTTTAAAAAAAATAAGAAATGTTTGTTATTAAATTTTTGATTTTTATCTAATAACCCTTGTATTTTGGGGTATCTCTAATCCTTTTACGCCCACCACAATTTGGACAAGTGGTTCCATCTTCAAATTTACCCTTCCCACCGCATTTAGGACATTTTATTCTCCTGTTAAAAGCTGCGATTCCTTCAGTTACATCTGAAGAAGTGCTATTTAAACCAAAACCCATCATTTCAAATTGTATTCCGACATCTAGTGCTGCTTGAGTTCCAAATTTAACAGCTTTCTTGATAATAGCTAAGCTAGTTGTTGGTGCAGAACCAAGATATTTAGCTTTCTCAGCAATAACTTTCTCAAATTCATCTCCTTCTTCAGTAAGGAAGGAAACATATCCCCAATCATACATTTGTTGTCCACTAAATTGTTCACCAAAATAAATCATATTCATTGCTCTTGCTTGTCCAATATGTCTAGCCATTCTTTGAGTACCACCGTTTGCTGGAAAGATGCCTCTATGAATTTCTGGAAATCCGAATATTGCTCTTTTTGTCGCAATAACGATATCACATGCTAATGTCAATTCACATCCACCTCCAAGGGCAAAACCATCAACGGCAGCGATCAATGGTTTTGGAAATGCTTCGATTAAATGATAGTATCTATGTTTTTGTTGCATTGCAAGCATCATATCAGCAGCTACCGTAGGTGATAATCCCTTCCCAAATCCTGTTGCTAAATCAGCACCTGCTGAAAATGCGGGTTTTTTAGTAAAATCTTTTGTACCTCTTAGCACTACACATCTAATATCTTTATCCGCTTCCATTTCTTCAAGTGCTAAATAGACTTCTTTAAGTGTTTCAGTTTGAAGTGCATTTAAAGCATCAGGGCGGTTTAATGAAATTACCGCATAGTTTCCATCGATAGTTCCCCCTTCTTTCGTGTTTGGCAATTCAATCTTTAGTTGTTTAAATTCAGCCATTTTTTTTCAACCTTTTTCTTAATTTTTTTTCTTTGAATCATTGATTTAAGAATAATTAGTGTAATCTTTTTTATAATTAAAAATTTTCAAATTTTTAAATAAGAAATCCTAAAAAAATCATGATTTAAATAATTACATACGTATAAAGGAAAAAAAAAGGAAAAAAATAAGTTAAAAAATTAAATTTACTTGCGCATCTTGGCAAATTCGCCAGATTTCATCAATTCACAGGGTCTCAAATAGTCTTTTCCGGTTTTATCAGCTAGTTCATTTAATATTCCTGACCATTTTTCAAAGTTTTTCTTACCAGCTCCAAATGGTCCAGGCACGTTCATTCCAGCCATATTTGCATCATCAATGATTTTAAAACCAGATGCAACACCTTCTTCTAAAATTCGGCATCCTTCATTTAACATTATTGCCATTGAATATTCTACATTGAAGATTCCTGCTTTTGTTGATTTATCAATTTTTGGTCGCCCAGCACTCCAATCAAAGAAACCCTTTCCCGTTTTAGCACCAAGTGTTCCTGCTTCATTCATTTCCATAATTACTTTACCAGGTTTATAATCATCTGATAATGTTTCCGCATAATAATTTAATGTGTGCATCATAGTATCTAATCCAACATAATCAGATAACTCACATGGTCCCATTGGCATTAAACCCGCAGCATCAGCATCAATTTGTTCCCAAGGAATACCATTTTCTTGAGCATAGTCAAATGCCCAACTTAAATAAATTTGAACTGGAGAATTTAATCTGTTAACAATGAAACCGGGACGATCTTTCAAGACAGGAGCAATATATCTCTTTCCCTTTAAGCAAGGTAAAGTTTGTGCTACTTCCATTGCCGTGTTAAAGGTTTCATCATTAGTATCAGCACTTTTAATAACTTCTATGCAGCGCATCAATGGAACAGGATTGAAGAAATGCATTCCACACACTCTCTCAGGAGCACCACAGTCCTTTCCAATTTCAGTAATGCTCATTGTCGAGGTATTTGAACAAAAAATGATATGTGAAGGTCCATTATCCATTACGGTTTTTGTGACTTGTTTTTTAATATCCATTTTTTCAACAACTGCTTCAATAGCCATGTCACAATCCTTTACAGCAGATGCCAAGTCAATTGATTTTGTTAATTTTCCCATCACGTCCGCAGCAGAAACTCCTTCACCTAATTGTCCCTTTGCTTCGAGTTTTTTGATACCTTCTTCAATTTTATTATATCCATTATCTACGAATTCGTCTTTAATATCTACAAGAACCACATCATAGCCTGCCATGATAGCAACTTGAGCAGCACCGTGACCCATTAATCCGGCACCAATTACAGCAATTTTATTTACAGCCATTTTTTTTCAACCTTAAATTTAATGATTAATTTAAACATTAATTTAAATAATTAAGATGGTAAATATGACATTAAATTTAAGCTTTTGATAATTAATTAGTTATAATTCAATCACTTCATTGATGAAAAACATAATTTTTTTTTTTTAATTTAATGAAAAACAAGAATTAAATTAAAAATTCCATTACTTTTAATGTAAAAAGAGATATTTAATCATTTTTAAAAAAATCCTTATTTATAAAAACATAATTCTTCAATACAAACGTCATTTTCTTCATCATTTTCTATAAAATTAATGTCAATTTTTTTAACTTTATTCCCTATTAGGTTTTTTAATGCTATTTCAAAATATCCCTTATTGATTCGACAAAATGCTTTGCCTGGTTTTAGTTTTTCCCTTCTTTTAAATGTATCTCGTAGAAAGCAATGATTTTGAATTTTTATTTTTATTTTTTCATCATCTTCTTCAATACTTTTAAATTTAATTGAATGAAATTCTCTTAATTCATTTATCAGGATAGTTAATGCTTCAAATATTTCGAATTCTTCTTTTTGATACACTTCCTTAATTCTCTTAGAAATTTCCTCTCCAGGTCCAGTTCCTACTTGATATAACATAGACAATAAACTATTTCTTCCAAAGATATCGTAAATTTTATACACGAATGATTCAGATATGATTTCTAATCCCTTGAGTGGATTGATGTTAGATAACGGATTTTTTATGGTTTCATTAAGTTCATCTATATTCATTTTAATCCCCATTAAAAATTTAAATTTTCATAAAATAATCACTGTTTTAGTAAAATATTTGATATATATATAAAATTTCATTAAAGTAAATGGACATTCTTGTCAAATCGCAAATTTACTATAGTATTTGAATTCAAAATCAAAAAAAAATCAAAAAAATTCCTCAAATTTCTTAGAAAAAGTATCATAATCTTCTTGATCTTCAAGAACCATAGCGATCTTTTCTATATTATTGTTTTGTTCCCGAACAAATTTATTAATAGTCGGAATCATGAATTCTGCGCAAATTTTAGGTGTAAAAAGATAAACGCGTTTGGAGAGAGAAGAAATCCCAACTGATTTAAATCCCTTTTCATCAGCAACTTTAAGGCAATTCCAAGTAGCATGCATTAATTTATTAACTTCTGGTTTGCTTGCCATTTTAGGACCAACCACATGTATAATATTTTTAGATTTTAAATTCCCACCGGAAGTCACCACTGCCGTACAGTCTGGAATTAATCCTATGTGATTTATTAAAAAATTGCATTCATGTTGTACTTTAGGTCCTGCGGCTCTTAAAACTGCACATCTTAATTCACCACTCGGTAAGAGTCGGGTGTTTGATGGGATTATTATGGCATCATATTCTACTTCGGTCAAACTGCCAATGAAAACTTCTACATTGGTATTATTAATAGTTTTTTGAAGTGCCATTAAAAGTATGATCTAAGATTTTACTTTTAAATTTTTATGGTCATAAAATAGTTTATATAAATAAAAACAATGATTCTTTAATTTCTTGATTTATTGATTTCAATTATTTTTTTAACCATTTGTTCTATATTATCATCAATTTCTTTCAAGACCTTTAAATAAGTTGTCCTATTAGTGTAATAGGGATCTATAATGTCACCATTACTCCCATTAAAGGATTTTAAAGTAAAGGTTTTTTTTTCTATATCTTTAATGTCATTAAAATTACTAATTATTTGGTTAACATGGTGATTTTCCATTGTAATGATTAAATCTTGACGTTCTAATAATTCTTTATTAATTATTTTAGGTTGAAAATCCGAATGATCTATCCCCTTGGAATTAAGATATTCTTGACTTTCGGGTTGCATATAAGAAAAGGCGTTTATAAAACCTGCGCTGTCAAAATTTAAATTAACCTTGTATTTAGCTCCATAAGACTTAGCTAAATATTCAGCAGCAGGACTTCTAGCAGTATTTCCCGTACAAATGATTAGTATCCTTTTAATATTTTTGTTTTGAATCATTTTTTTAAATACCTTAATTGAGCAATGATGAAATTGGTATGAGTTCTTCAAAAATTAAATGAATTTTATTATTTTTTTTAATCATAATAAATTAATAATAGAGTATAAACTATTTGTTTAAACATAATAATCTAAATGATTATTAATCAAGGTATTTCTCATAGAAAAAATTAATAAAAAAATTGAAAAAAATCTTTTTTTAAATATATATTCCTCCTAAAACCAATCCACCCAAAATGAAACAATAAGCTGCTCCAATTACAGAAACAAAAGGGTAAGATACAATTTTTGAAACGAATTTAGGACCGATAAGCCAGAAATTAGCAATGAGAGCACTTACAATAAATACGATTACAAGGATTATTATAATGGCAAGACCCCATTGCCAACTTATAGATGCTGCTTCTAAAGGAGTAAAGTAAAAAATTAACGCTATTATCAAAGCTACTAATGATGATGATAGAAACCCTATAATGCTAGCAATAGGTAGGTCATTAACAGGTTTTAAAACTGTTAAAAGACCCATAATAATTAAAGAAGTACATGTAAGAGTCTTCGTGATATTAGGATTGAAATACCCTAATATTCCTACTAGTATGAAAATAAATCCAGAACAACAAGCAATAATTGATAATACCTTTAAAAGAGTTGTCATGTCAAAATTCCAGCCATCATTTTTCTTGAAAAATCCCTCACGTCTCGAGTTTTCATAGACAGTATCCAAAACCCAAACCGCGCCACAGATTAATAATAATACTCCTGCTCCTATATTTGTTGTTAATATACTAATAAAATCTAATATAGCACCCATTATTATCACTCCAAATTATAAATATTTAGTTGTATAAACAAGAAAAAAGAAGTTATATAAAAGATTTTAGTTATTACAAATTGGAGTGTATATTCATTGATACATTATGAAGTTAATATTACCAAGGTTTTCTAATAATAGTATTTCGAATTAATTTCGATTTTTCTGGATGGTCGACATTATAATGAATTCCTCTGCTTTCTTTCCTCGAGATTGCACTAACAATAATTAATTTAGCCACCGTTGCCAAATTTCTCAATTCAACTAAGTTTTTTTCAATTTTAAAGTCCCAGTAATACTTATTAATCTCATCCAGCAATAAATTGATTCTTTTTTTAGCTCGCTCTAATCGTTTATCCGTTCTGACTATTCCTACATAATTCCACATGAATCTCCTGATCTCATCCCAATTTTGCGATATTATAACGGCTTCTGTGGAGGGAACTGCATTACCCGGTTCCCATTCTTTAAATTCCTTTATCTTCAAATCTTTTATCTTATTTGAAAGAAGTTTTGCACATTCATAAGCACAAACAAGCCCCTCTAATAAAGAATTACTTGCCAAGCGATTAGCACCATGCAATCCAGTACACGCCGATTCTCCAATTACGTATAGATTTTTTACATCTGTTAATCCATTTATATCAGCAACAACACCACCACAACAATAATGGGCGGCAGGTACAACCGGTATGGGATCAATCGTAATGTCAATATGAAATTTTAAGCATTCCTCATAAATCCCCGGAAAATGACTTTTTATGAATGAGCTATCTCTATAAGAAGCAATATCCAATAACACGTAATCATCTCCGGATTTTTTCAATTCTGCATCTATCGCTCTTGATACTACATCTCGAGGCGCTAACTCTTTTAGAGGATGATACTTTTCCATGAATGAACGACCTCTTATATCCTTTAATCTCGCTCCTTCTCCTCTCATTGCCTCAGTTATAAGGAAAGATTTTGCGAAAGGATGGTATAAGCAAGTTGGATGAAATTGATAAAACTCCATGTTAGCAATTGTAGTACCAGCTCGATAGGCCATTGCAATACCATCACCAGAGGCAACGTCAGGATTTGTAGTATACAAATAAATCTTTCCAGCACCTCCGGCGGCAAGAACCGTGACTTTTGATGCTACATTATGTATTTCTTCTGTTTCTTGTTCTAATACATGTGCTCCATAACACTTTAAATTCTTTGAGAAAAGATTTACAGCACAAAATTTTTCTTTAATGTCAACATTATTAAATTCGTTTACTCTTTTAATAAGATTTTCTTCAATATTTTTACCAGTTAAATCATTTACATGAAGAATTCTACGTTCTGAATGACCTCCCTCCTTACTTAAATCATAATTTCCATCAGGATCACGATTAAATTCCACTCCTAAATCGATTAATTCATTGATTCTATCAGGCGCTTGGGAAATGATCTTTCTGACGACATTTTCATCACAGAGCTCGTCTCCTGCAATTAATGTATCTTGAATGTGTTTTTCAAAGGAATCATTTTTATTCCATACACAAGCAATTCCGCCTTGAGCATTAGAAGTATTACAATCATCTATTTTTTCTTTAGTTATAATCAAGATATTCAAATTGGGATCCAACTCTGCTAATTTAATTGCCAGACTTAAACCCGAAATCCCAGATCCGATGATTAAAACATCTGTCGAGTAATTCAAAGAACTCTAATCCATACAAATTAGGAATTTTGATAGATTTAAAATTGTAATATATGTTATTAATGTTATTAAAGCTATAAAATATAATGAAATATTCATGATCAGTTTATTTTAATATAAATCCAAAAGTAAATAATTTGTAGAATATTTAACAAATTAATTTAGAAAATAATATCTAATATTTAATTGAATATAAAAGAAGTGAAATAAATTGGATATTGGAAAGAGTATCAGAATGCAACGCATAATGAACCGTGATAGCAAGAGAACTATTGTTATTCCAATGGATCATGGACTAACAGTTGGAACCATAAAAGGTCTTGAAGACATGGCTAAAATGGTTGATAATGTTGCCTTAGGGGGTGCTAACGCGGTTTTAATGCATTCTGGAATGGTTGGTGCAGGCCATAGAGAAAGTGGAAAAGATATTGGACTCATTATTCATCTATCAGGCGCAACGAATCTTAATATCAATCCAAATCGGAAGGTTCTTGTTTGTTCTGTTGAAAGAGCTTTAAAAATAGGTGCTGATGGTGTTTCAATTCATATCAACATTGGAGCAGATGAGGAGCCTGAAATGCTCCAAGATGCTCAGAAGGTCGTTGAAAAATGTAGAGAGTGGGGCATGCCATTACTTGCAATGATGTATCCAAGAGGAACAAAAATTAAAAACGAGCATGAGCCAGAAGTAGTCAATATCGCTACAAGAGCGGGAGCGGAATTAGGAGCAGACATTGTAAAAACTAATTATACAGGAGATATTGATAGTTTTAAAGAAATCGTGAAAGGAGCTCATATTCCTGTTATCATAGCAGGTGGTCCTAAAATGGACACCACAAGAGAATTACTTCAAATGGTATATGATTCCATACAAGCCGGAGGATCGGGCGTTGCTTTTGGAAGAAACGTTTTTCAAGCAGAAGACCCAACATTAATTGTTAGTGCTATTGCTAAAATAGTTCATAAAAATTATACCGTGGAAGAAGTGTACAAAGAATATAAATTTTAATAGGAATGATTTCTGAGTGAATATTAATGACTCGAAAAAATAAAATTCCTCAATTTAAAGATGAACCAATAACCTATGGTTATTTGATGAAGAGATCATTAAAATTCACTATAGAAGTTGTCATCATTTTAATTCTCTTGTTTAATTGGGTCTATATTTTTAATTTAATTCGAGTATTATACAGATTTTAAAAAAAAGAAATAGTCTCATTTTTTTGCGCACATCCACATATTCAGGAATATTTCGAAATATCCTTTCTGGACACTCTCTTGCTTGAAGTTTGAATAATTGATGAGATCGTTTAATTCGACCATTCTAAAAGCCTGTTTATGTTCTTCAATTTCTTCGGGACTAACTAAATGTACTTTAGCCATTATTTTTAATAATAAATCACTCCAATGGGCAGGAGTAGTTATAATTAATATTCCATCTTTTTTCAATAAATCATAGCATTTAGTCAATATCCGGGAAACTTGGTCTTTCTCCAAGTGTTCAAGCACAGCTAACATTGTAATCACGTCGAAAGAATCATTCTCAAAAGGTAAATCTAAATCTTCGCATACATTATGGTTTTTTAATATTAAATTGTGAGTTTTGATCTTCCTATCTTCAATTTCTTGGTCAATACCAAATTTTTCTTCGAAATCAGCATTCATAAGAAAAAACGGATACATTCCACAGCCAATATCTAATATTGTTCCTTTTTTATCATGTTTTTTAATTAGTTTTTGTGCTATTTTCATTCTTTGTATTGAAAAAAACTTTTCTAATAATCCAAAACCTCTTGTAACGCTTTCCTCTCTTCTTTTTTTATCTCTTTTAGTCTTATACTGACTTAAATTGATAGATCTATATTTAAAATTAAGTAATAATGAAGAGATTATTCCATATATTAAAATATAAATTAATCGAAGACCATGATCTAAAATTACGAGTCCAAATATAGTCTCGTATAAAATAGAAGGATAGAAAAGAAAGATAAAGGTGGTTGCAAGGGGTTCTGACACTAACCACCCGCCAGGTGTTATGGGGAGCGTTTTAGAAAAGAATAAAATTATTTGAGCGATAATAATTATTATTACATTAATAGCATATCCATTTGAATAAAATATAATGATTAACGTGAAAGTTTCAAAAAACCAAGTGGGTAGACTTAATAAAACAATTTCTATCATTTTTCTCTTATTTTGACGAAATTCATTTATACCTTTAATGAAATTTCTTAAAAAACCTTCTAAAAGAGTGCTCAATCTTGGAGATATTTTTCCAATAATGTTTAATATCCAATCGGTTCTAAGAAAAAGAAATATTAAGAATATTGCACCACCTAATAAAATTATTGCAAAAATAAATATGATTAAGTCCAGGTTTAATTTAGAAGTTCCTTGAATACCTAAAAAATACATTATGAATAACGAAATACAAGTAACAGAAAATAATATCAATAAATCAAGCACTCTTTCAATTCCCACACCACTTAAACTTTTACTTAAAGTAGCATGTTTTTCTTTTTGACGAATTACTTCCATTCTCACTAAATCTCCAAATTTAAAGGGAATTAACTCATTTACAATCCAACCAATACCATATGATCCATATAAATTATAAAAAGAAGTTTCGAGATTAAGTCCTTGGAAGATTATTTTTAATCGTATTGTACGCATTATAAAAACGCCAGTATAGATTAAAAAAAATAATACAAGTCCAAAAATTGAAATTGCTTTTAAATAATCAATGATACTGTTAATATTGATAAATAAAAGCACAATAGCTATCAAAATAATGGTTATAATGGTCGAAAAACCAATTAATGTTCGCTTTATTAGTGGTTTCATTTTTAAAAGGTTGGAGAATCTATTTCTTTAAAAAAAAATATACAAAGATATGTTATATCAAAATGTTAAATATTTATAATTTATGTATTTTTGAAAAAACAATACATCAATGATGTCTATCATACTGTTGAATTAAAAAAAGAAAAACTTGAAAGAGATTGATAGTTGAATCATATTCGACGCAAGTAAATTACTTTAGCAATAAAGGTTGTCAATCTAAATATGATTTTTTTCACGTGAAATTTATAAATCCTATAGAAAAGTTGAAAAAGTTTTGAATTTGGGAGATATCTAAATTTAAATAGAATAAGTAATCCTTCCACACCGTCAAGCCAATTTATTTTAGCCGCTCCAAACATGCGATATTGGTATTTAATTGGAATTTCTTTAATTAAATATCCATTCATTACAATTTGAGCGGTAATTTCTGGTTCAAATTCAAATTCACGTGTTGTGAGTGATATTTTATCAAAAACTTCTTTAGTAAATAGTTTGTAACCAGTTTCCATATCTGTTAAATTTGTTTTGTAGATGAAATTAGTTATATTTGTTAATAATTGATTAGCTTTATAATGAGACTTGGCCATTTGTTCGGGTTTTACAGCAAATCTTGTCCCATACACTACTTTAGTTTCTTTATTCAAGATAGGTTGCAATAACAATGGTATATCTTCGGGAAAATATTCAAAATCCGCATCTTGTATTATAAATACATCCCCTGTGGCATATTTTAATCCAATTCTTATCGCAATGCCTTTTCCTTGATTTCTTGGCAAACGAATAAATTTAATTTGATTTAATTTAATCTCTTGATCCAAGAATTCTTTGTGATTTTTATGTGAACCATCATCTACAACTATAATTTCACGCTCAACTGGAAATTTTACAGAGAAAAGAGAGGCTAATAATGGTCTAATTGTTTGTTCTTCGTTGTAACAAGGTATAATAATGCTTAATTTCAAAGATCATCATAAATAAAAAATATTTAGTAAATTATTTTGTATATTTATAGATAATTTAAATTTCTTCTCCTTTATCATAATCAAATTTATAATCAAATTAGATTCATTCAATAATACTTATCAAGTAAATTTTGACAAGAAAATCATATAACAGATTCTTAATTAGTAATTATAAAATTTTATCATATATAATATATATCTAAAGTAATATTAGTTTAAAACAATCCAAAAATTGAAATAAATTGAAAATGTTTGTTGAAAAAATTAGAAATAAACCAATAAATTTTTATTATATTATAGTTATTGCTATAATTTCTATTATTTTGATAATTGAAAGAATAATCTTTTATTTCATCAATATTGATGAGTTTCCGGATGATTCTTTAATAGTTATCGTAATACTTGGAAGAGATGCCGATTTTCATTTAATAAAAGGCATGATGGAAAATGGTATCGTTAACTTTTATGATTCTGATATGCCATATCTTTATTTTTCATATTTTATCTTTTTTCCAATTTATATCTTACCGTCCTATATAGGTGTATATATTAATGATGCTTTAAGATTGATAACCGTAATATATATAGCCAAAACTATGTATAAATTGACAGAAGATAAAAATGATCAATTTCTTTTTTACTTGTTAAGTATAATTGGATATTTAGCAGACGCTACATTAAACAATAATAATTGGTTAATTTTGCTCCTTCTTTTCGAATCAATGGTTCAATTAAAAAAAGAAAAAAAAATTTTAGCGGGTATTATTTTCTCATTTGCAGCATATAAAATTTTAGTAATGATTTTTCTTTTTGTTTTACTTTTAGGCAAGAAAATAAAAATAAAAGAATTAGTTTATTATTTTTTACCTATAATCGTTTTGTGCATTCCGTATTTAATTTTTCCGGAATACACGTTTAAAATGATTCAAAACTGGTCAGGGACAGGTGGAACTGATTTAGTGATGCGGTTCTTTCACATCACGTGGCAGTTATCTCAAACGGCTCAACTTTTATTCATGAGTTTTATTGGTTTTGCTTTAATTATTGATTTAGAACATCGTAAAAAAATCGGACAATATAAAAAACAAGTTAGAATAATGATTTTTATCTTACTATTTTTTATTTATGTAATCTTTGAAGCAATAAATGTTATAGTAGGTTATTTTTTACAATATCATATACCTTAATTCAAAATTCAACAAAATCTACATGATAGAAAGCATTAAATAAAAATTTTATATTATGCTTAAAATTAATAAAATGTGCAATCATGAATGATAAAATGAATTCCAATAATTTTTATTCCATTTTTGAACAGTACTTTAAGTCAGATATAATTAAAAAAATTGAAGATAGAGATCATCTCATTTATTTAATAAATGAATTAAGAATTAGAGATATCGCACTATTTTTTAGTGAAAGACAACTCAAATTAATTAATATTTCAGTTTTGGATTTTACTGAAAAATTTCAATTAATGTATGAATTTTATTATAGATTAGATAAAACATTTAAATTTCTATTTTTAATGGTTTTAATTGATAATAATCATTCAATCAATTCTATTAACCATATATTCCCCCAAGCAAAATATTATGAGAATGAGATTGAAAAAAGGTTTGGTTTGAGTTTTAAATATATTTCTAATAGTATAGAAATAGAACCTTTTTCTATCCCAACACCTTTTGAATCGGAAATAAAATTAAATTATTATATCCCAATTGGAATATATAGTAAAAATCCGAATTTAAGAAATTATTTTAATTTATTATGTAAAAGAAATAAGATCCAAACTGTTATAGAAAAAACAGGGTGGTTATATCGTGGTATCATTCCATTATTATCTAATTTATCATTTAAAGATAATGTTAAATTGACCAAGAGAATCTGTTATATTAGTAGTTATCATCATAATTTGTCTTATATCATGTGCCTTGAACAATTAATGGAAATAAAGGTTCAAAATAGAGTCAAACAGATAAGAACGGTATTTTGCGAGCTTGAACGTTTTGAGAGCTTATTATTATGGTTTATAAATTTATTCAAATTACTAAAATATAGAAAGATGTACATAAATTTAATGAGTTTAAGAAATCAATTTCAAAATTCCGTTAAAACTCACTTAAAAATACGATTCTTCGATGAAATAAATTTTATTGGTTATTGCAAAGATTTCCCTAATGGTGATTTATTAAATTTTCAATTAATTTTAACCAAGTTATTTAAAAAGGTATTTAATCTCATAAAATATACCGTTTATAGAAACCATTTAAGAAATAGATGTGAAGGAATAGGTATTTTAGGAAGAGATGAGGCATTAAATGCTGGAGTCACGGGTTCTTGTTTGAGAGCTTCAGGAATAAATTATGATATCCGTTTTGAAAAACCTTATTTATCTTACATAGATGATGATTTAGTAAAGGAATGGAATATAGTTACATCTCGAAATGGAGATGTCTTTTCACGAATAGAAACCAGAATTTGGGAAATGGAACAGACTATCAAAATTATTGATTATCTTATAACTAAACTAATCGATGATGATAGCGAAATTGAGATATTTGACGATAAGAACTTGGTATTACCTAAAAATAAAATAGCAATAATGCAAGTAGAAAGTCCTCAGGGAGAATTGGTTTATTGCCTTAAAACCAGTGAAATAGGTGCCCCAGAAAGATTTGCTGGAGCTATTATTTGCTCTCCAAGTTTTAAAAATTTCACTGCATTAAATAATTACCTCTTAAAAGGGAATTATAAATCAAATTATAATCTTATCGTCCATTCTATGGATTTAATTTTTAATGAGATTGATTTATAATCAACAAATTTTACTTAAATGTAAAATTAGACTCTAATTGTCATATATTATAAATCGAAAATAAATTATACAATAAAGTAAGAAATCAATAAGATTGTTGAACCAATCAAAAAGAATTTAGATTATTATCCTTGAATTTTTTTAGATAATCTCTTTCTAAAAAAAGAAGTTATTGAATTAAAACCTTCAAGTAATATCTTTATATCTCCCACTGATTTGATGGAAAATATTCGTTTTAAAATATAACGTGGTCTAAAGTAAAATTTTCTAAACATTAATTGGTATAAATCTTTAATTTCGTTTTCATTTAAATTTTCTAGCTTCATTATCGGTTTGGATAAATCATAATCATCCCAATTATATGTTAAGATTAAATTTTTTTCTTTTGCCCATTTAAACATTTCTGTTCCTGGATATGGTGTAGTAATATTAACAATTAAGTAATCTGGATTTAAAAGATTTACAAATGAAATATTTTTCATAATATTTTCTTTTGTATCACCGGGATTCCCTACCATAAACGCTAACCGACATTCTATACCTACTTTTTTTGTCCATTTCACAGCTTTGATTATTTGGGAAACATTAATTTTTTTATTTATATTTTTCAATACAGTTTCGTCAATAGTTTCAACGCCATACATTATTTGATGACATCCTGCATTTTTCATATATTTTAACATTTTAAAATTAATAAAATCAACTCTGGAAAAACAGGTCCATGTTATATCGACTTTTTCGCTTAATATTTTCTTACATAAATCTATAACATTATTTTTATGAGTAGTAAATGTATCGTCATAAAATTGGATTTGCTTTATACCATAATTCTTTATAAGATACTTAATTTCTTTAAAAATTGTTTCAGCAGATTTATATACTAACCTGTTACCAAGTGTTTTTTCACAAAATGTACATTTCCCAGGGCATCCTCGAGAAGTCATCATACTCATTGCAGGTAATCGTTTGTATGAACCTATTGCAGGTTTATACCTCTCAATTTGTAATAAATCGTATGCGGGCATTGGTAAAGAATCTAGATCCTTAATTCTAGTTCTAGAATCAGTGTAAATTATTTCATAATCGTCGCCAGAGTATTTTTTATAAGCTATTCCAGAGATTTGATCAAGAGATTTATCGCTAATAATTTCTTCAAGTGTTAATTCACCTTCTCCAATTACTGCGATATCCACATATTTATTCTTAATTACTTCTTCAGTAACAAATGTTGTGTGCACGCCACCAAATACAATCAATGATTTGGGAAAATACTTTTTAGTAATTTTGGCAATCAAATAAGCTTTTTTAATCTGAACGGTTGCCGAAGTTATTCCAATAATTTTTATTGAACTAAATCTTGAAACATAGTTCTTAATAAAAAATTGATGGAACATTTCCACTGAGGGGCAATTTAAATTGCTATCTAATATTTCAATCTTATACTCTTTTTCTCTTAAGTATCCTGCGATATCTGCAAGACCTAAAGGTGGAAAATTAGAATCAACTTCTACCCAAATACTTTCTTTTTGTGTATATAAATTTGGAGGATTAATGAGTAATATATCTAATTCTTGTTTTATCGCACTCTTTTCACCATTAGCTATAGTAGTTTTGCTCATTTTTATTATTATAAAGTAATTATGTTCTTAAATATTAAAATCAAATGTTTTTATTTAATTTGTTTAATATGTTTTAAATTAAAATTAAAATGGAATATTGAATATCCTCCATAAAAAAATATATATGCACTTCTAAATAAATGTTCAATAATAAAGATAGACAGTAGATCCAAATATGGAATACTAGGATAAAAGATTAAAACAAAAATTGCCCCTAAATTTTCTGAAATTCCCCATCCTTCAGGAGTAATGGGGAATGATTTACTAAAATAAGTAAACAGTAACGCCAAAATCAATATAAAAAAATTGAGATTAAATCCTACTAAGTAAAAAAATATAATGCCTATAAAAGCTTCTATTATCCAAATTACACAACTTAATATTAAAACAACCAAAAATTCTTTTTTGTGTTCTTTAAAACTTCTTATAGCTCCTTTAAGATTTGTTATGAAATTTCTAAAGTAATTTTCTATTTTTTTAGAAATTTTTCCAACAATACCTAAACAAAAATCAGTTTTAAATAATATCAATATTAAAAATGTAAGAACAACAAATATTACAATGGTTGCTAATATTATATAAAATTGTAAACTAAAACCAAATAGAGTTATTGTGTCACTTTCGTCAATTTTAATGATTGAAATATATATTAAAGCAAAAAGGCTGATAAAAAATAAAATAAAGAGATCTAATGCCCTTTCAATTGCGGTTCCTCCAAAGGACTCACTAAGTTTTAAATTACCATGCTCTTTAAGAAATACAATTTTTGCTAAATCACCGATTTTAGCAGGAATTACCTCATTAATAGCAAAAGCCGTTCCAATAGAGAAATAACATATCGAGTATGAAACTTTTCGGTTAAGACCTATAAAAATTAATTTCAATTTATATGATCTTAAAATGAATGTAAAGGTATAAACAATTACAAATAAAATCGTTCCATATAAACCAATTAAGATTATTTTATTTAATAAATTTATAAAATCTACAAATAAAATCATTAAAACAATAAGACATATTGTAATTAATCCTATAATTACTTGATAGTTCCTTCTTAACCAAGAAATTAATTTATGATAACTTTTATCTTCCATTGTCAGAATTAAAAAAACATGATATTAGTATTAAATATTACTTAAAGAAAAATATAGCCAAGCAATAACCAGTATAAAATTTAATAGAAGTAAAATTTTTGGTTAAACTTAACTACATAATTAGAAAGATTTTACAATAAATATGTGAATAGATTAATTAAAAAAAAGATCTATAAAATTTTGGTTAAACCTATTAAAAAAATAAACATTAAATAAAATTTCTAAAATATCTTTAAAATCAAGAGAATATATAATAATGACTGAAATATTTTGTTTTCTGTATTTAAACATTATTTTAAATCAAATATTATTAAAAAATTTGATGAAAATGAGAAATTCTTTCATTTACTAAATATGTCAGATATAAGAGATATGATTTTATTTCTAAATTAAAGGATTATTACCCTAATTGATATATCTATATTATTCTTCAGAGATAATTTAAATTAATATAAGAATTTCATTTTAGATCAAGTATAAGGAATCACTTTCTTTTTCTAATGATTATCTCTGAAAAAATTAGTGAATCAATCTATAAAACAAATTTTTTCCCAAGCGAAATATCATAATCAAGATATTGAAAAAAATTATAAATTGAATTTTAATTAAAATCAAATTTTGGACTCCAATTACCTTTTATTATAAATCAAAAATTAATAATATAATAAAGATAGAAATCCAAGTAACCATGATGCAAGATAATAAAAGAATATATCTTTTTTTTTTCTCATTGTTGTATGCGTTCTGTGCCATACTTTTCTTCATATCTGGATTTTTACCAATATATAATTTTAGAGTTTGGATGATTTCATTTAATTATTTGTTTTTTGGAGGAGGATTTTCATGTCTCTTTAACTCTATCCTATTATTTATATTTGCTTATAATCTTAAATATTGGCAGAGAGAGAAATATTTAAGGTATCTCAGACCAATCATCATTATTGGAATTGCCATCATCGCATTTTTTATAATAGTTTTAAGTACTGCGGGTTTATGGGAATATATTATCAATGTATATAGTCCATTCGAAACACGTATATATAATTTAGAAAGACACATTTTATCATTTGAAGGTTCTTCTTTAGGTTTAATTTCTACAATCGTTCTTACTTTAGTGACTTTTTTTGTAATAATTAATTACTTATCAGTATATCAAAATGATTATATTGCTTATCAAGAAAAGAAGCAAGAGAAAAAAAACACTAACATGTTATTATTCTCATCGATTTATCTCATCTGTTCAATTCTGTTTTTTATTGCGGGATTTTTACACCATCCTGAATTATTGGATATAGAATTGGATAATTTGTTAAATTATCTAATAATTGTTGGGGGCGTTCTGTATTTTACTATTTCTTTTTTATTATTTTATTCTACATTTAAACGAAAAAATTGGATTAAAGATAAATATTTTAATTATTTAAAAGCAATCCTAATAATAGCAATAGTAACAACCGCATATTTTACATTTATTTTATTGATATTTCTTATTAATGAATCTTTTTCCAGGTATTTAGGTGGTATTGAAACATATTTCTTTCCTTGGTTATACGAGGGTTATATTTTAGGCACATATTCTTTAATTATTCTTGCATTACTGACCATTTTCTTATTTTTTTATTTTATCATATTAAATAGAAAAAGTGAAGTTGAATATTATCAAAAATATTAAGAATTTATTGATTATACTAAAAAAATATAATAGAGAATTAAAAATTGAACTCCAATAGTATTTTATTATAAATTGGAAATAATAATAAATAATGAAATTCTAACAAAAAAAATCAAGTGACCAAAATGCAGGATAATAAAAGAACATACCTGTTTTTTTTCTCAGTGTTATACACATTCTGTGCTATACTTTTCTTCATATCTGGATTTTTAAAACAATATATATTTAAATCTTTGAGTATACCTTTAAATTTTTTATTTTTTGGAGGAGGAATTTCATGTATCTTTACTTCTGTTTTATTGTTATTATCTGCTAATAATCTTAAGAATTGGAATGTGGAAAAATATTTAAGATATTTAAGACCAATCATTATTATTGGAATAGCTACGACCACATTTCTTATAATAGTTTTATGTGCTGCTGGTTTAATGGAATATCTTATCAACATGTTTACCCCTTATGAAGAACGTATATATGATTTAGAAAGCCATATTTTTTCATATGGCGGTAATTTATTAGGTAATATTTCTGTACTCATTCTTGTTTTAGTAAATGTTTTTATATTTATTAATTACATCGCAGTATATCAAAATGATCATACTACTCATCAAGAAAGGAAGCAAGAGAAGAAAATCATGTACATGTGGTTTTTTTCATTGATTTATTTCATCTGTGCAATTGTGTTTTTTATCGCTGGATTTTTGCCCCAACCTGACTTATCAGGTGAAGAATCAGAAATCATATTAAATTATCCAATGATAGTAGGGGGTGCGCTGTATATTACTATCTCTTTTTTATTATTTTATACTACTATTAAACGTAAAATATGGCTTAAAGAAAAATATTTAAGTTATCTAAAAGTGATTCTCATAATAGGAATAGCCACAACCGCATTTTTTGCGGTAACCATAATATTTCTTCTTAGTATGCAATATGTTTCTGTAATGAATGGTGGATTGGAAACATATGAATATCCTTGGTTATACATGGGATATAATTTAGGAATGTATTCTTTAATTATTCTTGCATTACTCACCTTTTTCATATTTTTTTATTATGTAATATTATATAAAAAAGATGAAGTTGAATATTACCAAAAATATGGAGAATCAATATATACTTCTAAAGAATTAGCTCAGGTATAAGAATATTAAAAATAGGGTTTGAATATTAAAACAATAATCACATTTAAAAGCATGATGAGGAGTCAGAATAACATCTTATCGCTTGTTCCTTGAAATTAATATTTAATGAGATTGACTTATATAATACATTTTTATAAAAAAAGCAAAAATTGGACTCTATTAGATTTATATTAAAAAAGGATTATTATGAAAAATAGATATAATAAAATGATAAATCCTTACCTAACCAAAAGATGAAATCTAAAAAACCAATAGGTATGATCTTGTTCTCATTGTTTTATATTTTTTGTTCAATTCTTTTCTATATATCTGGATTTCTCCCCCACTATGAAGTAATAGGTGGAACTTTACCTTTTAATTATTACTTCTTTGGGGGAGGAATGATTTATTTTTTTAATTCGATCTTGCTATTGTATTCTTCTTATAAACGTAATGATTGGCTTAAAGAGAAATATCTACGTTATCTTAGAATAGTGATGATTATAGGAATATTAATTACTATAGTGTCAATAGTAATGTTAATATCTGTTGTCATGTATAGTAGAATTACGTATTATTATCCATACGAAACAAATACCCCTCTTTGGTCATACGAGGGTTTTTTATTAGCTTCGCTATCATTGACCGCTTTAGTAATAATGACTATATTTATACTATTTTATTATATTTATTTATATACAAAACAGGATACTGATTATTACCAAAAATATGGAGAATCTATACATACTTCTAAACAATATTCCCAAGTATAATAATACTGAATATATCGTGTGAATACAACAAAAAATATTAAAATTAAATACAAAAACTTGATAAAATTGAAAATCCTACCATGATAAAAGGTGAAATCTAAAAAAGCAAAAGGAATGATCTTGTTCTCATTGCTTTATATTTTTTATTCAATTCTTTTCTGTATATCTGGATTTCTCCCCCATAATGAAGTTATAGTTGATTATATACCTATTAATTATTTCTTATTTGGAGGAGGAATGATATATTTTTTTAATTCGATCTTGTTATTGTATTCTTCTTATAAA
>JBHLME010000182.1:4459-6370 GCA_048938445.1 Promethearchaeota archaeon | reverse complement strand
CCTTCATTGAATAAAAAAATGATCGATAACTTAGCTGAGCAAAATAATCTTAAAATTATCGAGACTAAGGATCCAATTAAATTATCAAGTGGAATAGTAACAAGTGGTGAGATCGAGATATTTGATGAGAATGAACTTACTAAAGGTATCTATTTGATGAAAAGCAGAAAGGAATTTGCAAAAAACACCTTTAGAGATGAAATTTCTCTATATATTAATGTTAAAGATGATGGACTTGTTGTAATTACAGGATGTGGACACGCAGGAATTGTAAATACAATAAAACATGGACAAAAATTAACAGGTATAAATAAAATTTATGCTGTTATTGGAGGTTTTCATAAGGAATGGGAAAAAACTGAAGATATTGAAGAATCAGTTCGTTTCATCGAAAGTTTAAATCCGGTAATCACTTGTGGAATGCACTGTACTGGCTTTAAGTTTAATAAAATTATGTCTAGACACCCTTCTCATACTATCGGAATAGTTGGGACTGAATTTCATTTATAAATCCTTAAGATTTAATTAAAAATGTATTTTTATATATATTAAGTTCATTAATTTAGGAATAAATAAAAATTAGATGAGATAAATGGTCAAGCTCAATTATGATATAGAAATTGAGATTTTTGAGAGTGATGGACTTTGCACTTTTCATAGAGTAGGGGAAAAATTCAAGTTTCCAGAAGATAAAGGAAAAATTTGTCAATGGTTATTTGATAGTATGAATTCAATGATTCGTGTCCTTAAATATGGAGGTACTCTTCCATGGACATACAATGACACTCCGTATGAAAAAAGTATTGATCCAAAGGGAGTAACTACTGAATTTGTACGATGTCCTGATCCAACTGCTAGAGTTGTTGCAAAAATTACTAGAATCCCAATTTCAACTGTATAATTAATCCGTCCAGAAGTTTTTAGCTAGATTTCGTCTTTTATTCCAAAGTTCATTTTTTCCAGAAAAGCCTATTATACCAGAACCTTTATCTGCATCTTTAATTTGCCACATTCCGCTAACAGCTCCAGTTAATGCTCCCGATAATACCTCGAATCCCTGTGCTGTATATAAATCACATTCAACTCCACGATTAATTATAAATTTTAATTGACGCAAACCTTGCTGATTCTTCGAGGCTAAAACTTCAAGCAATTTTTCAACCTCTAAATCTAGCTGATCATTTGGAACAACACGATTCCATAAATTCCACTCAACAGCTCTTTTTGCTGGATGCAAAGCGCCTATTAAATTTACTTCTTTTGCCCGACGTCTGCCTATTAGTCTAGCTAAGCGTGTAGTGCCTCCCCAACCTGGGGTAATGCCAACATCAACTTCAGGCATACCCCATTTTGCTCTCTCTGTAGCAATAACAAAATCGCAGGCCATAGTAATTTCCAAGCCACCTCCGACAGCATAACCATCCACTGCAGCAATTGTTATTTTATCTAATTCTTCTAACTGATTTGCCATATTTTGATAATATCGAACACGACGTGTAATATCGTTTGCATTACCCCAATTCATCATTTCATTAATATCGTCACCAACGCTGAAATTATCCCCAGCACCCATTATTACTAGAAATTTTATTTTAGTTGATTTGCGGACTTCTTCAAAAGCATGTACGATCTCATCTGAGAGTTGCATACTTAAAGCATTCAATACTTTTGGTCTATTGAGAGTAATCCATACTACACTTTCTTTTTCTTCATATATTAGTTGTTCAAATTTCATAAATTATGTTTCAATCGTATCGTTATTAAAGATTATTAATATTATGCAAATTTCGTACTATGTTCAATTTATGTTATTAGATACTTAAAGTGATATTTTCCAAATAATACAGAGGAACTCCCTTGAAATGTATAAGACATCGTGAAAGGTCTGTTTCACGAATTATTTATTAGCTC
>JBHLME010000182.1:0-4449 GCA_048938445.1 Promethearchaeota archaeon | reverse complement strand
GATAAAGATAAATTCCATAAATCTACTTCATTATTATATAATAGCTATAAAGCCCTAAATATTTCTTCTTATTATCAAAAGAAATTAAAAAATATAAATGAATAATTAACTACAGAAGTCCTAAAAGATTAGAAACTCCATCCATTTTAGGAACATCAATTTTGAAATAATTTTGAACAATATTTAGGAGAAATTTGAAATAGGGTAATTGAATTTTTCCCTGATGATTCTCTGAAAGATATTTAATAATATTTCTAGAAGTAATTGAGCTTTCTTCGTTATTTTTAATAAAAACACCAACATCTTTTGAGAGTTCATAAACTTTCTTTATTTCATTTCTCAAGATGATTAATCCCGCCATTAAATCATATTCATCAAAAAATTTTTGAATGATTTGTTTCTCAACCTCTAATTCTTTTGGATTAATTATGTTTTCATCATCTTTAACAACTTCACGATTTTTAAAAATAACATATTCGGTATATAAATTTTTATTCTTCTTATATTCCATTTCCAAAGCGATATTCAATTCAAAGTTAAAGGTATCTTCTGTAACATTTTTAAAGAAATTTTTAATATGATTAAATAAAAACTCTTGATCAGAAATAATTAATATCTTTTTTCCCAGAAATATAGCTCTTAATGTGTATACCATTAGCATCTCTGGAATATTTAGTTTAATTAAGTCGAACTTAATAGTTTCTGTTTTAGGTTTAAGTGTTTGCTCACTTGATTCTGTTGATTCACTTTCTGGAATTTCGATTTTAAAATCAGCAACTAAGCAATCTCTTACAATTAAATTCTTATCAACATATGCAATAAATGAATGTTCACATATCATTCCGGAAGAAATATTGATTGCTAAGAGTCCTTTTGAGACATTTTTAGTAGCATCATCAGAAATTTCAATCTTATCCCACTTTGAACAAAGTGGACATCTTACTTCTACTTTCGCCATATTAAAAGGGTTTTTATTTATATTTTTATTGATATTTTAGATTCTTATGTTTCTATAATAAATGATGTGTTAACGATATATAAATTTGCTCAATCATATTGAGCTATTTAAAATTTAAAATATATTTATAATCTTCTAACTCTACCGTAATTTTTCTCTATTAAATTTGCTACTAATAAACATCCTATAGCACCTAGAATTTCTGCAACTAGGAATGATAGTGTATTGTTCAAAAATGAAGTAGATATAAAGAATGTAATAAAGAAAAATACGTTAAATATAACAAAAACAATTAATAGGGGTTTTGTGAAGGGAATGTCAAGAAATTTCTTTAGTTTCGAACTTTTTAATACCTTTTTACTAAATCCACTCCGTAATTTTTGTCTCCTCTCAACTTGAGCATAACTTTCAAAAATAATAATAGTTGAAAAGAACGATGCAATCCATATTCCAATAGGTACTAAAATTACGACAATATGACTCCCCATAAACAACACATACTGACCTATAAAAATAAAATATAATTGAAAGAGTCCACTCATTCCAAGTAGTAATAAAAAAATTCCAAAATATTCCTTTGATGTCCAACGTATCTTTATTGGCATTTTAACCTTAATATTAAGTTTTTTAATGGGCCCGGCGCGATTTGAACGCACGACCTTCCGCACGTCAAGCGGACGTCATACCGAGTTCTCCGAAATTTGGAAACCGAAATTTCTCTAGACCACGGGCACTTTTATTAATTATTATAAATTTTACAATTACTCGTATGTAATTTATAATATTAAAAAATAAATATTTTATTAGTTTTCTTGTGAAATTAAGTATAAAAATTATGTCTACTCAAACACCTTATATAATTGTTTTGAAAAATACTTATTTTTAAAAAACACAAATTTAATAAATTGAAATCTACGCTCTTTCAATAAACTACTTGAAAGAAATGTGATAATAGTATGGTTAAAATGAATTTTGAGGAAGATGAAGGACTAAATATAATTAATTTTATAGATAAACCTTTGAATCTCATCGACATAGATTTTATTAAAGAATTAGAGGTCATCTTAAATAAAGTAGAAACTCAAGAAACCAGAGCTCTTCTATTCAAAGTTGATAATGGTAATTTTTCAACTGGAGCTAATGTGACATTATTTAAAAACCAAGTTGAGGAGTCTACAAAAAGAATGGTAAGGCGATTTTTGAATATTATATGTCGAATAGAGCAATTACCCTTTCCTACAATGGCAGCGGTAAAAGGAATGTGCGTAGGAGGAGGCTTTGAATTAGCACTAGCATGCGATTATATCTGGGCTAGTGAAAATGCTCAATTTTCTGCCGCTGAAGTATTGATTGGGATTGTTCCTTTAGGTGGAGGTGTTCAGAGGTTAGCTCAGAGAACTGGGATGACAAGAGCAAAAGAGATCGCTTTAGGAGGCCGATTTAAAAAAGCTGAAATTTTAGAGAAATGGAATGTTATCAATAGAGTATTACCAGAACAAGATCTCAATACCAAAGCTATAAAATTTATGAAAATCCAATTAAATGGTCCAACAATAGCATTTAACACAATTAAAAAGTTATTAAGAGAATATTACGATAAAGGATTAAAAGAATCTGATAAATTATTGTTGGATATTGCTCCTAAGCTTTTTAAGACAGAGGACATTAAGATTGGGATAGAATCTTTTAAGAAAAATGGGCCTGGGAAAGCAATTTTTAAAGGTAAATGATTTTTTTGATTAATTTTTAAGTTTTTTTCTGGATCTTCGGGTTATAAGACACCAATTAAGGACAAAATTGTGTTCCATTTTGCAAAGATTTCCATTTATTAATTCCTAATTTCTTCATTTCTTTCATATTTTCAATTGTTCTTTTATGGTGGTCTGGACCGTTATTAGCAAACTTCTCTAATTTAGAACAAACAAATTCAGAACACTCAAAACAATATTCTAAATTCATTTTCATTGCACAAGACCTTAAATCACAATCTTCAGTCCAACATTTACCTTTAGGACCTCTGCATCTTTCACAACTCATATAATCGATATTAGGATCAATATTCTTTTTGAACCATTGCACTAATTCTTTCTGCAGTTTTTCATCTCCGTGTGATGCTAGATAAATTTCACAACTAGCACAGTTCAAACCACAATAAGAAATATCCCATTTATCTTCAACTTCTTCTTTCATAATATTAAACCTTCTTAATTTAAAGATGATATACCTAGTTATAAAAATAATGTAAAAATAAAAAAATTTTAGTATAGAAAATTTAAATCTTTTTTTCTCTTAAAGCTCGAATCATTGGTAAATCTTTCCCGGAAAGGATTTCTAACATTGCCCCTCCAGCTGTTGAGATAAACGAAACATCATCAGCTTTTCCTGCCATTGAAGCTGCTGCACCCATTTCTCCACCACCAATAATTGTTAGCGCTTTGTTTTTCTTTGTAGCTTCAACCATAGTATCTATAATTTCATTCGTCGATTTTCTAAACACTTCTTTTTCAAATATACCTGGAGGACCATTTGCTACAATTGTTTTACACTTCATCAGCACTTCATTAAATTTTTCAACAGTTTTTTCTCCAATATCACCTGTTGTTGTATTGTAAGTTCCTGCCTCATCAATATTAATAGTTTTTCTATTACCATTGTCATCAATAATTAAATCTTCAGGAAGTAGAATTTTATCCTTATATTTTTCATAAGTGTTTACAATCATATCCTTATTGGCTTCTAAATCCTCTGCTATTATTTTATGGTTTGATTCTCCCATATTTTTACCCAATGCTTCAAAGATTAAAATAGCTGTGAGTCCTGAACAAAGAGCATAATCCAATTTTTCATTGTCAAAATTAAATTTCATTGCTTTAAATTTATCTATAGCTTTAGCACCTCCAATTAACATAGCCATAGGTTTATCAGGATCTTGCATAATCTTTTTCAAGGCATCTAATTCTTTATCTGTTATAGGACCCGCTATCATTTTTGGCCATCCAACAATAGATGCATGTGCACGATGTGCTGCTCCAAAAGCATCAACTATTACATAATCAACTAATGGAAAAAGAACTTTTACCATTTCTGTATTTTCTGCTTCTTTAAAATCTTTATAGTTTTTCATTTCTCCTTCAAATTTTCGAACATTATTAAGAACCAATACTTCACCAGGTTTAAGTTCCTTAATTGCATTTACAGCTTGTTCACCATAAATATCTTTAACAAATTTAACAGGTCTACCAAGATGCTTTTCTATCTCTTTTGCATGAATATCTAAGTCAGTAAAGTCATCACTCCCTGGACGTGATTGATGAGCTAGAATGATCACTGCAGTTTTTTTGAAATACTCGTTTAAAGCAGGAACTAAAGCTCTTATTCGAGGAGAATCCCTAATTTCCATTTTCTCTAAATCAATGTTCGAATTGATATCAACTCGCATCAATACTTTTTTCCCTTTTAACTTTACATCCTTGAAAGAAGTATAGTCAATT
>JBHLME010000181.1:0-6378 GCA_048938445.1 Promethearchaeota archaeon | reverse complement strand
GGGATTTGATTTTATATAATAGGTTACATGTTCTTTTTCTTCTGAAGTTGTAGCAATAGTAATAAGATTTTCAAGAATTTCAAAGCTAAATATTTCAACATCAAAACCAGCTGGGATATTTAATAAAGGATAGGTATTTGCAATATAATCAAAATTATTATTCATATAATATTTGACCATCTCATCTATTATCTCAGGGTCAACAAATGGGCAATCTGAGGTTATTCTAATAATTATATCCAGACTAAACTTTTTTGCTGCCTGATAATACCTCTCAAGGACATTTTCTTCACTTCCTATAAAAGATGAGACATTATAGAATTTCGCAAGTTCAATAATTTGTTTATTTTTCTCATTTGATGATGTAGCAATAATTATTAAATGGGTTTCCTTACTTAGCTTTAATCTTTTTATTAATAAACCTAAAACTGTTTCATTATTATTTATTTTTTTTAAAGTTTTGCCAGGAAGTCGTGTAGAACCCATTCTTGCTTGAACAATAATACCTACTTTTTTTAAAGACATTATTTCAATTCATCAATTACAATATACGATTCCAATGGAGTATATGGCCAGCGAGTTATCTTGTATTTCTTTAAACCAAGTACTTCCTTCAATGCAATGGTTTCTCCTGGAAATTCATGAAAGGATAATTCATCAAAACCGATTACACTTCCTCTCGTTACATGATCCATGATTAATTCAAGACAAGCTCTTGTAGGTTCATAAAGATCAAAATCAAAGTAAGCAAGTGCAACAATCGTTTCAGGATTGTCATCTAAGTATTTCTTAAATTCGACAGTTGCATCACCTTTTATCAACAGATGTTTTTTAATGTGAGGTATTGGACTCTCTTGTTCATGATAATCAAGGATTTGATTGAGATATTCTTCATATTTTTCAGTTACTGAATAAGATCCTTTAGATATAACATCAGATTTTCCATTTTTTTCATGGACAGAAGGAAATCCTTCAAAAGTATCAAATCCAATTATTTTACGATTATAATTATAAGGTTCATACATCCCTCTAAATGTCTCAAATAATGCTAAATTCTGTCCCCATCTAACACCAAATTCAATGACTATTCCATTTACATCAATTATTTTTTTATACAGTTCATTCATGAACAAAATTCGAGATAAATCTTGCCGTTTTATAAAAAGACCAAGATTTGATAATAGTTCATTATTAGGTATCGGACATTCTTCGAAAAGTCGGAAAAAATTTTCTCTAATAGAAAGTTCTTTTTTTGAAGACCCGCCACTTAATTTAATATTTTGATCACTCAATTCATTTTAACTCCAAAAAGTTTAGGATTAATAATATCTAAATGTTCATAATAAATAAATATTGAAATTAAGAATCAATTATTTATATTAATCCTTCCATCATACTAGGAGCAAAACAGGAATTTTATTTACTTCTTTTACTATTTTTCTTTCGTGATAACTGTCGTCTATAAATATTGAATTTCTATCAACAATATACTGAGATTTTTCATCATTTTCCTCCAAATGAATGATTCTATTAAATATACTTGGAGCGACATTAAATTTTTTAAGTGTTTTTAGAATGTTTTTTTGATGTTTGGTTATAAGTACAATTTTTTTATTATTACTTATACACTGATTTAAAAAATTAAATATCTGTATATTTAGAGCATTTTTTATTATTATTGTATCATCTAAATCAATATATACCGTATTATAGGGTAAAATTATCTGATGTTTAGTTTTTTGAGTTTGTATTATTTTAATATCGTATTCATTTCGCAAGATTTGAAAGTTATCCCTATTACATTCATAGACACTTAAAAGAGGGAAATTAACACCAAGATATCGATAAATCTTCATTTTAAGATTCATCCAAGGCGTGATACTAATTAATTTAAAATCACCAGATAAGTTTTCTTCAAGTTTAAAGCTCCAAGCTCCGTATAAATCAATTAATTTCAAAATTTTTTTAGCATAATTGTCAAAAATATCCTTATATATTGATTCAGATTCGATGACTGTTTCAGTTTGGGAACTAAAATCTTCAATTCCAGCACAGAATAATAATCCCCTCACCCTATCAGAAATGCATCCAATATCGTAAATTTTCTTAGAATTTTCATTTTTACTAAAGTTTCTAATTGGTATTTCATCTCTTAAAACTTCATATGTCCTTTCTTTCGATGTTGCAATTGATAATGATGTTGAGGGGGAAGATATAATTTTGGAAAATACTTTAGTACTATGTTTGGCTAAATTGATATTAATTATTTCATCAGAAGGATAAATATATTCTATTTTATTTTGCTCGATGATGCTATTTAATTTATTAAATCCTTGCTTGTCTAATTTTTTCGAGACTATAAAGTGTTTTTTATGTAAGGGAAAATCAACTTCTATTTGGATGGGTCCTGCAGAGTATAAAGCAATGTCCTTATTGTATTTAAGGGAATTAATAATTTCTAAACCTAATTCATTGTCCATGGGAAATACAAGAATTCTTTTTATCTTCATAATTAAGATTAAGGTTCAATAGAGAGAATATATTTTTTATTTATTATCTCTTTTTATGATAAAATCCTGAGAATATCTTAATATCATAAGATTATCCTTGAATTCTCCAATAAACGGTTTAATTTTTTCACCTTGAACCATTAGCATTATATTGATGGGTGATTTCATTCCTGCCTCAAAGGAGCAATTTGAAGCCCCGCCAAACCGAGGATTTATCTCTAAAAAGAAGGGGATATCATCTTTAATTATACATTGTATATTAATATGTCCAACAAATCCAATTTTTTCAGATATTTTCTTTGCATAATTGATCAATTGGTCATTTTTTTCTGTTATTGAGATAATAGACTCACCTCCTTTAATTAAAACACGTTTTCTAGGAATAACAGATAAAACATTTCCTTTCAAATCATTTAAAACATCAATTGTATATTCAACTCCCTCAATATATTCTTGAAATATATAATCAGATGTATTATCGATAAGATTTTGAATTGTATTATAATTGTATACTTTGTAAATTCCAAGTCCTCCTTTCCCGAATCTTGGCTTGCAGATGAGAGGATATTTAATATTTTGATTGTCATTCAAAGCCGCAAATAAATGGGTTTCTGGATGTGGGATGTCATTCTTTTTAAAGAAGTTATTTAATTCATATTTATCTCTACATAGATTAATTGAATTTTCGTTTGAAACAATTAATATGCATCCATGTTCAATAAAAAATTCTCTATTTTGTGAGAGAACGGCGAGCTCTTCATCTCTAGCAGAGAGAACAATATTGATTTTGTTTTCTCCTATAATTTTTTTTAATGAAGGAAAAAATTCTTTTGAATCTGATCGTGGAATAGGAAAATGTTTTTCAGAAACCATGGCAGAAGCGCAATATTCTTGGATATCTGCTGTAAAAACATGTCCTTTGATACCTAACTTATTATATGCATCTTTAAAGGAATTTACTAGTTGTACATGATTTGATGAGCTTAATAAAAGTAAATTATAGATTTTCATATATTTTTAGGTAAAATTTGCTTTAATTTATAAATTTCTCTATTATCACATCTATTCCGTCAGCTTTAACCAAATTTTTTCCGTTGTAGCTAAATTTTCTCCTTGTTTTCTCATCTTCAATTAAGCTTTGAACAGATTTTTTTATTTCATATTTACTTACATTTTCTCCTAAACCTAGATTTTTAAAAATACCATTTTCTTCATATTTTACTCCATTTAACTCTTGTAAATCTATCTGATTTATTAGTACTCCAGGTAATCCCATATAAGCTGCTTCAAATGAAGTATTTCCTCCAGTTCCGATGATCAAATCATTTTTTGCCATCATTTCATGCATATTGTTAATGTTTTTAAAAATTGAAATTTTTTTTGGAAATTGACCCTGTAATCTTTCTATTTGACTTAATCCATTATAAAGCTTTCCCAATACAATATTTAAATGAATATTCTTAAGCCCCACCAATGCTTTAGCAATCTTTATAGTAAGATTCATAGGATCTCCGCCACCCATGGTCAATAAGATATATCGTGCTTTAGAACTGAATGAGCGCTTATAGTTTTTATACTTTTTAAAACTTGGATTCAAAACATAATAATTTGGGCCTAAAAATAATTCGCAGTCTTTATTTCTAACATTAAAATTTATATCTATTGAATAGAGATTGTAATTCAAATAATAATTAGCATAAATATTTATTCCTAGACTTGAATCATCTATTCTTAGAATTTTGTTAAATTTTTCTGAACACGATTGATAATATAAATCTTCTTTATTCCGTAAATCTAATATTAATAAATCTGAAGAGATCTCAGTGAGATAATCAATTTCTTCCTTTATTGAAATATTAATATCAAGTTCGTCTACTATATGATTTCGAGATGTTAGAAATTCGCTTATTTGAGCATTTTTTTTAATGCAAAAAATTATGTCTACTTTACTTTTGATACTTTCAACAAAATAAAGACATCTACTAATATGACCAATTCCAAGTTGAGGATCTCCATCTGCTCTAATAATGATCGTTTTGCTAATTCTTTAATCCCTCTTTAATTTTTTCTATATTTGACGAAATACCATCTTTAATAGTAATTTCAGGAAAATAATTCAAATATTTTCTTGATTTTGAAAGATCAGCATAACTTTTTTCATATTTCATAAGCTCATCAGATTCAATTTCTTTTATACGAAATTTTTGACCAAAATTGCTCTTTAATATATCTAAAACGGTTTTTACACTGGTAGGTTTACCAGAACCAATATTAAAAATTCCATTTTTCTGCATTTTTGCTGCTTGTAAACACCCTAAAGCACAATCCTTAGCATGAACATAATCAAAAACTTGTTCTTTTCCATAAACAACTATTTCTTCATTTGATAAAAGTGATTTTATCCACCTATCGATAATATCCTCATTTTTTGGTCCATATACACGAAATATTCTCAATGACGTCGTAATTAATCCCATTTTTTCATAAAACTCTAATTCTCGCTCAGCATACAATTTTGCTACTCCCGTTATATTTCGTGGATTTATTGGAGATCGTTCATTTAAAGACACTGGCTCTTTTTGGATATTTTCCATCTCAAATAAATATTGATTCGAATCATATATCAAATAACTTGAAGGAAATATAATTTGAGATGTGTTATTATTGACACATGCTTCAAAAATATTGTGTGTTCCAACAACATTAGAATAAAAACATTGATTTCTAAAATCTATAGTTTCAGCAGTTCTTTGAAAGACTGCAGCCATATGGAAGAGTATATCTGGTTTGAATTTTGCTATAACTTTATTCAATTCTTCTTTATTAGCGATATCCAAAAGCTTAAAGTTAATTTTATCTTTAATGGAATCATCTGGATATTTAAGATCTATATTCAATATCTCATTTCTCTCATCCAATAATTTAATTAAATAAGTACCAATTGATCCAGAACCCCCTGTAATTAATATCCTCTTATTTATAATCGAACTCATTTCTTTCGTCTCCCATACATAATAATTGACCTACCAATTTCTAATTCTAAAAATTTACTATACAAATCTTTTTTTAATTTTTTATTATATAATTCTAGATTTTTTTCAAATTCAACTCTACGTAAATGAGAAGGTCTTCCTAATTCGGGTGAGGTTATATAATTATCTCCCATTAAGATAAAAAATTCAAGAGGAAATGTAACCTCAGTATGGATTACTTCAAATCCAGTACGAGCCAATAATATTTTCAAAGTTTTGGGTGTAAAGTAATTAATGTGGTCTTTATTAATCCACCAATTATTATCAATTTTAGAATATACAATTAATTGAAGTGGATTAAAATCATTTGGAACTTCAATGCATATTATCCCATTTTCAAATAGTAAATTATCATTAATTTTTTCAATCATCCAAATAGGATTTATTACATGCTCCAATATGTAAGATAAATTAATAACTGAAAATTTATCCTTATTAATCTCCAAAAACTTTTCGAAAGTGCAAGAAATCAAATCAATATCAAATTCATTCTTAACATAATCGCAAATCAAATGATTAGGTTCAATTCCTTTTACTTCCCACCCACGATCATGAAAATATTTCAAGAGAAGTGCACTTCCCGCTCCAATATCTAGAATTTTCATCGGTAATGAATTTAAACATTTTTTTAAAAATTTTTCCTTATGCGAAAATCCTATCTTGGAGTACTCTAAGTCCTCTTTCTGTTTTTCAAAATAATCAGCTTTCGTTATTTGGAAGTATTGTTTTTCATAATAATCTGCTCTTTCTAACGCGTCTGGTATTGGTTTTTGATGAAAAAATATACAATTTATGCAATCAACAATTTCTATATTATCTTTAGATTTACCAATTAT
>JBHLME010000057.1:0-26994 GCA_048938445.1 Promethearchaeota archaeon | reverse complement strand
ATAATTTTATACCAATACATTTATATATACAAATTTTTTAATTTATAATTAGATTTAAACATTATCAAAAAAATAATAAGTGAAAATAAAAATGATGGACCAAAAAGTTGATATAGAAAAATTATCCCAAATAACCGATGAACAACGAAAACAAATTTATAGTGCTGCATCCCGAGTCGGTAAAGATACTATCGAAGAAGTATGCCCAGCACTCCTAAGAATTGTTCTTAATTCTGAGAGAGGAGTATTAAAAAATGAGTTGGGTAGAGTTATATTTCATTTACAAAAAACTGAGACTATTAATAGTAGAATCGGCCTTGAAAAATTATTAGATGCATCATTAATGGTTAATCCAGAAGAAACTTTTAAAATTCTTGAGACGAGCGATAAAGAAGCTCAAGAACTTGCAAAAGAAATCAAAAAAATAATTTAAAAAAATTTTTTCTTCCTTTTTTATTTATAATTTATTCTCTCTATTACATTATTTTAAGTACCATGACCAATGAAATAAGTTGAAAAAGTCAAATTTTTCTTTCAAATTAAAATTAAAATAATTTATAAGGATTTGAATTAAAAACTTTAAATAATATTTATTAACATCTTGAGTATATTTCATATCTAAATATTTCATTAAATTCTTTGGTTTTAAATCTTCAATGTTTTCAGCGGCTTTAATATATTTACTTACATCTTTAGTTAAATGATAAGCTTTCTTGATTTCGTTTTTTAACATAATAATTGAAGTTTTTGGATCGGATTCAGCTAAAAACGTCTGAACAATGATACTTTCGATTTTCATCATTTTAGGATTCATGATTTTTTCTTTATCTTTTATGACTCTTTCATTTTCAATTATGATATAGTGTTTATATTTCTTTTTTTCCCTGTTATATTCCCACCGTTCTTTCACCTCAATAAATATATCAAATGAGTCTAGAAAACAATAATTTATAAAATTGCTAAAATTATGGTTAAGTTCTTCATTATCATTTAGAAACAGAATTCTTCTTTTATAAAAGCCAGCTCTCAAGATATAAGCTAATGTTAGAGCAAATATATTAGTTGTTATTAGATTCAAGTTAATATTATCAATATCAATTAAATCATCTTGAGCAATTTCTTCACTTAATTTTAATTCAGGGAGTTTAATCGTAAAATCAGTACTAAAACAATCCCGTAATTCATAATTATTATCAATATAGACCACGAACGCATGTTTACATATGACGGATTCCATAATATTGATTCCCGTGACGCCCCTAATATTTGTTTGAACATCATTATCATTTATTTGGATATATCCCATCTCCAAACATTTAGGACATCGAACTTGAATCTTCTTCATCATTTAAATAATAAAAATTATGATTTAAAAATTATTAATATTGAAAGCTAGAAAATTTTTAAGATTACTCATTATATATGTATTTTTCTATGATTTAATTGCAGGTAATTAATTACTTATCTTTTAAATATTAATTTTTGTAAATGTGAAATTAAAAATACCATTAATATTATTAAATTCTTATAAGGTATGTAAAAAATGATTTAACCATGTCTAAGTTTAAATCTGAAGTAAATAAAATTGAGGATGTATACAGGATTAAGATTGATGTGCCATTTGCTGTCAGATATGTTTGTGTTTATTTGTTTGATGTAGATGATAAGAAAGTCTTAATTGATGCAGGTCTAAATATGGGGAAATGGGACGAAGTATTCTATTCATTATTAGAAGATCTTAAGTTAACGATTTCTGATATTGATTATTGCATTGTAACTCATCGACATATCGATCATGTAGGTTTGATAAAAAGTTTCAAGAGAAAAAATCCGAATATTCAGATTTTAATGCATGATATTACAGAACAAAATTTAAAATGGGAATCAGATGGATCTAACCATGAAACTATTGATAAAATTGCAAAAGAAAGTTCGAAATTACTCATTAAGTATGGAATGCCTGAAGTATTTGAAAGGCGAATGTTCAATATGATTTCAATGTGGGCAAAAATGACAAGGTATCAAAAACCTGATAAGGTTTTACAAAATGGTGATGAAATTATTTTTCCAACTAATAAATTAAAAACAATTTGGACTCCGGGTCATTCTATGGGGCATATTTGCATTTTTGATAACAATAAGAAATATTTATACTCTGGTGATCATATTTTAAGTCGAATTACACCCCACATTGGTAATTTTCTTATAAATCCAGACTTAAAGGTTAAATGTGATATAGATTTTAATGATATTCTCGCTCACTATCTTAAATCTTTGGATGTTATTTCGGATTTAAATCCAAAAATTATTTTTCCTGCTCATCAAGATGTCATTTACAATCCTCAAGAGCGAATAAATGAAATAAAATTACATCACGAGAAAAGATTAAAAGAAATCTCAAGTTTGATAGAAAATAAACCAATGACTCCTTTTGAAATTTCCAAAATTCATTTTGGCGAAGATCTTGATGATATTAATTCTTATTTAGCACTTAGTGAAGTTCTTGGTCATTTAATATATTTAGAAAACCAAGAAAAAGTAACACGTATAGAGAGGGATGAAAAATTTTACTTTTCTTGTTAATATTTAGCCATAAGTAGGTATATTTTTTTTAAAAATGTGTATTTATTTTTAAAATCTAAAATATAAGCCTATTTTATAAAATAAATTAAAAAGTTAATATAAAAATAAAAATCATATTAAATATTTGAAAATTCTCTTGATCTTTTGTATTATATTCCATTTTTTCTATAGCGCAAAAGTTTTTACAAATAAATAAAGTTTGTTATCACGAGACGTAATATCATATTATTATTATATTTTTAAAAAGAGAATTAATTTAATCTAATTAGGATGGTAGAATTAGGAACTTTGAAGATCTTAGTCTGCGGTGAAGGTGGAGTTGGAAAGAGCTCCCTCCTAGATAGATATGTTCATGATAAATTTGATGATAATTCTTCACTAACTAAAGGAATTGGATTTTTTAGCAAAATAATAAGATATAATAGCGATTCCCAGGAATATAATGCTATTTTTTGGGATTTTGGAGGCCAAATGCAATTTAGATTCATGCTTCCTAATTTTGTTGGTGGTGCCGTAGGATGCATTTTAGCATTTGATTTAACGAGATTTAATTCAATGCTTCAAATAGAAGCATGGATTAAAGAATTAACAGAACACATAGATTTACCAATACTATTAGTAGGTACTAAGTATGATTTACTCTCTGAAACGTCACAATCAGATGATTTTGTTAAAAATATTATTAAAAACCATGATAGGATTATAGATTTTATGAAAACTAGCGCTAAAGATGACTTTAATGTTAAAAAAGCGTTTAATAGGTTGATTGGTTTTTTAATTGAGAATAAATACATATCTAAGATAAAATAAACTTCTTTCTTAGAATTAATTTGGACTAAATATCATAATTTTCATTGAATATCATTTAATTCAATGCTATCAACAATTATTTTTTCTCTAACTCTCGTAATTCTCGATGAAGGACTTTTCCAACAATGGTTTTAGGAATTTCATCAATGAATTCGATATATCGGGGATATTTTTCAAATCCCATATTTTCTTTACTCCATTGAATTATATCTTGTTCAGTAACTTTACCAACAAACTCTTCTTTTAAAACAATATAAGCTTTAATATTTTCCTTGCCTTCTTCATCAGTTATTCCTATTACTCCACATTCATTAATAGCTTCATGATTATAAAGTAAATCTTCAACTTCGGTTGGATATACTGAATGTCCTTTATATTTAATTAAATTTTTAAGCCTATCTTTAATGTATAAATATCCATCTTCATCCATTAATGCCATATCTCCTGTATGGAGCCATATTTTTCCGTCACCATGTTTCTGAATCGTATATTTTGTTTCATCTTCACGTTTATAATACCCTCTCATCATCTGGGGTCCTCTAGCCACTAATTCGCCTATTTCATTAATTCCAAGAGTATTAAGTTGTTCATCAACTATTTTAACTTCAGTATTTGGAATGGGAAGCCCTATCGAGCCAGATCTATTTTTTGACGCTTCGAGAGGATTTATAGCTACAACTGGTGACATTTCTGTTAATCCATAAGCTTCTCGTAATATTGCACCAGTTAATTCTTCAAATCGCTTTCTAATTTCATCTGGTAGAGGTCCAGCACTGCTAAAACAATATTTGATGCTCGAGAGATCATGTTTTTCAATACCTTCAAAATTGTTAATATTGTTATATATTGCTGCAACACCTGGAAATAAAGTTATTTTAGTGGCTTCAATTGCCTCAATAATTTCATGTGCTTCTCGAGGATTAAATACACAAGTAAGAGATCCTCCCATATAAACACAAATATTCATAAAAAAACACATGTAAATATGATAAAATGGTAAAGCTGCGAGAATCACTTCTTTCCCTATCTCTCTTTCAGGCATCCAGGACGTTGCCTGCACTACATTAGAAGCAATACTACTATTAGTTAGCATTGCTCCCTTTGGAAATCCTGTTGTTCCACCTGTATATTGTAACATAACTAAGTCATCTTGATTTATTTGAACTTCTGGAGGATTAGCTTCAGTTTCCCGAATAATATCTTCAAATGTTGGTTCACCACCCATCGAGAATTCAGGAGGAGCCATTGGATCGGGTGATAAATAGGGCGCCAAATTAGTATAAAATTTATATTTAACACCAGTTTCACTAATAATTGGATCTACTACGTTGGAAAAACCTTCCCACCCAATAAAAACTTTTGCTTCAGAATCATTTAATTGTCTTTTTATTTCTAAACTTTTAAATAAAGGAGATATTGAGGTTACAACTGCTCCAATTTTTAAAATACCATAATATGCAACTACAAATGCAGGATTATTTGTATAATGAATTGCCACGCAATCTCCTTTTCTTATTCCTAGTTCTGTTAATTTTGTCGCAATACGATAAACAATATCAAGAACTTTTGAGTATGTAAGTGTAAACCCCATAAAATATGTTAGTATATTATCAGGAAATCTTTTTGCAGAATCTTCAAAATAATCAATTAAATTTTTATTAGGAAGTTCGACTTCTTTCGGAACACCTTCAGGCCAAAATTCATAATATTTTTTTTGATCAGACATTGTATCTTTTTAATACTTATTTCTTTATAAATTTGGATTTGCATTATAGTTAAATTTTAAATTTAGTTTTATCTATAAAACTTACAATAATTCAGTGTATTGAGATTCCAAGTTATATTTCATATTAATAAATTTTTTTTGTCATGCTCATTTTAAAATAATATCGATTAATTACTAATTGAGTAGAAAACAATTTGCCAATTAAAGACACTCGTTTTACGCAAGAAAATGGAAAAGTAATGATGCTCGGAAACGAAGCTCTGGTGAGAGGTTGCTTAGAAGCTGGTGTCTCTTATGTCTCTCAATATCCAGGCACTCCTACAAGCGATATCGGAGAATACTTTCACCAAGTTTTAAAAGCAAATCCGAATTTTGGAGAATATCTAGTCCATCATTGGGCGGTGAATGAAGCTGTTGCAACTTCTGCATGTGCTGGAGCTGCTTGGACTGGAGTTAGGAGTCTTAATCCAATGAAACATGTTGGTCTTAATGTAGCAAGTGATGCTTTGAGCGTGATCGCATTAAATGGTCCAAATCCAGGAGGGATGGTAATTGTCGTGGGCTCTGATCCTGGAAGCTTAGGATCTCATCAAGAACAAAACGAACGTTTTTATGCGTGGATGTTTCACCTACCTACTATTGAACCACATACACCTCAAGAATGTAAGGATTGGATCAAACTCGCCTTTGACCTTTCAGAAAAATTTGACCTAATCATCAATTTTAGAACCTCAACTAGAAGTGCACATTCGAGAGGTTTTGTAGAAGTAGAACCCTTAAAAAAGGGTCAGAAAAAAGGTGAATTTATTCGAAATATTCCTAAATTTAATTCATTACCACCCCATGCTATTAATAATCACATTAGATTATACGAAAGAATAGAAAAATTAAGGGAAATCATACCAGAATTAGGATTAAATAAAGTATATCCTGGCACTAATAAAACTGGGATAATAACAAGTGGAATGCCATTTGGATATACTATGGAGGCCCTTAATCAACTCGGATTAAATGATGTTCCTGTCTTAAAACTTGGAATGGTTTATCCCTTGAATTATAAAGAGATCATTGATTTTATGAACAATCTTGAAAAAATCGTGATTATTGAAGAATTAGAACCATTTTTGGAGGTAAAAGTTGCAGAAATTGTCCAAAAAGAAAAAATTAACGTGGATATAATCGGTAAAAAATATTTCCCCTCACATAATGAATTTTCAACTGGTTTAGTTGCCACATCACTTGCTAAAATCTTTGATAAAACACCTAGCTCCCAAATAATTAATGCTATTGAAAATTTTAATTCGTATAAAGAACTCATTCCAAGTAGATTTCCCACATTTTGTGCTGGCTGTCCTGAACGAGCAACTTTATACTCTATTTTAAAAGCAACAAATCATCTAGAAAATACCGTGATTTCTGGAGATATTGGATGCTATGTAATGAGTTTCTTTCCACCCCAACAATGTTCTGACTTGGTAATTTGCATGTCTGGAGGGATAAGTGCCGCAATTGGATTGGCGGCTAAATCGGATCAGAATATATTGGCAATGATTGGAGATTCCACATTTTTTCATACTGGAATGGCCCCCTTAGCAGAAGCAGTAGGATATAACTCAAATGTATTACTCATAATCTTTGAAAATTCTTGGACCGCGATGACAGGACATCAAGATGACGTTCTCAGGTATTTATCAAATAAGGGATTTTCAATCCAAAAAATATGTAAAGCAATAGGCGTTCCTTGGCTAAGAGTTGAAGATTCATATAATCCAAAAAAATTGACAAGATCAATCGAAGAAGGATTAGCAACTAAAGGATTAAAAGTAATAATTATCAAGCGAGAGTGTGCATTACAGGCTCATAGATGGCGAATGAGCCAGATTAGAGCGATAGAAAGTGAGGGAAATAAAGTTCAAGATGTCTCATATTTCATCGGAGGATGTCAGATGTGTTATGAATGTGCTAGAGTTTTAAGTTGTCCGGCAATTCGAAGGGTAGAAGCTGATGGCTTGGAAGAAATGCAGATAGATCAAGATAGATGCGTGAGATGTGGTGTTTGTTATGAAGTATGTCCCAATGGAGCAATTCGTAAATCAACTATAAATTTATTTGCAGAGGAGGTGCCTTTCCGTGAACTTTAACACAACTGACATAATTAATATTGTAATTGCTGGTACCGCAGGACAAGGAGTAATTACTCTTAAAAGATTGATCGAATTTGCTTCTCAAAAAGCAGGTGTTGAAAGAAATTTTGGAAGTGAGATGCATGGTCTAGCACAACGTGAAGGAGCCATTACTAGTCATACAAGATATCAAAAAGAGATTCAGGAGGATGAACGAAAAAATCTCCATTCTCCTTTAATTTGCTATGGTGATGCGGATTTATATATTTGTTTTGAACCCGTAGAGGCTTTAAGGAGAGGAATATTCGCATCAAGTAAAACAACCTTTGTAATAAACTCACGTACTATTCCTGGTATTATGATTACGGCAAATCTCGAAAAATATCCTTCTTTAAAAAAAATTGAAGAAATCCTAAGAAATTATTCTGAGAAAGTGTATCTCACAAATGCAACTGATTTATCTCTAAATCATTTCAACTCAAATCAATATGTTAATTTAATCATGCTTGGTTTAGCAATTCCAACTGGAAAAATTCCATTTATAGAAATAGAACATTATGAAGAAGTCATTAAAGAATGGCTCAGAGATCCTGATAAAAATATAAAAGCTTTACATCTTGGAATTGAAGAAGGTAAAAAACTAATAGGTTAAAGGATTTATTTTATAATTCTCTTCTAATAACCTTAACTAATCCTTTTTTTCGCAATTTTTCCATCATTGCATCAATTTGGTCAACAGTTTTTCCAGAAATTTCTGCGACCTGTGGAATCGTGTTCATTCCATCACAAATTTTTAAAATTATAAATTCTTCTTGTGTTAACATTCCCAAGTGAACACTCATTTCAGGTACCTCTTTAACAACTACAGGAATTCTAACCTCTCCTTCTAATATTTGTTCATTGCTTACTTGAATGCTAGGCATATCTCCAAAAAATGACTTTACACCAGTAACATCATAATCATCATTTATATACACGTAAATTGTGTGTTCATTCCCAGAATTATCATCATAATCATCTGGATCAGGATTTCTATTACGATGGTGGTATTCTTTTGTATATATCCCCATTTCAAGCCCACTAATAATTTCTTTTTTATCAATCTTTAACGAGACCATATCTTGGCAGATATCACAAAACGCCCAGCATTCTATCAGTGAAAAATATTTTTTTACCTTGTTTTCTGGAATAGGTATCCACCTTTACATTTTAAGTGATGATAGTTTATGAAAGCCCATATAACTTGACTAGATAATCTATATTTAAACCATTATTACTTATTAAGTTAAGTTTTCATATGATATTTCTAATTAATTTGATCTAAAAGTATTACTCTATAAACCATATAGTAATTTAACTTTAAATAGAAAACTACTTGATGATGAAAAACAAAAATAATTAAAGTTATTGTTAATTATTAGCTACTATAAAATATTATTACTTCAATTGTAAGTGGCAATGTCATCATTTAAAAAAAACAAGTGCATGTGTTGTGGACGACCTATTGCGCCCTATGAGGCAGCAGTTCACTTTCCTTGTCCATCTTGTGGAGATGTAACGATATGGAGATGTGAACGATGCAGGGACATGGGAAAAACATATAAATGTTTGAAGTGTGAATTTGAAGGGCCTTAAACATTACTACTAAAAATTTAAAATAAAGAGGTATGAGGACATGGGAAATGAATTCATCGCATTGATTGATGTGATTCCTGATGATACTGATATAAGTTTTGAAGATCTTGTTGAGAAGTTAAAAAACATATTACCTGATACTTGTACTCTTGAACATCATGAAATTTTACCAGTTGCATTTGGATTGAAAAAAATAAGAGTTCGAGTGAGATATCCTGAAGAGTGGGGAGGAACGGATAAGCTGGAGGAAATAATCCGTGGAATGGATGGTTTGCAAGGAGTAGAAGGTATAGCTTTTTCAAAAGCATAACTTTGTATTGTTCTTACAATTACTAACTTCTTAAATTTCACGTTAACAATTTTTTGAACCAGAGGGATTTTCATAGAACTTGAGATACAATTACATCCTAATTGTAATAGAGAATCTCTATCGCTATTTATAATAAGTAAATCAGTTATTTGATAAGTTAAATATAAATTTTAATCAATGCATTTAGTATTATATAACCAAAAAGCTGAGGTAAATTTCTTTGTTTAGATCAACCAGAAGAAATATTAAGATAGGTATTTTAGTTCTTTTAGTCATAATTACATATTTAAGTATATCATTTGTAATTGCACTTGATAAAAATAAATATAAATATCCCGCAGATTCGTTAAATCATGCAGGAACGTTTTCCTTCGATAGTATAAGTGTAAGATCTAATGAATCATATATCATGAGTTTAGGTTGGTTAGACAAAGGATGGATATTAACATATTCCGTGGATAGCTCCATCATAGATTCGATTAATCTTTATCTTATATGCGATGGAGAACGTGAGCGTAATATTACAAGCTATAATCTGAATTATATAGAACATCTTGATAATCCCTTTCTTGGAATAATGATAGACGAATTAAAACATTATTATCTTGAATTTGAAAATCCTAATGATTACAGAATAAGGACTTATTTTGAAGCTAAAACTTTTGGTTTCGTCATGTTGCCAGATTTAAATTTAATAAGAATACATGAGATACTTTTAACTGTATTAACTATAATAGTAATAGCTCTCATTGTTCTTCTCTATATAGATAAAAAGCTAATGATAAAGGAAATTGGCTACTTAACCAATAACAAAATTTTTAGAAAAATAAAAGTCATAATTCAGAGATCTTTTTCTTGATCTCTTCAAACTTTTTCTTATCCTCATCGAATTTTTCTTTTTCTTGTTGAAATTTTAATTTTTCCCATTCAAGTTTTTCTCTTGCTTCTTCAATTTCCAATTCTTTTTTATTCAATTCTTCTTGTTTCTGTGTCATTTGTTCTTCAAAATTTAATTTCTCTGTATTAAATTCCTCTTTGTCTTCCATAAATCTCGTGATGTCAATGCTCAATTTTTCTCTTGCTTCCTCTATTTCTGTTTTTTCTACCTCTACAAGCGTATTCGTTTCTAATTCTTGTTCTCTACCTTCTACTAGTTTTAATTTTTCAAGTTCCCACTTTGCTTTTGTATCTTCAAATTTCTTTCTCTCCAGTTCCAATCTTTTTTTTTCTATCTCAATTTGTGAGGCTTCCTTTTCTAATTTTACTTTTGCTTTACCCGTTTCCGAATATAGTTGCTGTCTTTTAAGTTTCGTCAACTCTCTCCTCAATCTTGATTTTTCTTCCTCTAACCTAACTTTTTCCATCTCTAATTTTACAGTTTTTTGTCTTGCAAGAACAGTTCCTTCTTTTTCTAACTTATCCTTTTCTATTTTATCTTTTTCAACTCGATAAGACACCCATTGTTTTGTATCATCAACGAGATCTTTTTCAATTTCAGGATCAGACAAAACCTGAGGAGTATCAGCATATTTTTCTTGAAAATCTTCCATTAAAGAATGCGCTTGTTTTATTGCATTGTATTTTACTAAAATTTTATAATCTTCTCTTAATTTACTATATTCCTTAAAACCATCAAGTATATATTGTTCTTTATCTAGGATTTTTTGAATTGCCTTGATTGAGTTCTCTTCTTCCTCTATTACTTTTTTAACTCCCGCTATATTAGCAAATTTCATTATTTTTTTTGATATTTCAATTGCTTCTTTATATTCCTTTTTGATAGTGTGTTCATTCTTAATACCCTTTAATTTTTCTATTTCATCAATGATTTCAACTTTAGTAGGTCTATTTTTGATCTTTTCTTCCATCTCCTTAATGAATTCATTTTCTTCTTGATTAATTTTTTTCTTTCCAACTATGTTTGCAATTTCTATGAGTTTTTTAGAAATTCTAATTGCTTCTTCGAATTCTTCTTTTTCATCATATTCAATCTTTCTTTTTTGAAGTAATTCAATTTTTTCATTTATATCAACATCTTTATACCTACTTTTAAGTTCTTTTTGCATTGATGATATCGATTTCTCCGTTTCTTGCATTTTCTGTTTATTTCCAGTTATCTTAGTTAATTCTATTATGGTTCTTGCTACGATAATTGCATCTTCATATTGATCCTTACTAAAATAATCTTGCATTGAATGACTTAATTCATCAATTCTTTTGTCATTTTCATCAATGGGAGCCATTTCAGCTTGTTCTATCCTGATTTCTTCGCGCTCTTCAATTAAAATGGAGTTAAACTCTTCTTGAACTTCATTTCCTTCTTCTTTTTTTTTCTTTTTCTTCTCTTTTTTTGATTTTGAACTCAATTTTTAGACTCATTCCTTACTTTTTTAAGATATGGGGTAAAATCTTTTTATTAAATAGTAAAAAAATTTGAATATAAACATTTGTCATGATGTTAGTAGAACTTTCTTAAAGTACAAACAAAAAATACTTTCATTAAAAATTGAGATTGAAACTAAAATCTAACAGAAGAGTAATTAGAAATATAAGAAATTTTGAATTTCATTAAGTAATGCGCTTAAATAATTTATCCAATTCTTTAAAGGATATAAACTTTAATGTTGGCCGTCCATGAGCACAATAGAAAGGATTTTCACAGTTTGATAAATCTATAAGAAGATTTCTAATATTCTTCAAAGATAAATCATCTCCTCCTCGAATACTTTTATGGCAAGCCAAATAATTTATAATTTCTTCTTTAACTTGAGAAAAACTCTTGTCTTTTCCGATCCTTGTAATGTCAGATATAATATCATGTAATATATTAATATTAGGTGTTTTATCCATTATTGTGGGGATTTCTCTCAATATAAACGTGTTTCCTCCAAAATTTTCAAAATTAAATCCCAGTTTTCTTATTTCATAAATATTTTCTTCTATAAAAGATTTTTCGCTTGGTAAAACATCAATTTTAAGTGGAGAAATGAGTCTTTGACAATTATTTTTTGATTCCTCACATGCTTTTAGAAAGAATTCTTTATTAATTCGCTCTGATGCCGCATGTTGATCTAAGATATAAATACCTCTTTCATTATTTTCATTAATTCCTTCCAGAACTACATAAGTCTTGTTGCTTAATTGACCCGTATTACTAATAAATTTAAGTTTAGGAAAATTTTTTGCTATGATATATTTTTCTTTCAAGTAAGTTTCTGAATCTTGGGAAGAATCAATATTTTTATTGATATCATGATCAGTTAGACGTAATTGAATCGTATCATCAACAAAATCCTTTAAGGAATCTTTATTTTCAATGATAATAGCTTTAATGGAATTTCTTTCTCTAATTTCTTTTATAGGTTTTTCAATTTTAGTAGATATTACTTTTTTAGTGCTGATAAAGTCATTAATTTCAGTAGATATGTATTTTTCTTCCTTTAAAATGAATTTTTCTTCTACTTGACTTCGAATAATGTTATATACTTTGTTGTAAATATAATCCTCCTTTTCAAACCTTACTTGAAGTTTTTTTGGATGTACGTTAAAATCAACAACAGAAGGATCAAGTTCTAAATTTAACACGAAAAAGGGATGTTTATTAATCATTAATGTTCCCTTATATGCTTCTTTAATTGCTCTAAATAAGATATCACTAATAATGTAGCGTTGGTTTATAAATAAACTTGAAAAATTCCTATTTTTTTTTGAAATCTCGGGATGCCCCAATAATCCTTTAATTTTAAATGATATATTATCCTCACTATAATCAATCGGTTCCATATATTTAGCAACTTTTTTTCCATAGATGTGAAAAATCGTCGTTTTTAAATCATTTGATGTAGGACAATTAAGAAGATTCAAGTCATTATGTTGATATATAATGTGAATATGTGGATAAGCTAATGAATATCGTTGAATGATATCTGAAATATGCCCTAGTTCAGTCGTGTCTGATTTTAGGAACTTTTGTCTTGCTGGCAAGTTAAAAAATATGTTTTTCACCTTGATATTTGTTCCAACAGGACAGGAAACTTCCTTCTTATCAATTAATTTCCCACCTTCTATGATTAATTGATATCCTAATTCTCTTTCACTTGTTCTTGAAATTATTTCAACCTGACTCACTACTGCGATACTATGTAGAGCTTCTCCTCTAAATCCTAAAGTCGAAAGCACATTCAAATCCTCGATACTGCGTATCTTGCTACTAGTATGACTTTCAAAGGCAATTTCCATTTCATCCGGAGGTATGCCAATGCCATTATCTATAACTTGAATTAATAATTTTCCTGCCTTATTCACAAGAATTTTGATCTCTGAAGCCCCCGCATCAATGGAATTCTCTACTAATTCTTTTACGATGTTTGCGGGTCTATCAACAACCTCTCCCGCAGCAATCTTATTTGCATTTATTATTTTTTGAATTTTTTTCCGATTCACTTTATTTCCTTAATTTATGAGTAATATGATTGAATTTTACCATTTTTAAGTTTTATATTATTGATTATGATTTGATATTTAAATGAGTGGACTATTAAAGAGGAATTAATTATTAAAATTAGTATAAAAAAGAATTGGAGTATCAAATCTCAATTCCATTTTATTTTTAAGGGATTTCTAGGAGGTACCCTATGATATTCAACAGCAGGATATCCAAGTATCAGAACTCCATGTACATTCATTTTTTTTGGGATACCAAGCTTTTTACGATACTTTTTATTTCTCCTTAATGCTTCTTGAGCATAACCAATCCAACAAGTACCTAAACCACGAGCTTGGGCAGCTAACATTCCATATGTTAAAGTAATTCCAGCATCATTTCCAGTCATACTTCCATATTTAGGAGCATAAATAATAATTACAACTGGAGCATTAAAAAATATCGGATCTTGCCCGTTTTTAAACCTTTCAATCTTAGAATTTAAAGAAATCATTGTCCTTGGAGTATTGACTTGTTCCTTTAAATTTTTTGATAGGAAAAACCTAAAATATTTAGCTATTCTAATTACCTTATTTAAAGAAAGTATTAAATTCATTACAATGTCTCTTAAATTAGATATTTTTTCTTTTTCGGTAAGTACAATGAATTCCCAAGACTGTTTGTTCCCTGCAGAAGGAGCATATCTCATTGCTTCAAGAATGGAATTAATTTCTTCTCGAGGAACGGGATCTTCTTTATAACTCCTTATTGAACGGCGAATTCTTAAAAATTTCAAGAGATTTTCATATATGATAATAGATGATGGATTTCTAGTTTCTTCAAATTCACATGCTCTATCAGAAGCTTCATACTCTATAGCATCAGTAGGACAAATAGAGATACAATGTCCACAAATAATGCAGGAATTGAATGGATCTTCAAATTTTACTATTCTTTTTTTTCCTGTAATTGTAGGTGGTTTAAAAAATAGCCTAGTAGGACAATCATTTACGCATTTCAAGCATTTAATGCATTTATCATCATTGATATTAATGATTTTCAATTATAAGCACTTTGAGGTAATAACTTTTTAAATAAACTGAATTAACACTTTGAAGTAAAGTTTCCTAATTTTTTCTTAAGTTTTATCATCAATTTCATTGCATCAACAGGAGTTAGAGAATTAATATCAACATCATTGATCAATTCCTTCAATTCCTCGATTTCCTTGTCAACAATTTTTTCAGTTTTAATAACAGGTTTGAAAAAAGTAGTTTGAACTGATTTCTTCGGCTTTTCAGTTACTCTTTTTGAAGAAATAATATTTTTATCATGAGTTCTTTTCGAAATATTTTCTTTTAATTCATTGAATTCAATTTCCTTTGTTTTTATTGTCTCTTGCTTTTGTTTTAATCTCCTCTCATATTCATTTATTTCAGTCTTTTTAGCTATTATCTCTGAATTTAAATTTTCAAGTTCTCGCTTCTTTTCATTGATAAACTTATCATAATATTTTTCTGATGATGATCCATTTCCGTTTTTTTTAACAGTAGACTTAAAAGGATCTTTTTCTTCGATTTGTTCTAATATTTCAAATGCCCTTATTATCACATCATCGGGGATTCCTGCAAGTTTTGCCACATGAATACCATATGATTTATCTGTACTCCCTTGTCTTAATTTTCTTACGAAATTTATCGAGCCATCCTCATTTTCAATAATATCTAAGTGGAAATTCTTAATTCTTGGTAAATTAATTTCAGTTAATTGATGATAATGTGTACTAAAGAGAGTTTTCGTTTTAAGATCATGAAGTTTTTCTAGTGTTGCCATTGCAATACTCTGGCCATCACTCGTGCTTGTTCCCCTACCCAATTCATCAATTATAACAAGACTTTTAGGAGTAGCATAGTTTAAAATTTTTGCTGTTTCAGTCATTTCTATCATGAACGTACTCAATTTCCGGGCAAGATCATCTGAAGCACCAATTCTAGTGAAAATTTGATCTATAATACCAATGGTAGCAGATTTTGCGGGAACAAAACAACCCATTTGGGCAACTATGCAAATTAATGCTACCTGACGTAAAAATGTGGATTTTCCCGCCATATTTGGACCAGTAATGATGAGAATTTGCTCATCATCTATATCTAAATAACAATCATTAGGTATGAATGGTTCATTAATATTTATCTGTTCAACAACAGGATGCCTTCCTTGCTTTATAATAATCTTCGTATCTTCATTTACAATGGGTCTACAAAAGTTATACTTTTCAGAAATTTCAGCAAAGCAAGTCAAGACATCTAATAGTGCAATATTTCTTGCAGTTTCTAAAATATTTTGAGTCTCTTCAATCACTTTATCTCTAATTGTACAAAAAATTTCATATTCAATATCATTGATTTTTTCTTCTGCTGAAACAATTTTTTCTTCAAGAGTTTTCAATCTTTCAGTAGTATATCTTTTAGCATTTTTAAGATGGGCTCTTTCTATAAAATCATCAGGAACTTTTGAAATTGATTTTAAAGTATTATGAGTTATTTGTATATAATATCCAAGTATATTATTATGGCCAATTTTTAACCCCGTGTTTAAATTCCAGATTTTTTTCAACTCTGACTCATATTCAAGGATATATTTCATTCCATTATTTAATAAATCTCTTAATTCATCCACTTGTTCGTTAAATCCCTCTCTGATGAGATTACCTTCTTTTATTGTTATTGGAGGTTCATCTTTTATTGACATTTCGATGAGATCTCTAATCTCTCTAAAATCGGTTATTTTTTCCAGAAAAGGAGAGATTTCGGGAATATTTGCTTTTTCCAGTAAACTTTTAATTGTTGGCATGATTTCTAATGAATTTCTAATGTTTACAAGATCCCTTGCATTAGTTCGAGTTGTATAATTTACACGATTAATGAATCTTTCAAGGTCGCCTACCACTTTCAATTTTTCTCTTAAATCCGACCTGAGAAATATATCATCCTTGAATTTTTGAACGATGTTAAGTCTATAATTTATCTCTTTAATATCATTTAATGGATTGAGTATGATTTTTTTTAATAATCTCGATCCCATTGGCGTATGAGTTTTATTGAAAATGGAATATAGAGTTACTTCTTTTCCTTTTTCCCATAAAGAAGAAATTAATTCAAGATTACGCTGAGTAATATAATCTAAATGAAGATTTGAAGCATCTTTAATGAGATTAATTTTGAATATATTTGGAAGTATATCTCTTTGGGTTTCCTTTAGAAAAGCTAATAATCCTCCTGCAGCACATACAGCTAGTCTTGAGGTTTCCAAACCAAATCCTGCTAAATTTGATATTTTAAAATGTCGAAGGATGGTTTCTCGTGCTTTATCATTATTAAATACATAATCATCATAAGTTTTAATAACAGCATCAGTTAAATCTTGTAATAAAATAAACAAACGCTCATCATTTTTTAAATCTGATGATAATACTATTTCAACAGGATCATATTGAGAAACCATACTAAGTAAAGTTTCAATCGGATCTCTCTCTTTTGAGGAAAATTCTTGAGTTTCAAATTCACCTGTTGATAAATCTGCAAATGCTATTCCATAACCATTCTTGCCTCTCACCATTGAAGCAATATAATTGTTTTTATTAGATTTTAAAAAATTAAAATCTACAACAGTACCAGGTGAAAGAATTCGAGTAACTCCTCTTTTTACAATCCTTCCTTTCACCGTTGATGGATCTTCAAGCTGATCAACAAGAACAAGCGTTTGACCCTGATTAATTAGATTATTGAAATGATTTGAAACTGAATGATGGGGAATTCCTGCTAGTGGATAAGAACTATTCCCTAATTTTCTTTTAGTTAGTGTTATTCCAATGAGGTTTGAAATTTTGATAGCATCATCATAAAAGAACTCATAAAAATCACCCATTCTATAAGCGATCAAGTGTTCTGGATATTGCTTTTTTATTTCGAACCAGTGGCGCATCATAGGGGTGAGTTCTTTTACATTGATATCTTCAATCGTCATGTGAGTTAATTGAACCGATTTTATGATTAATCACAATTTTTTCTCTCAATTACAATTATTAATCCATCATACAAATAAATTCATGTTAATTCTATGTTAATAATGACAAGTGGGTGGTAAATTTCATCAAAAATTTCTTTTTATTCTCCCTAAATCTATAATTAGCAACTTGAAAATTTTATAAGAAAAGCTATGATATCATAAAATTTCAATTAAGATATTATTGATTTATAGATTATTAAACAAAGATAATTTATTAAAAAATCATGTCATGCACATTGATATCCGGATGATGATAATTTTTTAAGTTTATGTTTCCATATTTAATCGATTTTTCCGGGCAAAAATTAATGCATGCGACACATTGTTGACATTTATGTTGCCATTGTGGTACCCCATCGTTAAGTTTTATGTTATTTATAGGACAAACTTTTTCGCATATTCCACAATGAGTACAATTTTCATCGATATAAAATAGTATATCACTTTCATTAACGGATTTATGAAATTTATAATTAATTTTAAAGTATTTTTCCAATTTTTTATTATTTTTTATTAATTGAATATCTTTTTCATTATTTTTGATAATTTCAGAGAATTCTTCCAATTTACTTATTGAATCTCTGAAAAGTTGTATTTGAAGGTTTTCAGGATCACTACGAAAAAAATTTGCAGGCATCCTTATGGAGATCATAGCAGAAAGAGATTTTTTTTTAGTTTTTAGAATCTCCTCTAATTGATGAAACGCAACACCATCGAAATCACCACCTTTAGTTAATATAGCAAAAAAGTAATTAGAATTACTGACATCAAATTTGGTTACAAAGTTGTAAACAATTTTAGGTAGACCATAAAAATATAGTGGAAAAACAAAACCAACTTTATTACTTGTTGAAATTATATTCTCATTTTTCCATACCTGGGCAATTGGTACTAATTCACATCTTTCTAATTTTTCTGAGAGATCACGTGCAATTTTTAAAGAATTACCAGTTCCTGAAAAATAATATATTGTTGTATCTTTAATTGACATGTATTTTTGATTTAATTATTATTAGTTAGTGAATAATAATTTGTAAGTAAGGACAAAATTTAAAGTGAAAAGCATAAAATAGCTTACTAAGTAATTTTTTTTACATCTGATTTAAGAAAGATACTAATATCTTTTCAAATGTTTATTTAGAAATTAAAATTTTCATCAAGTTTTTCTAAAGTTAGTTAAAAACAATTTTTAAAGATGGTATATTTTTTTTAGGTATGAGTGAAGAACTTATTTTATATGAGACTAAAGGAAGAGTAGCAATCATTACTATTAACAGACCAAATAAAGCTAATGCTGTTAATAGTAGCATGTTAAAACTGATGCATCAGCACTTGCTTGAAGCAGATGAGGATGAAAGGGTGAGATGTATCATAATTAAGAGTGTTGGAGATAAATTCTACTCTGCAGGATATGATCTAAAAGAAGTTATGGAAGATCCTGCAAAAATTAAATTGATTACTGAATGGGGGAGAAAAGTGAATGAAACCATTATGTTTTTAAAGAAGCCCGTAATTACGCAAACTCAAGGAATTTCCATTGGTTTTGGAGTATTAATGACTGTTGCTTCAGATATCAGAATTTTTGCTGATAGGCCTAAAGATGAGCTATATTTACAGCTTCCCGAATTATATATAAGTGCTTATCCCCAAACTGGTGCCACTCTCATGCCTTTAATGGCTTTTGGAATTAGCTATGCGAAAAATCTCTTATTCACCAATAAAAAAGTACCATTAGACGAGCTCAAGAACATAAACTTTCCTACGATGCTTTTTCCTTTGGAAACTTTAGATGATGACACTTTAAAGTATGCGAAAGAGTTAAGTAAATTAAAGATGGAATTTCTCTTTACATACAAGGCAATGACGACAATAATGAATAAGGCTTATATTAAATCTTGTCTTGACATGGAAGATGAGTGTGGTGCTTATGCGATGGGTCCTAAAAAATCTATGAAGGAATTACATAATTTTATTCAATCTCTTTATAAAAAATATCCATAAAAGTTATTTTATTTAACATGCTTTTCCAACCAGATAAAAGTATCCCGATAAACTTGAGCTCGACTCTTTTCAGCGAATAATTCATGATAAAAACCATCATATTCAATGTATTTTTTGTCCTTACTTTTAGCTTTCGTAAAAAATTGTTTGCTTTTTTTCTTATCAACTATCCTATCTTCTCCAGCTTGTAGTATCAGACAACTACAAGACAATCTTTGAGCATTTTTCATCGCCCATTTCATAGCAGACATTATTTCTGATTGAGTTTCAACTGAGATAACATCGATTTTATTTTTATCTGCAAAATGCTGTTTTAATATTTTTAAATCACTTGTTAATACTTTTTGGTTTATTTCATATTTAACAGTCTTTGTAGGCGCTAATTTTGCTTCTACTTTTTTGCTAGCTGGTAATTTTTCAATTAATTCAAGTTCAGGTGATGCCGCAATTACTCCATCCAGCTGAGGATGGTTTATAGCGTAAATTAAAGCAATCAGACCACCAAATCCTTCCCCAATTATAAATATCTTTTTATCACCTGCGGCTTCTTTAACGACATCCATGAATAAAACGATATCTTTTTGAACGTGATCAAACATACTAACAATATGACCGGGATATTCACCTGCATTTCTCCAATGACCCCTTATATCAAAAGCGTATATTGCATATCCTTTTTGGGTTAAAAAATCTGCGAATAAGCTTAATCGGTCAGAATGAGTACCCCAATCATGGATACCTATTATATAGGCTTTTATATTACCAGAATCAGGTAACCAAAATTGGTAGAAAAGGTTTGTTTGTTCACGACCATTAAAATATGCATTTTCATTTTTCATAATATTCATTAAAAGTACTAAATAATATTTCAATATATTCATAACTCATATCATTATTTTTCATGGTTGACAAGGTAGTTAAAATCGTAATTCTTGGTCGTGGAGGTCAAGGAGTAGTAACTTGTGCGGAAATTATTGCTGAGGCAGCATATTTAAGTGGAAATTATGAAGACGTTCATGCATATCCTTCCTTTGGAGCTGAAAGGAGAGGCGCTCCAGTCCAGGCTTATGCTAAACTTTCTCACAGAAAAAAAATTTGGGATCGCGCTCAAATAGAAAATCCTGATATTTTGATAATATTCGATGAAAGCGTGGGAGAAGAGCATATAATTTCTTCCCTTCAGTCTGATGGAACTTTGATTATTAATACAGAAAAAGAGCCTGAATTTTTCAAGAAAAAATTTAATTTACAAGATACAAATAAGGTAATCGTTGCAGATATCAGCACTTTATCCTTGAATAAACAATTAACTATTGATGGAAGCCCAGTTGTAAATACTCCGATTCTAGGATTGTTGTTAAAGGCACTCCCTGATTTAACATTAAAAAACCTGGAAACTGTTCTTAGTAATAGAATGAATGAAAAAATAGCCCAACTAAATTTTGAGCTAATAAAAGAGGGTAATGAATTAGCAAAAAGTTTATAATTTCTCTTTATTATTATTTGAGTCAAAAGGTAAAGTCACGATAAAAGTTGCACCCTTATTTCTACCGCTTGATTGAGCTGAAATCTCCCCACAATGCATTTCCACAATTTCTTTAGTAATAAATAATCCCAATCCCGATCCTTGAATGTCCAGATATTCAAATCCCGCTCCAGATCGTTCAATTTTTCCAAATTTAGTAAATAATTTTTCCATTTCATCTTTAGTCAAACCAATACCAGAATCTCTCACAATAATTTGAGCAAGATTGTCCTTTTTTTGTAAACTTATTTTTATATTACCCTTTGGTGGTGTATTTTTTATAGCATTGAGTAAAAGATTTGTTATGACCTGTTCAATCCTGATTTTATCAACAGAAATATTCATAATGCTTGGAAGGTCTTGAGTTAACTCAAGATTTCTCCCTTTTAAAAAATAATTAACTTCTTTAACGCATCCCTTAATTATTTCACTTAAATTTTCATCTTTTCTTTCTAATTCAAGTTTTTCAAATTGTATTCTCGAAATATCAAGCAATTTCTCGATTAGGATCCCCAATCGTTCAGCACCTCTTGACATCATTTTTATCAATTCAAATGCATCTTCACCCAATTGCTCTTTATAAACTTCCAAGATGAGTTCACAAGCACCATTGATAGACATTAATGGTGTCTTTAATTCATGTGAAATTCCTGAAATTAAATCATTTCTGATTTTATCGAATTCTTTTATCCTTTGAATCTCTTTTTTCATGAGATTTTCAGTTCTTCTACGTTCTGAAATTTCACTAATGAATTTTTCAACATTTTTATGTTCTGTAATCTCCCTCGATATCATAACAGCTTTTTTAACATCATTTTCATCTAGAAATGCTCTTAATTTCGACTCAAACCAAATATAATGACCATTTTTATGAAGCATTCGAACCTCAAACGATTCCTCCCCTGAATCAAACACATCTTTAAAATGTCCAGAGACTTTTAAAAAATCTTTTAATTGTATAAAATCTTCAATGTTGCGTCCAAAAAGATCTTCTTCAGAATAATTTAAAAGTACTAAATGAGCAGTTTTATTTGTATAATCGATTGTTAAATCTTCGTTTAATATCATAACAAGATCACTTGAATTTTCAACAATCAATTTGTACTTGATATAGGATGCCCTCTCACTTTCTTGAAGCTTCGACATTATCGTTTTTAGTGAATTATTGTAAATTTCTTATATATGAGTATTATTTTAGTTAACTACTCTTTCAACTTCACATCTTTAATAAAATAAGGTATATATATGTTTAATTTTTTCAAAAAACTTATAAATATAAAAGATTAAAGTTTTTAATTTTCAAATACTTCCATTATTGTTATAAGTCATCTATTAAAGAGGATATATATATAATTTGGAAGAAAAATGTGGTCTTTCAATGACAAGTAAGAAAAAAGATTATCAAAAAATACTCGCATCCATTCAGAAACCCGTGATTGGTGAAGCTGGAAGAACCGGAACTTGGAGCAAGTTGAAACCAATTATTAATCTAGAAAAATGCATACCTTCAAAGTCAGGTAAACCAAGTTGTTTTAATTGCTGGCTATATTGTCCCGAAGGAGTAGTTTCAAGGACAATCCCACCTAAAATTAACATGGAATATTGTAAGGGGTGTGGAATATGTAAGGAAGAATGCCCCGCAAACGCAATATCAATGGAAGAGGTGCAGATTGAATGAAAGAAGAGAAAAAAAAGAAAATTTTAACCGGTAATCACGCCGCTGCTTACGCTTTAAGACATGCTAAAGTAGAAGTCATGTCTGCTTATCCTATTACTCCTCAAAGTCCTGTTGTAGAAAAAATTTCAGAGTTTATTGATCAAGGTAAGATGGATGCTAAATTCTTGATGGTTGAATCAGAACATTCTGCTGCAGCCGCTTGTTGTGCAGCTTCAGCTACTGGTTCAAGAGTGGGTACAGCAACATCAGCTCATGGTTTGATGTTGATGTATGAAATGTTACCTTGGGCTTCAGGAACTAGGCTACCAATAGTTATAAATTTAGCAACACGTAGCTGTGGGGCCCCTTGGAGTGTCTGGGATGACCATAGTGATTTCATAACGATTAGGGATGTAGGATGGATTCAATTCATGTGTGAGGATAATCAAGAGATTTACGATACCAATATTCAAGCATTTAAAATTGCTGAAGATCCTAGAATATATATTCCAACTATAGTCGCTTATGATGGTTACATACTTTCTCATACGATGATGCCCCTCGAGTTAGAAAACCAAAAAGATATTGATGCGTTTTTACCTCCTTTAATCCATCATATAAATTTATCTGATATCACTAATATAAAGGGTGTAGGACCAGTAACTACTCCAGACATCATAAAAAGAGCAGAAGGAACGGCACCAGGGTATTACGAGTTTAGGTATTCCTTACAAAAAGCATTAGAAAATTCCATTGATATTATTCAAGAAGTACATGATGAATTTGCTAATAAATTCGGTAGGTCTTATGGAAATGGATTATTTAAAACACATAAAACTGAAGACGCAGATTCGATTATATTTGCAATGGGATCCGTGTCAGCACAAGCAAGAAGTGTTGTAAAAAAGCTTCGAGATAAAGGTATCAAGATAGGACTTGTTTGCTTACGATTATTCAGACCTTTTCCTGCAATGCAATTACGAGAATTTTTCAAGGAGAAAAAGAATATAATTGTTTTTGATAGGGCCGTCGGATATGGATATGAAGGGGTTTTATGTTATGAATTAAAAGCAGCTCTCTATGGATTAAAAGACGCTCCCTTTATAAAAGGATTTATTGTTGGATTAGGTGGAAGAGATATTAAGGATGAGCATTTAATTGAAGGTGTTCAAAAAACGTTGAAACAAGCTGATAAAGGAGATATAACTAACATTACCGAATTTTTAGGATTGAAATTAGAGGAATTGGAATTATAATTAAGAGAGGATTTGAACATGGTAAAAATAATGGATTTGCAAGAAGAAGAATATATTTATCCCGGAACGAGAATGTGCGCAGGTTGTTCAATGGCACTAACATATCGTTTTGCACTTAAAGCACTTGGACCAAAAACTATTTTAACAGTACCAGCGTCATGTCTCACCGTTCTACATGGAATGCAGGGTTTTTGCACCACTCAAGTTTCAGTCCTTCATACTCCTTTCGCTACAACTGGGGCAGCTGCCTCTGGTATAGTCGCCTCATTAGAAGAGAAAGGATTGAGCAATGAGATATGCGTAGTTGCATTCGCAGGTGATGGGGGAACTGCAGATATAGGAATTCAAGCACTGAGCGGTGCAGCCGAGCGAGGGACCAATTTTATTTATGCATGTTATGATAATGAAGCATACATGAACACAGGAGTTCAAAGAAGTGGTTCCACACCTCTAGGAGCATTTACTGCAACAACCCCTGGGGGAAAAATGAGACCTAAAAAAAATATGCCAAAAATAATGGAAGCTCATGGAATCTCTTATATTGCAACTTCTAATAGTTCTTATCCAATAGATATATATGAGAAATTTAAAAAAGCAAGAAGTATGATAGGTACTAAATACATACACGTGCTTGCACCATGCCCTCCTGGATGGGGTTATGATCCAAAAGAATCAATAAAAATTGGCAAGCTTGCTGTTGAGACGGGATTTTGGCCTTTATATGAGATAATAAACGGTAAATTTCAATTATCAAGGGATAGTAAGAAATATTTAGTTCCCTCTAAGAGGAAGCCATTTGAGGAGTATTTACAAGCTCAAAAAAGGTTTAAAGATATTAGCAAAGATGATATTGAAATTTATCAGACATATATAAATGATTTGTGGGATGAAATAAAAGATAGAATCGAATAATAGTAACTCTTTATATGAATAATACTTATATTTATTATCCACTTATAAATTAATTTTGAGATGCGTTAAACTACTTAAAAATGTTAAGAACGTATATTTACCAAGAAAACGAAAATAATTGGTTTGAAGAGAATAAAAACCTACTCTTACATGATTTAGCCGCCTTTTTAGATGAGGATAAAAAAAAACTATATATATGGAATGGCCCTGATTCCAATAAAAAAAGGCTTGAAAGGGGTTATGAATCAATGGTAGAATTACTTTCAAATTATCCAGATGATTCCATTCAGCTTACCCTCCTCATGGATGATATACCAAAAAATATTAAGGTTAAACTTGAAGAAATGTTAAAAAACGCCAAATTAGAATTAAAGACAGATAAAATCCATTTTACTAAATTATTTACAATTAGACTTTATCTAATTTTTTCAGTATTATCTATCATGCTACCACTCCTATCAATGGTAAATTTATCAAATTTTATATTATCCCCTGTTTCAGGTAATTCTTTAAGCATACCGATTACTGGATATCATAATTGGCTAACAATATCAAATATCATCATGTTTATCACTCTAACCTGCTATATTATAACTATATTAATTGGTATTTATGAAAGAGATGAACAAGTGATAATAGTGTCTTTAGTTGGTATTATTACCTGTATCGGTATAATACTATATTTAAGTCAGGGGATCTTTTTATTCAAATTTCAAGCACAGACTGAGGAAAGCTATTTAATTTTAACTCAAGATCTCCTCATATTCTTTGGGCTTAATATTTTTGCATTGTTAGTGATTGAGATTCCAAGTTTTGTCAAATTTTGTTATTTTTTTTACACATATATAGATTATATCTTCATTCGATAATTTTTTTCTAATTTATTTTTTTAATTTGATAAATCTTAAAAGTGAAAAATCTAACCATTAGTATGTGGAAGCGGCAAAACTTCTTACCAGATTAGAAAAAGAAGATTTTAGGATCTTAATGGCAATAGAATTAGGCATGAAGAGATCTAAATTCGTGAAAATAAATGATATTAAATTTTATTCACGGTATCCCATCGAGGAGACTTTATTTCGCTTGAAAAAAGTCCATAAATTTGACTTGATCATTCGAGATTCTTCAAAATATGACATCGCATATACTCTTAACTCACAAGCTTATGATTTATTGGGCTTACGTGCATTAGTTGAAAAAAAAATAATCGCTCATCTTGGGCCAATATTAGGAAAAGGAAAGGAATCTGATGTATATAGTTGTATGGATGATGATGAGAACATATATGCTTTAAAGATTTATCGAATGGGACGGACAAGCTTTAAAAATATAAAAAATTTGCGCGACCTAGTAGGTGAAAGATCTCATTTATCATGGTTATATGTTAATAGACTTGCTGCTAAAAAAGAATTTGAATCACTGAATCAGATTTTTTCTCTTAACTTAAATACACCCAAACCGATAGGATATAACAGGCATATGATTGTAATGGAGTATCTGAGAGGTAAAGAGTTAGTATATTATAAAAGTATTGATGATCCAGAATATATTTTCGATCATATAATTGAACAAGTAAAAACTATTTTTCAAAAAGTTGGATTAATTCATGGTGATCTCGGAGAATTCAATATAGTTATAGATGAAGAAGGAAATATATTAATAATAGATTGGTTGCAATCAGTAACAACTGACCATCCAAATTCACGGTCTCTTTTAAGGAGAGACATAAAAAACATTTGTGATTATTTCAAAAACAAGTTTAACATTGAAAGCAATGTTGATGAGATCATTGCCTCTTTTTACGAAGATTGAAGCAAAGAATAATATCTTCTAATTTTTCTAAGTTTAGAACTTTAAGATTTTCCACTTCGGATTTCAAGGAAGAAATAAGAGCATCTAAATCTAGGGACTTCTTTAAAATAGAAAGTCTCATCTTTGCTTCATTTTTTCCTACTCTAAACGATT
>JBHLME010000180.1:0-6636 GCA_048938445.1 Promethearchaeota archaeon | reverse complement strand
AAGAGAAATCCTGGTAAGATAAATGAAGCACCGATGATAAAAAAACCAGACAAGACATATTTATGGAAAGGAACTGTTAGCTCTTTTTCATGAGTTCGTAGATCCTCTGGATCATATGACTTCATGTCTTCTCTTTGGAAAATACTATTCTCAATCCCATTTTTCTCAAAATCAAGCTGAGAACTGCTTACTCTCGTTGCAGGTTGTCCAGAATACAAGCAATCACTTTTAAGTTGTTGATTTATAGTAGTCATGGTAATTGAATCCACGATTGTATTAGCACCAATGACTGTACCTGGTAATATTACAGAATGGGCTCCGATGATTACGTTATCTCCAATTGATACTTTTTTTATGATTAATTTATCTTTTATAAGGATATTTGACATGATAATACTCCCTTGTCCTAATTTGACATTTTTTCCACATTCAATGAATTCACAATCCGCCCATCCTTCATTTAAACATGAAGAATATGAAGTCTTTAAACCTAAAACTTTAGCAACGAATAATTCTAAAAAAGGAAGTGATAATTGACGTGCTAACCATGTTGGCCATTTCCTAATTACAGCTCTTAAACTCCAATAACAATAATCTTTATCCTTTTTATCCCTTAAGAATGTACCCTCCCGTGGTTTGTGAAATAGATTAGCAAAAATGAGAAAAAATTTCGCTACTAATGTTGAACATATTATTAATAAGATTATTCCGAGAAAAAAAATGAATGGAAATATTATAAAAAAGATCGTATCTTGTATTGGCATTAATTGCCAAAAGTACCAAACGAAAATGATCGTGGGTTGAGCCCCTAATGTCATTATTAAAATATAAATTATTAAGTATTTTTTTTTTACAAGCGCATTGGTAGTACGCGTTCCTTCTCTTACTGACGATGGTATTGAAATTGTTATTTCACTTTATATTAGACTTATTAAATTTCTAAATATAAAAAATATGAAAAGCGCAATAAATAAATCTTATTTTTTCGAAAAATCAGATTAAATTTTCATATCTCTTTATTTTTTAATTCTATCTGTCATCGAATATTTATCAAATATAATGATTTTACATGAATGATTTATGTTATATTATATGAGAATTTTTCATTTAAGATTTCTATGTAATTAATATGAAGAGCAAAAAAGCAACCCTTGCCGCTGGATGTTTTTGGGGAGTAGAAGCTTCTTTCAGAAAATTAAAGGGTGTTTTAGATACACGTGTAGGATATACTGGTGGTCATTATGACAATCCAACTTATGAGGATGTATGTTCTCATAAAACGGGTCATGCTGAATCAGTGGAGATAATTTTTGATCCAGAACAAATTTCATATGAAGAACTCTTAGATCATTTCTTCAAGAATCATGATCCTACGACACCTAATCGACAAGGTCCAGATATTGGTTCTCAATATCGTTCTGCGATTTTCTATCACGATGAAGAACAAAAACAAGTAGCATTAAAAGCCAAAGAGAAATTTGATAAGAGCGGAATGTTTTCAAGACCAATTGTGACTGAAATTGTACAAGCCAGTACATTCTGGGAAGCAGAAGAGTACCACCAGCAATATCTAGAAAAGCGTAAAAAGGGTATATTCAGTTTTAAAATACACTAATTTTTTTTTAAATATTATTTATATAAAAGCCAAGACTTAAACAGTTAATCTCATTTATTAAAGGTTTGATCGAGTAGGACTTATGAATTTGCAATTATTAGCTCCAAATAAAATAAATAAGATGAATAACTACTGATATAAAGTCTTTTAATAATAGTTTAACTAATGATATGATTATCGAATGGATTAACTTCTCCTTATTGATATTAAATTTATTTCTCTTTAGCTTGTTCTATACTATCAGTATCCAACCTATGAAACGATTAAAAAAACGTGGTGAAAAAGTTTGGAAAGAAAGTGAAATTCTGCGGACAATTAGCGGTATTTTTGAATTTATCATTGTAATCAATGCAATTTTATGGCTATGGTTTCCGCTTTCATTTTTGAACTGGAGGGTCGATCAAAATTATTTTATTAGTTTTCTGGTAGCATTAATTATTACTATCCCCTGTTGTATAATTATGTTTAAAGGTATAAAGGATGCGGGTGTTGAAACTTTAAAACCTTCAATCGAAACAAAAATGTATGGTGGAATTTATAAATACATTCGCCATCCTCAGAGTCTTGGAGAATTTCCAACCTTTATAGCATTAGGATTTTTCGTTAACTCTTGGTTTTTAGTCATTCTATTTGCAATTTATATCATAATTTATATACCAATTATGATTTATTTTGAAGAAAAAGATCTAATAATGCGTTTCGGAGAAAAATATAAAGAGTATCAGAATAGAACTGGTGCATTTTTTCCAAAAATTAGAAAATTAGCTATTTAATAATTACTGAGAAAAACCAAATATAGTATTTTTTGCAAAAAAATTGACTTAATTGTACCTTGGCAACTTTAACACTATACCATACAAAAATTTTTATAAAAATTCTATTTTGATAAATATGGAATATAAATTGGAATTTAAGGTGATATAACTATATCTAAAAATTTTAATTTTAATACTAAAAAAATACAAGAACTTGAAGCAGAATATAGTAAAGTAGAATTGAACCCGAGAATAAAAGAAGTTGCTGACGGAGTTGCTCAACTCATCACTAATTTCTTTAACATTCCCCTCAATGCAGCTAAAGGTATTTCTTGGCTTACCGTAAAGGAATGGCAAACGAAGAGTCATACACTTCATGGAGATCTTATTAATATGAGTCAAACTGAACGCGATAATGCAGTTAAGGAAATTTTAGATATCTATAAACAGAGATTAATAAGGTTACTGAATGATCCAGAAGAACAAAAACAAAATATAGATGAAGTTATGAATAAGGTTTGGGATATTTATAAAGCATTTGAAAAAAAACGAAAAAAATAAAGATAGTATACATATGATTTTCTTCATATGTGAAATAATTCTTATTTGTAAAAAGGGATTTTTGATATAGAAATATTTTGGGTTTAATTCATCAATAAAATTCTAATGATAAATCATCTAACCATAACTTGATTTTTTTTTAATTAATTTTTATCCTGTTGTTTTTACTCACATTTAGATTCCTAATGAAATGATTTAAAATTTAATTTGAAAATGTGAAAAATTATAATTTTAACAAAAATTCCTTAAAAATAATAAATAAATTTTCCTTTCTACAATAAATTTAAAATTCTCTTAAAGGATTATAGTCCTTAATCAAGATAATTATAATATAAAATAAAATAATTATGGAAAACTTAAAGGAACAATACCAAAACATAATTGAACATTATCCTAATGTAATCTTAGTCGATAATCTTATTACTCACCTTAAGATTCCGATAAAAAATGGAAGTTTTATTGAGATTAACTATAGTAATTATCCTAAAAAACCACAAGTAATTTTAATAAATCAAAAGGGAGAAATGAATAAAAAAATAGAGAATATAATCCCTTCTTTATATTTATGGAAACGCAAAAAAGCACCTATGATCATTGAAATAATAAATGATATCATTATTTTTATCAATAATATTACATTAAATGAAATTTTCATTAAGAAGGAATTACTGAATGGTATTTTTGGGTTATGTCAAGAGCATCACCCAAATGAAATTTTGGGACTTTTAAGAGTGGAGGGAAATATTGTTACTGAATTTATTTTACCTCCTGGTGCTTTAACAAATACTTCTTCTGGGGTATTTTTTCCAAATAGAATCCCTTTTGATTTATCACTTAAAGGAACGGTGCATTCTCATCCTACGGGAAATCCAAACCCATCCTCTAAAGATTTACAAAGTATTTTCAAAAAAATGCAATTTCATTTTATAATAGGATATCCTTACAATTTGAATTGTACTAAATGCTTTGATAGAAAAGGAAATGAGATTAATTTTAAAACAATAAGTTAAAAAGAGAGATAGAGTAATAAAATCAATAAATCTACCTTTTCAGTGATTTTTTAGAAAATATTTGTTTTAATTAAATGATTTATCCTGTCGTTTCTTGGCTTGAGGTAATCAATTTTACCTCGATTTTGACTTATTAAAAGGTGCCTATTTAGTGTTTGGGAATCAACGACTTGCACTTCCAACTTATCCTCAAAAATAGATATTTCATTAAAACAAGGCGTATCATCTGCTCTTACTTTATTTGAAGTAGATGTACCGCAATATAATAATATGCTATTTCCAAAGATCCAGGCATGAGGAACGTGCCGGTGTCCTTGAAGAATTAAATCAATCTCATAATCTTGAGCTACTTGAAGTATCTCTCCAGCATCAACGAGGGTTGATCTTTTACATCCCGCACTTGGAACAGCAACAACATGATGATGCAAAGCGAGAACCTTGAATTTTTCCTTATTTTTTTTTATTTGGTTAATTATCCATTCAAGCTGCTCGTCACCTACTTCACCTTCAGAAGTATTATCTCGAGAGCTTCGAATACCTATTATAAGGATCTCTTTATTTTCTATTTTTAAGATTAATCTTCTCGGACCAATATATCTTTCAAAAAAAACAACTCCATGATTTAAAGAATCATGATTGCCAATGACATTTAACATTGGTACCTTTATTTCTTTTATTAATTCTGAAATTTGAATATACTCATGCTTTCTTGCATGGTGAGTGAAGTCTCCCGTGCAGATAACTGCATCAGGTTTCTTATTATTAACATATTCAATAAAATTTTCTAAATATTCTATCTTAAACTCTGAAGAACCAAAATGTAAATCGGACCAATGAACTAATTCTACCATTTTTTACTTCCTTTTGAATTTTGTTAATTATTTTTATTTTAGTATACAAATATAATAAAAGAAAAGACATATTAACTTACGCTTTTACAAAATTATTTAAACTCATTATGAATGCGTAAATTCATAATGTCTATGAGATATTTTTCCATCAATTTTTAGATATTTTCTTCTCTTGATGGTTTTTTTTCATTTTTTTTTTCTTCCATTATTTTTTTAACCCAATTTTCTTTCTTTCTCTGTGTAAGGACATTATTGAGTAAATATAAAGTTAAAGGTTATAATATATAGATCGTTATTATTTCTATATAGAATATATAGTTCATATGAAGTCTTTTATAAACAAAAAAAAGGAAATCTATTTAAATCCAATTTATAAATTATTAACCAATTACCTGCAATATATTGAATTTCTAACTAATATTCAAAAAAATCTTAATTATTTTAAAGATAAAGTTTGAAATTCTCATTTATCATAACAATATTTGAAATATTTGACTTGAATTAATAAAATTTTAAAAAAAATTTTTTTGGTGATGATTAATGGAAGTTAAAGAAGCTATAAATAAGAGAAGAGCTTATAGGTCACTTGAATCCGTTGAAATAACGGATGATTTAATAAAAGACCTTGCAGAATCTGCAAAACTAGCCCCTTCTTGTATGAATAATCAACCTTGGAAATATATTTTCGTGAAAAATAAAGAAGTTTTAAGCAAAATTTTTGATACTTTACCTCCTACTAATGCTTGGGTAAAAAAAGCATCTCTAATTATTGGAGTTGTGAGTAAACCTGAAAATGATTGCATATTAGGAGAAAGACTTTATTATTTATTTGATACAGGAATGGCCACAGGATTCATTATATTGAGAGCAACCGAATTGGGACTTGTTGCTCATCCAATTGCAGGATTTAATGAAGATAAAGTTAAAGAAATCCTTAATATCCCAAATGAAATGAGACTAATTACCTTAGTTAATGTTGGAAAACATTCTAATGAAGTCAATCCCGTTTTATCTGATAATATGAAATTAGGAGAAAAACAGAGGCCACCAAGAAAACCTTTAGACGAATTTGCTTACTTAGATCGCTATGAAAATTCATTTTAAAAAAGTAAATCTAAAAAAAAATAATGTGATTATATCCTTTAGAGAATAAACGATATCTACTTTAATTAACTAGAAATACCATTAGACTTAGAACAAAGTAGAATAGTTGAAATGGAGTAACCATAATTCGTTCAATTAAGCCCCTATAATTACCTGCGGCAAATTTTGCTGAAATAGCTACTCCGATTAATGATAAAACTGCGCATATAAGTGAGAATATCGCAAAACCACTCCATACTGGTACAAATATTAATCGAACCCATAAAGCTACCATCCCAGCTATAGCGAAAATTCCCATTAAAACAACAAGTGTTATGTGCCCCTTTCCTTTATAAGTAGTCATTTCTCCTCCTTCATCAAGAGGGAAAAAGAAAGCAACGAGCATTCCTAAAATTGAACTAATTAGCAATAAAATGGGGCCAATAATAGAAACACTCCCATCATTAATTGCTTGATGTAATCCAATGAAAAATACGAATAATAAAACGCTTTCAATAATGACTAGTAACTGAGATTTCCGTCTATTAGGTGCTCCCACGGCAAACAGCGAGCTTATATCATCTTTAATATGACTATAATTTGATTGAAAGCTCCCAATAATAACCCACATCGCTGTATATATGATTGGACTAACCATTCCACATATCGCTAAAAATTTAAATATTAACATAAATATCACTTTTTTTTTAGAAGTAAGTAATGAATTGGATGCACCATTCCTTAAATTTTTTCATTATATG
>JBHLME010000056.1:0-27991 GCA_048938445.1 Promethearchaeota archaeon | reverse complement strand
ATTACAAAATATCAAAAATTTTCAAAAAAAATTGAAACAATAAATAGCAGAACTATATTTAACAATAACCATACTAAATTTATTACAAGCGTTATTTTTGTTGAATATTTCCATTTTTTATAAAATAAAAATCGTTTTGTTAATATCAAGCCAATTACGAACAAAATTAGGGGAAATACAATATTTTCTATTATATTAATCAAGATTATAAATACCTCTAGTTTTTATAAAGTCATATTGTTTTATTTTGAATTTCTTCTATTTTTTTTAAAGCAATTTCTGCTAATTCTTTATATTCTGGATCATAAAGGTGGCAGGCAACAAAATATTCTTCGTCTATCTTAATATTTTTAGGCATTAATGATTCACAAGGTTCGAAACAGTATTGACATCTTGGATGAAATCTACATCCTGAAGGGGGATAAATTAAATTAGGAACCATTCCAGGTATGATAGATAGAGTATCTTTCTGTTTTCCAACAACTGGAATAGACTTAATTAAACCCATCGTGTAAGGATGATATTGTCTTGTGAATAATGCTTGAATTTTTCCATATTCGACTATTGAACCACTATACATGACAGCAACATAATTACACATTTTTGTAATGATTCCAAAATCATGAGAAATAAATAATATGGTTGTTTTGTATTTCTTGTGAAGCTCTATCATTAGTTTTAAGATTTGATTTTGAATCGTGACATCTAATGCTGTAGTTGGTTCATCAGCAACTAATAATTTAGGTCTACATGCTAATCCGATTGCAATTTGAACTCTTTGCCGCATTCCACCGCTTAATTCGTGAGGGTATCGATCAATTATTACTTCGGGATGGGGGATATTTAAATCTTTCAACAAATCGATACTCCATTTTCGAGCTAAACTATAAATACTCATATTGTCATCTTTAGAAGCTTCAACAAGCAATTCATCTAGCATATGTAATAAAAATACTTCAGAAATTTGTTTACCTATCTTAAAAACTGGATTAAGAGAATTAAGCGGATCTTGAAATATCATTGTTATGTCTTTTCCACGATATTCTAACATTTCTTTTTCGGATTTTTCTAAGAGATCAACTCCATTAAAAAAAACATTTCCATTTCTGATTTTTCCTGGAGGTCTGATTAAACGAAGGATCGATAAACCAGTTACAGATTTTCCACAACCTGTTTCACCTACTAAGCCTAATACTTCTCCCTCATTAACTTTAAAAGAAACATTTTCCACAGCATGAACCACGCCTTCTTCAGTATAAAAATAAGTCGTGAGATCTTTTACATTGAGTAATTCTTTTGCCCCTGTCCTATCCATCACCGAATCAAGCTCATTTGAAGCTTGAACTTTCATTTCTACTAATACTTTTTGAACTCTTGTTTTACTTTGTTCTTTAGCTTTTGGTAAAAATCTTTTTTTTAATGACACGATAAGTATAATTATGTAAATACTAGTAACTACACCGATTAATATTCGAATATCCTGTTCCCAGAGAGGAATTCCAAATACTCGTTTTAAATATAATTCAAAGACTATAAGTTGTATCGCCCAGATTCCAAATGATATAAGCCCACCTGAAAACATAGCATACTTGAGAGGCTGTTTAGGAATTCTATTTTCAATTGAGCGAATATTATTAATCAAAAACGTAAAAACAATATTAATTACAACTGTTAAAGCTGCCCAATAAAATCCTAATTCAAAAACATCAGGATGATTTATCGGAATGTCCAAGAGTGGAATAGGAATGAATGATATTGCACCTATCCAAATTAAAATAATAAATATATTATAAATTTTTAGAAAAGGACTGTTAAAAAACTTCTTCTCAACAATAGGACCAAATCTAATAATGCGTTTCTTGTATAAATAATAAAAAATTATACTCAGAATTCCTAACATTAAAAAATCATTCGTGAAAATCACAAATATTTCAACATAACCCCATATAAACTCTAGCATGACCCTAATGTCAATGCTAATAACTAAAAGTATGAGGGAAACTATGGCCGTGCATCTCTTATGTTCTCTTTTAGGGATTTGTTTATCTTCTGGTATGTGTTTGTTGATCATAGATGAAATAATATATAAAACTAACACTGCAACAATTGAATCTATTATAGCCATTCCAAAATTGAATGGATAACCAATATAAAATAATAATGAATGCTCTGAAATTTTAATTTCCTCCTTTTATAACTTTAATCGTGGATCTAATGCGTCGCGTAACCCGTCGCCAATTAATATGAATGCTATTGCAGTAATTCCTATAAAAACCCCAGGCCAAATAGAGGCAGATAAGTTACTATATTTTAATTGGGCATCCCATATATCAGCACCCCAACTTGCAACATTATCAGGTGAAAATCCTAAATAGGCTAAACTTGCTAAACCTATTATAGCTATAGCGGCACCTCCAAAAAAAGCTACTAACATTGGTGAGAGTGCGTTTGGTACGATGTGTTTAAACATTACTTTAAATTTTTTTGCACCTCCAACTTTAGCAGCGTGAATAAAATCTAGCTGCTTAACTTGTAAAACTATCGATCGCATAAATCTGATATTGAATGGTATGAAGAGAATACCAAATACTATTAGAATGGTGATTAGTTGATCATTCAACATCGGAGCAAGGATGATGACTAAAATTAAAGTAGGAAATGCATAGATAACATCTACAAAGCGCATCATGACATAGTCTACATATTTTCCAAAATATGCCGCAATTGTTCCCAATATGAGGCCGCCTCCAATTGATATGGATACAGGAATTATTGCTGTTAAAATTGTTGTCCTTGCGCCCCAAATTATTTTTGCTAATACATCATATCCTTTTATCGCAGTTCCCATAGGGTGATCAATTGAAGGGGGTGACCATGGCATACCCTCTGTAGGCGAATAAGGGGGGATAATTTCTTGTAATGGAAAAGGTGTCAACCAAGGAGCATATATTGTTATAAAAAGTATAAATAGAAGTAAAACTATTCCTAGAATTGTTAATGGTTTAAGAAGATGTCGAAATAATTTTCTTTTTGATTTTATTTTATCTATTTCACGCTCTTGAGCTGTGAAGTCAGGATCTCGCCAACCAGGTATTAAATAAAATTTTATAAATCGTATTACTTGCTTTTTCTTTTGTGAGTTTTTTTGATTGTAGTTTCTATTTTTCATTTCATAATCTTGTTCAATCATTCTTAGATCCTCTTTAATTATATAATATTTTATCTATATGTTATTCTTGGATCAATAATAGTATACATCACGTCAGCAACTAAGGTTCCACTAAGAATTATTATTGTTGCAACTATTAACAATCCATTTATAAGTAAATAATCTCCCAAAACAATCGCCGCTACCATATAATATCCATAACCTTTATAAACAAAAGTTATTTCGATAAAGAAAGAACCAAGTAAGGCAGTAGCTGTCCCTTGAATAATAAGATTACTAACAGGCAATAATGCATTACGGAGAGCATGTTTGTTAATAACATCTTTTTCTATGACTCCTTTTGCTCTAGCTGTTCTTATATAATCTTGATTTAATACATCCAACATGCTAGATCGGGTTTGTCTTGTTATATTAGCCAATGAAACAAAAGTTATACATAAAGCTGGAATTATCAGGTGCAATATAGTATCCCATAAATAGACCTGATCATTATAAATAATACAATCAATAAGGCGAAAACCAGTAGTTGGAGCATTATCAGGAATAATACTATTTATTCTAGTTGAATTTGAGAAAAATACGGGAAAATCAAGGCTACCTCTTGTAAATAGGTTTAAAAAATAACCAAAAAATATTTGAGCCATAGAACCAATCCAAAAAACGGGAAATCCTGCTCCCAAAATTGCTACTGTCCTAATCAGCATATCTTTTTTTTTATCTTTTTGTACTGATGAAGATACTCCAAGTTTAACAGCAATAATAGGAGTTAGAATTATAGGAATAATCATCAACTCAATAGTTCTTGGGAAAATCTCAAAAACTATGTTTATAATGGGTTGATTTTCAAAGACTACATAGGAATCTCCCCAATCACCCGTAAAAAATTTTAAAAAATAAGATCCTAGTTGAACAAACCATGGATCATAATATCCTATACTTTGTAAATATGCCTCCAAAGCTTCAGGATCAGTTATAGCCCCTGCGATTTTATTTGTGACTGGATCTATAGACATCATACGCGATAAAAACCAAGTTAAAGTTAGAACAATTAATAACATTGGAATCATCATCAATATTCGTCTGATGATATATTTTATCATATTTTTTTGTTTTTTAACCATTATATCCCCTATTTTTAATATAATTATAATTTATGAAATTGACTATAAAGATTTCTGATTTTTTTAATACCTCCTCAAATATTTCTCTTTAATTCAACAAATTGTTTTGCTTTCATTCCACTTATAGCACCAATAAATGTTGTGGTGAATATTATCAATATATTTAAATAACCCCTTCCATCTCCAAATTGATAGATAAATGGTTCAATGTTAAAACCATACATAATGAAATATAATATAAATGCTTCAGTTATTAAAAATGGCGCAATCCATATTGACGCTTTAATTCCATAATGAGGAATATCTTCTTTGTATGTTAAAAAAAAGCAAGTAAAGAACAGCAATAATATTGGTAAAAAGAATGTTTGCCCATACACGTTAAATGTCCAAAAAAGAATGGTTCTATCCATTTCTGTAAAGGACAACCATTCATTATTACCTTGGTACATTACTATATTAGCAACGATTCCATAATAACCTAGCAAAACAATGATGTATGCTAAAAATACTCCACCTTGCCTTCCCCAATCTATTTTTATAGATTTGTGATGAGAACTGTTATCATCAATTAGTATCTTCTTTTTGTTTTTGATCATTATCATAATTATTTTCAATCATTATCGACAAAATGTAAAATCTCTTTTACTTTATGAATCATGATTTCCAAAAATGTAATAATTTTTAGAAACTTTTATATATATGACCATCGTTAATTTAATTATTTAAATTACCAATGGTAATTTAATATATACAATAATTTAAAAACGTGTTGTTTTAAAAAAAAGGAGATTAAAATGAAAAAAAATACAAACATGTTAATCATTACTCTTTTATTAGCCTCATTCTTTTTACCCACGATTCAATTAACAATGCCCATAGCAGCTCAAGAACTTCTGGAAATCCCAACTTTTACAGTAGGAACTGCTGGTCCACAATCAACCATTGAACATTGGAGCATGGAAGCTTATGATGCGAGTTATGGTGATTATTATTTATATAATGCTCTTGAACCTCTATACTTATGGCCATATAATGCAGAAAATGGAAGTCTTGATAATTTAATACCTGTAATCGCAAAAAATTGGACCATTCACAATAGACCAATAGAACATACTGCTAAAGGCTTCATGGCATATGAGGGGATTGATTACATGGACATAACACTTCGAGAAAATGTTAAATTTCACGATGGTTCAGATTGGAATGCTACCGTATGTAAATGGAATATTGATAGAACCTTTGTCATTCTTGGAGATATAAACAATGCTCTTCCAGATTATCCTGAAAGTAGTATTACTGTGACTAGACCCATTTACTGGATGAAAATAGATGAATGGGATGACTATGCAACAAACAGCTGGAATGTATCAAAGTTAACCCCTGGTGTCTATGCTAATTATCCTCAGTCTATGGATAAATATTATAATGGAAGTCAGGGGGCTCTTTATGCTAGATTCCCTCGATTTCAAAATGTAACAATACTTGATGATAAACAATCGGGAGGTACAGTTAGAGTTTACTTCAATGATTGGGGTTCAGGTCCAAATTATCTTGCAAATTTTGAATTTATTTCAATGCAAGCATACAAAGATTATTTCGAGGTTCCAATATTAGGGTATGGAAATAATCCCTCCTTTCCGCAAGGTAATCCCTCTGTCTTTCCAGGACATTTAATAGGTACAGGCCCTTATATTTTCGAAAGCCATGATGATGTCACGGGTTTAGGAAAAATGCATAGAAATGATAATTGGTGGAATGCATCAGCTCAGCAAGCAGAAGGATGGCACATGCTTCAAGAAGTGGCTATACAAGCTTTTCCACATGGTCAGTCAGGATATCAAACACGAACCAATGCTTTAATTTCAGGAGACATCGATTACGCTACGGATCGTGAATGGGAACCAATAGAATATAGTACTATTACGACTGCTGTTGGTGCGAATTACGTTGATATGGGTATCGAATCATATGGAGAAACAATTGTTTTAAATTGCATTGATGAAACATATTTAAAATATTGGTCTGACATTAATTATGATTTAACTTACTATATTATTCCAAGAGGTTATGGAAACGAAACTTCTTTTATTGGTACTGCTAAAAGCATAGAAGCCAATGGTATAAATCGCGCATTTAGAAAAGCACTCTCCTATGCTTTTGATTATAACACATATATTGACGTAACTAAGGCAGGTCGAGTAGTACGTTCTGGAGGTCTTTTAGGAAAATCGAATGAATATTATGACCCGACCACACCTCTTGCTTATTTTGATGTTACTAAAGCAAGAGAAGCACTTCTCAATGATACATTCTGGGAACCTATATGCAATGCTCATAGCTTATATGACACAGATGATGATTGGGAAGGAGTTGCAGCAAGTGTTACTCCAATTTATACTATGGAATATCATTGGGATCAAGCTCACGAGGATGCTAAAGACGCTTTAGAAGAAGCTCTTACAAGGATTGGATGTAAAATAGATGCCGTGGAAGATGAACCTAATACATATGGAGCATTATTTAAGCCATTAACAGACCCCGCTGCTACTTATCCCATTTTTTCAAATGATGGATTTGCAATTTCACCATTTCACGCTCGATTTAACGATCTTGGATACATTCAAGCATATTTGCAAAGTCCGGGAGTTGTTGAAAGATCACCTATCAATTCATCAGGTTATCCTGTAATTTCGGACTACCCATATTCTGGATATCCCGTTGTCCCATATCCTCATTATATTCCAACACCTTTAACAACTTGGCCTTATACGGGTTCCGCTAATATGGGATTTAATTACAATGAAACGTGTGATGATTTAATATTTAATATTTGGTTCGCAAATGAGACAGAAGAAATAAATTTATACAAAGAGTTAACTGAATGGATTCAAGATTTTCAATATCCCGTGATTTATATATCAAACGGAAAGACTGGTTATGCAGTTAGAAACGAATGGGAGGTAAAATGGTCCTCTTCATTTTTTACGTTTACATTTAATTTCGTAAAATATATGGGACCTCAAGTTCCACCAGCTTTTCCATGGGAAATTATTGTAATAATAGTAATAGCCGTGTCATTGTTAAGTTTTGTCGGAGTCGTATATACGAATCGAAGAAGGAAAAGAAGTATATAAATATTTTTTTTTTTTATTTTTTTGAACCAATATCCAAATATTAATATAACTCAAGTTAGACATTTAGAAAAAATCTCATTGATACTTAAAATGTTGACAAATTTGGATTGTTTTTTACAACAGTTAGAGATATTTAATTTAGATTTATTATAGGATAAAGAAATCAATTATATTAGTGAAAAAGCATAACATTCAATCAGTTATATAAATATTATTATAGTTAGGTTCTTTTCATTAAAATTTTCAACTCATTTAACTATTTTATTATTATTTAATTGATTTAAAGCTTCAGTCAAAGAATTAAATAATGAATTAATATCTATTTTTCTTAGATTATTCAACCAATTGAATCTATTAATTAATTCAAAATCACTTAAATCTCCTTGTCTTTCTAATTTTATTATTTTTGATTCTAAAAGAATGGAAGGATTTTGTAATTTATATTCATTTGTTTCGAGTAATTTAAGATTTTGTAGCATGCATTCCTGTAAATCGTCATATAACAAGAGTGGAATATATTTTAATATTTTGACATCGAAGTTATCATAGTCTTTCCTAATTTCATCTTTTATAGTTCCGAGACATTTAAAATCAGTTTCTGAAAGATTAAAAACTTCAATATCTATGAGTTCTGGATGAAACTCCGTTTTATTGAATGTTTTTAATTTTTCTCTATATTTTCTTGTTTTTTCTTGGAATAATTTATGTTGTAGTTGTTGGGTATCTATTTCTACTGTTATTAGATTTCTCAACATCCTTTCCTTACAAATATCATTTATAATGGTGCAGTAGTCGATGGCCGCCCCAACAAGATCTTCTTCATTAATATATGCGTTTAACATGGTATGTAAATATGCTTTTAAAAAAGCTGTAAAATCTTCTTCAAGTTGAGACATATTACCATAAAAATTCTTAGTAGCATTCCACCATTGTTCGACTGCTTTTTGTTTTAAAGAAAGAAAGAATGTTTCTTGTGATCTTATTTCGGTAAAATAAATTAATTTTTCAAGTCCAAGTTGTAAGAATGGGAATGGATCAATAATCGCAAGATTAGAATCGTTGATTGGGAAAGTTATTGGATCATCAGGGTGAATTATTAATGAATGTTCGCCATTAAAAACTTTATCAACTCTCATAGGTAAAGGTATTATCGGTTTGTTTTGAATTTGTTGAGCTAAAAATGAGGAACGAGGTTTATCAAAATTGTTTAATTTAAGAGGATAAATATCAATAAAGAAGAAAAATGGGGCAGCATCAGATTTATATGTTTTAAATTTAAATTGTGTTTTTATATTTCGAAACATCAAATATCATCATAATGTTAGAATTTTATTTATTGAAAATTTTATACCAGAATTAATAAACTAATTAGAAATAAAATAAATCCAATGATAAAATCAATAAATATTCGAAAATATTTATCGCTATTAATTTCATCTTCTTTATCGTCATTTTTAGCATATTTTTTTAACATATTTAAACCAATAGATATGCTCTCTTTTATTCGTTTATATTGAAGTATAAATACAAGTATACTGATACTTATTAATGGAGCGTAAATGAGGAGTAATATTTCATAATATCCCCATCCTTTTGAAAAACACCAAATAATGCTAACCATTATAATATTGCTAATTGAATGAGAAAAAATAGAAGGAAAAAGCCATTTTCTTCTTAAAATTAAAAGAGACAGAATCAAACCAATAAAGAACATTGTAAAAAACCATATGACTGGAAACCAAGGATTAAATCTATAAAAATTTAAACTTAAAAATCCATAAGAATAAGAAGATATAAAAACGGCCGAAATTTTATTAAAATTTTCACTCCCTCTTTTATTTATAAAACCTCTATATATTGATTCTTCAGCAAACACAATGGAAGTTTGTATTACAATTAATAGGATGAAAAAAAGAGCGAAATCATTTATAAAAAGGTAAGAATTCAATACATTCAATTTCATTGAATTTAAATGATATGGTAAAATTTCTGGAACTAAAAGATATAACAAAAAATTCAAGGGAATAAAAACCAAAAACAATAATATAAGTCCATACAAGAATTGGTATTTGTAGTTGCTTTTAGCGATTTTATATAGCATTATGTGTCCTTTAAACACGGATATCTTTGATGTTTTCCTCAATTTTCCTTTATAAGGGCTAATATATTTGTCCATTAAATAAATTGTTGTAGGAATTGCTAAAAACACTAATATTAATCGAATTGTGTAGAATAACATCCCAAATATCTCAGGATTTAACGAGATAGGCAAGATCAACCATTCTAGAATTGATGCGCAAAAAATCAAGAAAAAACATACAAAAACTTCAAATAATAGAAATCTAAACCTATTCTTGATAATTTCTCGCTTAGTTTGATTTAGAACCATTTACAATCTTCCTATTCTTGATTATGTTTATTGCCATATTTACTTTCCCAAATTTATTTTTATGTGCTTATAGTGAATTTAATATATATTCATTATTTTCTATTTCTTTTCAATCAATATTAATTCAAATTCATTTTACTTTATTTTAAAAAAAGTAAAATGTCTTTTTTGCATCATAAATCGTTTTTCGCTAAAAATATGATTTTTTAGGCAACCTTAATATATATATGACCGTCGTTAATTTAATCAATAATAATAATGTTAGTTTAAAATATGAAACACTTTAAAAACATGATGTTTTTGAAAGAGAGATGTAACAGAAAATGCATATTCAATACTATCATTATAAAATGATTTTTATTTTATTGTATAATTCTAATACATAATGGTTGAAAGAAAAAGAAAAACTAGAGCAAGAGCTCCCGAAAAAAAGAGAAAACAATTTGATGAAATATTAGAAGTCGGGAGAAATCTTTTTGTAGAATATGGTTCTCACGGATTTAGCTTGAGGGAATTAGCAAGTAAATTAAACATGTCAAAATCCAACTTGTACAATTATATCATATCTAAGAGAGAATTGTGGTACGCAATTAGAACACGTTATTTTTCTGAGTATGAAAAGGGATTTGCTGAGATTCTAAAAAATCACGATGGAAATAATGTGGAGTTAGGAGTTAAATGGGCGCAATATTTCCTTGAATTTGCGGCCGAAGATAAAAAAAGATTTGAAATAATGTTTTTCATTCGAGCGCCATCATCAAATAAAATTGGCCCATACGAAGAAAAGTATCGACCACTTGATGTCATAAAAAAAGGTATTAATATTGTGCTTAAAGCGGTTGAAGAAGGAAAGAACAAGGAAAAAAATCCAATTGCGTTATATTATTACATGTACGCAACCTGTCTTGGGGCGGCTAAATTCGAAGCAGACCTAAATTTAACTTATAAAATCACGAAATCCTCTAATAATGATAAATATTTATTGACTAGTGAAGAATTTCGCAAATTTTTTTTAAAAGAATTCAGAAATCGACTGGAGAAAGCGTATATTATTTGATTTGAAGGTCATTAATTCAAAGATATCTTAAATATATTAAAACTCTAATATCAAAAAGAAAAAAAATATGAAAAATTTAGAATTTAAATTAAAGTTTAGATGTAATTGAAAACAGTTCGTGCAATGATATCATCCTGAAGGTTTTTGCTAAGATCTATAAACCGAGCAGAATAACCCGATACCTTAACTGAAAGGTCAGGATATTTTTCTGGATGAGCTTGTGCATCTCTTAGTATTTCTGAACTTATTGGATTAATCTGAAGCTCTCTTCCTCCTAAATCAAAATAAGCCTCTACTATAGACGCTAGCTTATCTATTCCCTCATCATCCTCTATTGAGCTTGGATTAACTCTTACATTTAGAGCCACTCCATCTGTAAGGAGAGCATCACGTGAAGCTAGAGCTACTGATCGGAGCACCATAGTAAGACCATTATGTTCTGTGCCGTTTACAGGAGAAAGTCCGTTTGATACGGGTTCTCCATGTAATCTTCCATCTGGAGTAGCACCTAACATTTTACCCTCCATGACATGTGATCCTGCAGCAGATACAAGGCTAGAGCGATATATACCATTTCCACCCCTTACATGATATTTTCTTGGAATTTCACTAAAAATTTGCATGAGCCATCTTGCAAGTTCATCTGCTTCTTCATCACCATTGCCATATTTAGGAGCCTTATTCAATAATTGTTCCCTAAGCGCTTCTGCGCCCTTGAAGTTATTACGAAGATGATTAACCAATTCTCCCATTGTGAGTAAATTTTTTTCGTATACCGCCCACTGTATTGCTGCAAGCGAGTTAGCTACGGTTCCTAGTGCTTCTCCATTCATACAACTATTATTATAACGTGCCCCATTTCTGGTGATATCCATACCACTCTCTAAGCATCCTTCTATCGTAGAGGATATTAATGGAGAGGGAAATTCTTCTGCAAATACTTTGTCTTTTAACTCCGCCATTTTCACAGTTCTATCTATTGCGTAAGTAAGTTGATCTACAAATGCTTGCTTTACATCCTCAAAAGATTTAAAAGTACTAGGATCGGGAGTTTTTGCACCAACTTGTCGATCTCCTGTCATAAGAACACGTCCTTCATTTAATGCCATGTTAAAAACCACTCCCATAAAAATACCATTACCTCCCGTATAGGAAAAATCATTACCCGTACCTGTAGGTTCCACGCATCCAACAATTGAATAGTCTCGGGCATCTTCTAATGAATAACCATCTTTTTGAAGTTGTGGGATTAATATGTCATCATAATGAATGGCCATTCCTGCAGTATGTCGATATGTTTCAATAACTCTTTTCAAAAACTCGTGAGGTGTTTTAGAAGATATCCGTATTGACAGTGTATTTAATAAACTTTTTACATTTGCAATAGCCTCAAGGAACAAGTATGATACATCATTAGTAGCATCATTTCCATCCTTATCTAACCCCCCAATAGTTATGTTGTTCTGTCCTGCTATAACAACTGAAGAAAGTTTCACTAAATATTCTTCAATTGCTCCCAAAGCTTCTTCATAAGTAATCTTTCCTTCTGCTAAATCGGCGGCATAATAAGGATAAAGATATTGGTCTACTCGCCCTTGAGAAAAGACATTCATCTCTCCATAACTCATTTCCATAACAACATTCGTCATCCATACAGATTGAATTGCTTCCATAAAAGATCTAGGCGGGAGAGCTGGTACTCTCCTTGCGCGTTCGGCAATTTCTAAGAGCTCTGCTTTTCTTTCCTCTTTAGCATTTTCAGCCATTTCCAGGGCTAAATCAGCATACCGATTGGAATAATCACAGACGGCTCGAGAAGTTACCAAAACAGCTTCATAAAAATCCTTACGTTGTTCATAATTATCATCTGTTTCCTTGAGTTTGGAAAGACCTTCTGTAGCCATTTTTTCTATTCCCTTAAATCCTATTTTTAAAACCCGTTTATAACCTGGAATGACATGTCCTTGAACATCGGCCAGTAATGTATAAAAATCCGGATTCTGCAATAAAAATCTACTAAATATATCAGCCATAGGTCCAGTAAAATCAGTGTATAATCCTGCATCTCTTAAAACTTCTCCTTTTCGGCTACATACAGTTCTCTCCTGCCAGAAAGGAATAATATCATTATTCAACTCATTGATTTCTTGTTCTGTAAGAGGAGCATAACGCTCAAGATTGTTAAACATGCTAGTGAATGCCTTTTTAGCGCTCCTTTTGATCTTATCGTTTAAGAGAATACCAAAAATGTTAACATGCGACCCAAGTTCTATTTCAAAAGGATCAGCTCTTATTTTACTAGATTTTACTCCTACAAGTAGTTCATCATCATCAATCCTTATAGGAAGGCAACGTATAAATTCCTCTAATGCTTTAGCTTTCCGTATGCAGGGAGGTGAGTCTAACATCTGCTTCCATATTCTTGTGTAACATCTTGCTCGCTCAATATCATATTCAAACGGGCTAGATAACATCTTATCTCTAATCTTTCGAACTCTCTCAGAAGGAAATCCTTGGAGAGGAGCCATTTTTAAATTTTGAACTACCATATGTTAATAAATGACCGTCGGACATTTAAATATTTCTATCACAATTCTATAACTCAATATATTTATATTTCAACTATTTACTTATTCAAAAAATATTAGACAAGATTTTTTTATTTTTGAAAACAAATACTTGTTTAAACCAATTTTTTTAATCTGAATGAGATACTTCTTTCTCATATTCTTGTTAAAAAAAAATATAAATTTTACATAAAAAAAATGGAGAAGAAAGGATTAAAGTATGATTGAAGAATAAATACTAAATTTTTTAAATAAATATGGCTACAACATAATCTTTTAATGGAATATTGAGTGATAAATTGTTCTTTCTATTTTTCGCAAGTGTTCATATAATGCACTCCGAGAAATTTTAAAATGAGTAGCGATTTTCTTTGAATTGATTCTACGAGGTATTTCAAAATATCCATGTTGAATAGCATAATACACAATTTCTTTCTGACGGTCCGTTAATTCTAAAAAAAGATTTTCATAGTTAGGATGAATTTGAGATATACTTAGAATCTCCAATTCTCTATCATAATATAAATTTAGGGAACTAACCAATTCATCAATATTTTCACTATCTGTTATAACATTTACTAAAAGTTGATCTTTATCTAAAATAATAGGTGGATCGATAATCAGTTCTAGTTTATCAAGTAATTTTTTCGTTTTCTTAGGCAATTTAATCTTAGAAAAGAAAATAAATTCATTTTTTGCCCTATCATGTTCTATAACTTCTATATATGACATTCCAAAAGGTTCACCTTCCATCATTTTTGGATGCATTTTATTATCCTTGAATTTTACCTTCTGAGTTGAAGAGATTTGATCATCATCAAGACGGTGTACTTGTAGTAATTCATATTTTTCCATTAGATCAAAAAATGGCTTAGATCTTGTATCTAAAGGTACTTTTAAAACGATCTTTTTTAATTTCTTCATTTTTTATTATAAATTTTTATGAATTTTTTGATAACTTGAAAATTCAAGCTTAAATTTATTAAATAAAAAAATCTCTCTTCTTATTAACTTTTTGGAGTATTTCCGAAAGTTTGAATAAAATTAATTTAAAAATGAAAAACAAACGTTTTTCATAACTAAAAATAATGGTTTATATTCATGCAAAAAATTGAGTTTGATGGATCAGAAGATCCAATTTTTAACCAGCCATATATTGATATTGATGAGTGGCGAGACGAACCCGTGCGTCATCGATATGTCCATGGCGGTTTTAAAGGCACTGATGCTCGGTTTTCGATATACTTTCCACCAAAAAAAAAATATGAAGGTCGGTTTTTCCAGTATATCATGGCAATATCAGGAAAAGAAACTGCTGCACAAAAACCAGAGTATCCTAATCCCAGCTACTCTTTAGGTTTTGCCTTTGAAAGTGGTGCTTATTTTGTGGAATCAAACTTGGGAAGATTAGATATGTTTCCTGGCGAAGATCCCTCTATCACTGGATATCGAGCTAGTGCAGCCGTAGCACAATATTCGCGCGTTTTAGCCGCTGAAATGTATGGTCCCCATCGCCCCTTTGGTTATGCTTGGGGAGGTAGTGGTGGAGGATTTAAGACCATAGCTTGTATAGAGGAAACAAATGGTGTCTGGGACGGTGTGGTGCCATTTATTCATGCAACACCAATGGCTATGATAAATAATTTTACAATTCAGGCTCATACAATGCGAATACTAAGAGATAAGATAGATTCAATCATTGACGCGATAGAACCGGGGGGTAGCGGTGATATGTATGCAAACTTGAATGATGAGGAAAGAGAAGCACTGATCGAAATAACTAAGTTTGGATTTCCACCACGAGCTTGGTTTAATTACAGGAGAATTGCTTTTGGCTACACCGGAGTCTTTTCCTCCCTCATAGATTTAACGATCGAAAAGGACCCGACTTATTTCGAGGATTTTTGGAAGGAACCGGGTTACCTTGGTGCAAATCCGCCCGAGTCGCTCCGACGTGCCCGAATCCATCACGAGACCACTATCAGCAAATTAATAATGCCCGAAGATCTGAAAGAAATGGGTATTAATGTGTCCCTGTCAGCAGGGAGTACTGGTAATACAAAAGTCCCAGCAGCGCTTATAATGGAAGATTTGCCAGAGGGTGACATACAAGGAGCCTCAATAATCCTGAAAAGTGGTGATGCTGAGGGACATATATTCTACGTGGCTGGAGCGTTCGATAATTTTGTCATGGTAGGATTCGGCGAATCCCACTTCCAAAGTCTGGCTGCTGTCAAAGTAGGTGACAAAGTGGAGATCGACAACTCGGTTTATCTTGCCTCTCAAACTTATCATCGACACCAGATTCCAGATCCCGATCATTATGTCTATGATCAATACCGGGATGCTGATGGCAACCCATTGTATCCACAACGTTCCATATTGATGGGTCCGCTTTATACTAAAGGAGGAACTGGTTCGATCCCTAGTGGTAAAATTAATGGTAAAATGATCGTTATTGAGTGTTTGATGGATGAAATTGCATATCCTTGGCAGGCGGACTGGTACCGTTCGAAAATAAAAGAACATTTAGGAGAACAATTTGATGATAATTACCGACTCTGGTATATCGACCATGCCATGCATACACCTCCAATAGCTACACCTTTAGATCCTCCTCCATCAATTCATACACGCATTATTAATTATGGACCTGTATTGCAACAAGCGCTACGTGACGTAAGCGCATGGGTTGAAAAAGGCATAAAACCCCCTTTAAGTACTACTTACAAGATAGTTGATGGTCAAGTAGAAGTACCTCCAACCGCAGCGGAGCGAAAAGGAGTTCAACCAGTGATTAATTTAACTGTAAACGGTGGCGAGCGAGCAGATGTTAAAGTAGGGGAAAAAGTTAAGTTCAATGCAGTTATCGAAACACCACCAGATGCAGGTTCAGTAGTCGGGGTAGAATGGGATTTTGAAGGTGAAGGTGACTTCCCAATCACTTCAAAACTTAAAGACACCAAAAGTACCCATGTGGAAGTAACTACAAAATATGCTTTTTCTAAAGCTGGTACTTATTTTCCAGCAGCTCGAGCATCTTCACATAGACAAGGAAATCCTAATACCCCTTATGCACGAATCCCCAATCTTGGTCGTGTAAGGGTTGTGGTTACTTCTGGTGATAAGGGTAAATCTAAGGATAAAGACACATCTGAGGAAAAGGAGAAAATTTTTGAATTAAAAGAAAAACCAGCAGATTTAGGAAAAATAACAAACAATTTTTTTGATGCAATTGCCCAACATAAAACCATAGCACAAGGAAGGGAATTTTCAAACAATGAAGTTGGTTCAAGAACTGAAATTTCTACAAAATTTGAAGTGGTTCCTGCACCAGGTAGCGTGTTCTATACGATAAGTTTTGAAGAAATAGATTCTGGTATAGGTATTTTTATCAAAATAGATTTTGAAATATCTGGATCCTTTAAAATGATGGCTAAAATGATAAAAAAAGCGACTTCAAAAATGATTATTGAAACTACAGTAGAAATCCTCAATGAAGTTTTAAAAGAAACTGAGTAATTTCTTTTTTTTTCATTTTTTCAATTGTTTTAAAATTTTAGATTAATAATGATATGTTGAAAATTCAAGCTTAATATTATTAAATAATAAAATTTAATTTTTCATGAATTTTATCATGTATAAACGTAAGTTTGATTAAATTTGAATTCCTTTTATAACTAAACGTAATTCATACCGAAAAAAAGTATTAGAAATGAAGAATAAAGTCCTTTTAACTGGTGCCTTTGGAAATGTAGGGCAAAATACACTGAAACAACTCCTCAAGCAGGAGTATGAAGTAACATGTTTTGATTTACAGAATTCGGCTAATAAAAAAGCACTTAAGAAATTATCTAAAAAATGGCAATTTAAAACGATTTGGGGTAATATTCTCAACACTGATGATGTAAGTAAAGCCATTGAAGGAATTGATACTATAATCCATCTTGCGGCCATCATTCCACCTTTTAGTGAAAAAAATCCCGAATTAGCGCGAAAGGTAAATGTTGAGGGAACTCAAAATCTCATAAATGCGGCAAAAATGTTGGAAAGAAAACCAAGATTCATAATGGCAAGTTCCGTGAGTGTTTTTGGTCCAACAATGCATCTAGAACCTCCCCGGAGGGTTGATGATCCCTTGAATCCTTCCGACCATTATTCACGTTCAAAAGTAGAATGTGAAAAAATGTTGAGAGAGAGTGGGCTTCCTTGGATGATTCTGAGGTTAGGCGCCGTCTCAGCCGAAAAGGGTTCACTTGAACTAATATCTATCTTATTCGATATACCACTTGAACAACGCACTGAATTTATTTCATCAATTGATTGTGGAATTGCATTCACTAATGCTGCAACATTAGATCAAACTGATAAAATATTTTTAATTGGAGGTGGTGAAAATTGTCAACTTATCGGAAAGGATTTCTTAACAAGGTTTTTAGATGCTTTTGGATTAAGATTACCTTCAGAAAAAGCTTTTAAAAAACCATTAAATAAAGAGGATTGGTTTTATATTGATTGGTTGGACACCAAAGAGTCACAAGAAGCATTGGAATTCCAAACTGAGACATTTCAACAATTTGTAGATAGAATAAAGCGAAGCCATCGATTTAGGAGATTAGGTATAAAAATTATATCCCCCCTTGCGAATCTAGTTTTACTTAGGAAGTCTCCATATTATAAAAGATCAAATGATAATATAGCTTGAATATTTTAAAAATTGGTAAGTTATTAAAAAATCTGTAAAAAAAATTGCTTCAAAAAACAACGGAAAACACGATAAAAGGCATTAATGAGGTTTTAGAAGAATTTGTATTATTTCTTGTTTTTTGAATTGTTTTCATTTGAGTTTTTTTAAAAATCACCTAAGAAAAGAGATTAGTTTTAAATCTCTTGTAAAAAGACAAACTACTTATACCAATAATACGTTAGTGATATTAAAATTACTTACTTAATTTTATATTGAAATAAATAAAAATTTGTTACATCCAAATAAATTTTAAAGTCTCATATCCGATGATGTTTTCTATAACAGGATTTAGGAAAAATATGAATTTTTACTAAACGGCGAATATGAGATGAATAAAAGAATAATTAAATAATAGAGATGAGATATGATGATAAAATCAAGATTTTGTGAATTGGTTGGGACTAAATATCCGATCATACAGGCGGGAATGGGTCCTTTTAGCAATAATAATCTTTGTGTGGCCGCGGCTAACGCAGGTGTTCTTGGACTGCTTTCCACAAGCGGCCTTTTCGACAAAGAAATACAACCATGGATTTATGATGCGTTTATTAAGACCGCAGATTCAACCATGGATGATGATATGGCAACAGTAATGGAAAATGTTTTGAAACGTACATATCGTTTGACCAAGGACAAGGGTGGTATCTTTGGAATTAACGTCATGGTATCAGCGGAACTTGTCGAAAAATCAGAGATTATCATAGATACAGCCATAAAGGTATGCGACGAAAATCCGGACATTAAAAAGCATTTCAAGGTGATATTCACTTCAGCAGGAGATCCATTACCATGGCGAGACAAAATTAAAAACACAGACTTTATATGGATGCATGTCGTTCCTTCTGTCAAGGGAGCACTGAGATGCAAGAAATCGGAGGTCGATGTCATCGTTGCATCTGGACACGAAGGTGGATTCCATACATCTTGGGAACCAGTACATTCTATGATACTCTTACCAGCAGTTGTAGACGCTGTTTCTGACGATAAGACTCTTGTCATGGGCGCAGGGGGTTATTGTGACGGAAAAACTCTAGCAGCAGCACTCGTTCTTGGTGCCGATGGCGTTCAAATGGGAACTCGTTTTTTAGCCACGCAAGAGAGCGATTTCCATCAAATTTGGAAAGAAAGTGTCGTGGAAGCTAGTGATAGGGGAACGCTTGTAGCCCGTGGTTTCGTTGGCCCCGCGCGTTGGGTAAAAAACGAGCGCAGCCAAGAACATGCAATCAATACTCTTAAAAATTCACCTGGAGTCTTTCTAGGCAAGCCCGATGATTATAACACCATTGATATGAGCTTGATAGATTACGAAATTGAATCAATTCGCGCAGTGTATATGGGCGATAAATCTAAAGCTATGATGGCCGCTGGAGAAGTCGCCCAGCGCATCAGTGATATGCCTAAAGTTGACGATATAGTACAGAAGATCATAAAAGATACAGAAGATATTCTCCGAGATATTCCAAAGAATTATCTTACCTGATATTTTAACAATTTTAAATTAAAATATTACGATGAGGGAATAATATTATGCCTAATATCATAAATAATAAAGATCAATTTAAAGCATTAGCAGACAATACAAGTGAAGAACCATTTGTAATGCTTAATTTACTCAAGTTTAAAAAAGAAAGCGGCCGGGATAAATATTTTCGTTACATCAAGGAATCAGGTCCTTTCGTTGAGGATGTCGGTGCCAAATTGCTTTATTTAGGAAAACCAAAAGAACTTCTCAACGGTGAGGAACAATGGGATCTGCTCATGCTCATCCATTATCCTTCACGCAAGGCCTTTGAGAAGATGATTTATAACCCAGGTTATCTTAAGGCGCACGAATGGCGCGAAGAAAGCTTGGAACGAGCAGTTCTTTATGCAACAGATCCTATTCAATTTAAGGATATCCTTTCTGAATAAACATTTACACCTAATGAACGAAAAAGGCAGCATTTAACTTAGACACTGGCTTTATAAACATTTATTTTATTTTTGTTCCATCTACTAAAAAATCCCCATTCTAAATAGATATTGGTCCCCAAATTTTTTATAATGGAATTTAAAGATAATTTTAGTATGAATGTGAATAATAATTTAGACAATTTCTATAAATTAACAAAAAATGATATTAAAAGAGCGTGCTTGGTGGCAGGGGATGCTTTTCAAAATGATCCTACCGCGATTTTTTCTTATCCGGATGAGAAAGAAAGAAAGGAAAAGCTACAATATGGATTTTACATGATCTATAACTATGGAATAAAATATGGACTAACTTATGCAACCTCAAAGAACTTAGAAGGAATTACAATATGGCTGCCTCCTGGTAAAAGTAATCCATCTACTTGGACTATGATGCGACATGGTGGTTTTTATGCAATGCGTAAAGTAGGTTTGAAATTAAAAACAATGAAAAGGACCATGGCAGTTTTTAATTATATAGAAGGGAGACATAAGCATCATGCCCCATTTGATCATTGGTATTTTCAAAATATTGCCGTTAAACCAGAAGAACAAGGGAAAGGATATGGAGGATTGTTAATAAAGACCATGATCACTGAAGTTGAGACCGATGACTTACCTATTTATGTTGAAACTAATGTAGAAAAAAATGTGTCCATATACCAGAAATATGGATTCGAAATACTCGAACATCTAATAATCCCTGAAACTGATATACCTCTTTGGTGCTTGTTAAGAAAACCAAGGTAGGCTTGATAAATGAGGTTAATGAACTTAGTTTATAAAAGCTTCTCTTTTTTTTTATTAAATTAATCCGGTGAAAAAAGGATTTGTTCATATGCTTTAATGTAGAGCTAATTCCTCTTCACTCACTAATTGAGGTGTTGATTCTTTCCTAAATACAATCTTTTGATCTTGTATAAACTTATATGGTTCAAGAACTTCAGCTGACACGTCTTTAACAGATACAACTGCACCGTGCTTGCGAAGCGTATCCTGTACTAATTTTACATCCACCATCTTTGGACTAACATTATTCTTGATCGCTAGAGCTGCTGCTGTCCCCGTAGCTTGACCAATACAAATAGAAGGCGTGCAATAACGCACCCCTAAACCACTGAAAGCTGTTGCCGATATTGTTGTACCCGCCGCCATAAGGTTATCGATATCTTTAGATACTAAACAACGATATGGAACGTCATGAGGTAAAATTTCATAACTGAAACGCCCTACAGCTTCATAGAGGTCAGGAGGCATGTTACTAACAGCAACGGAATCGTCAAAAGCTCTTCCCTCACGCATGTCTTTTAAGGATAAAACGTGCTCACCGATGATCCTATGTCCGACCGCATTAAACGGCATTGTTGATGTTTTCTCGATGTATGAATTTTCAAAACCTGGGACATTCTCCTTTACAACATTAAAAATAGCCCAAGCTTGCTTCCTGAGGTCTATTTCACAATTGGTTAATACTTTAGCCATCCATGGCTTTTTGCGCGTTGGAACAATGAAAAATGGATTCATCACGAATACTCTTCCACTCCTGTAAACATCCATATTTGTGGCTAAAATAACGCTTTGACCTTTGAGATAAGCCCCATTTTTTTTTGCTTCTTCAATCATCTCTTTACCACCATACATCTCACCCCATTCTTCCTTATTTGCGGCCCTAAATTCATTAAATTTTTTAATATCCACACCATTAATGAAAAAGGAATTTAGAAATGCTCCTGGATGACCCTTGATAATTCCTGCGGGAAAACCTTCATCACCCATGCAAGTTGCCCCAGACTTCCATATAATATGACCCAATCCCGTGGTATCTATAATGATTTTCCCTAATATTGCCCTTCTCCCTTCGTTAGTTTCAATGATCACGCCTTTAAGCAAATTCCCTTCCCTTATAGCGCCTACCGCAAATGAATGGTATAAAAGGCGGACTTTAGCCTCTTTCATCATGGTCTCGAGCATGTATTTATAATATTCTGGATCAAATGATAATCCCCAAGGGCCCCAATATCCAGTCTCTGTCTCCAATAGTCGTTTTGGGAGATTTTCAGCACCAATAGTTTTTATGAAGTCATCCCTCATTCTATGTTGTTCTTGTGGGGCCATGTCATTTATATTTGTCAAAGCACCCCCCTTTTCGAGGCGCGTTAAAATTTCCTGTATGAGGCCACCATGCAATTCAAAGTCGATAAAAGTAAACATGGGATTGATTCCGTGCGTTTGAAGCCCTCCTAAATGACCGAATTTTTCTATTAAGAGTGTCTTAGCTCCATTTCGTCCTGATGATAGTGCGGCTCCAATACCTGCAGGCCCCCCACCAACGACTACTACATCCACATCATCCAATACTTCGATTTCTTTTTGAGGTTCAATAACTTTCTTCATATTAACCACTTACAACTACTTTTACCATTAGATTTCTATAATAGTTAACAATTGTTTTTTTAAATATTTAAATGTACATTGGATATTTATTTATAATTAAAAATTTTTATTATTGCTTTCAAAAAATTTCTTTAATCGAAAGAATAGTAAAATATAGAGTAATAGAGAATTTAGAGAAATATTAGAAGTAAAAATAATAAATATGTATAAATCGTAGACGATTTTTAGAATATTTATTTAAACCAGCAGATAAAATATGGGGGAATGATTTGACCATGAGCTTAAATATTAAAATTTTTACTTTATATTTGAAATGGGTGATTTGAGATCTTTTTTTGCCTACGAACTGGAAGATAGTGGAGAACGAAAAGAATTAATTTTTTCGAAAAAAGATTTATCACAATATCTTAACCCAGAACAAGTCTTAGTGCTGGTTAGAGAAGACTTAAGAAGGATCTTCATATGGAAAGGAGCCAAATCCCCTGTAAATAAGAGATTTATAAGTTCTAGAGTAGCCCAAGACATACAACAAGAATTAATGGAAGATTCTCGTTTTAATCTATGTAAAATCATATCTATCGACCAAGGTGATGAAGCTCAAGAGTTTCTTGATGCGTTTAATCTGGAGCCCATGGAAGTTAAGGAAAGGTTACCAGATATGATTTATGTTCGCAACCGTGATAAAAGGGAGGCTAAAGAAGAAGAAACTTACCCAGAAGAAAAAGAATTTAGAATTAATGAATATCTAACCTTAAAATTAATTAAGGGACAAACTGAAATCTACATTGAAGATGAACCATTTCATCAGTGCAAATACCTCCTTCTTAATCTCACTCAAAAGGATTTTACTAAGTTTGATCATATTGATTCAATTGATGAAGCCTTTGAGATTTATAATAAAATGGATAAGAATCATGAAAGAGACCATAATTTAATTGATCCTGAATCCGAATTTATTGGGCATTGCTCTAATCTTCAAACATGGTATGAAAATGACTATGATCTTAGAATTCTTCATAGCAGCTTGTCCATTCCATTACTAAAAAAAATGGCATTCTTAGGAGATAAAAGAGCTATTTATCGATTGAAAGAAAGCATCGCAACTAGAATTGCTTCAAGAAATTTTAATACAATTATTTTCTATCTAAACGAGAAATATTTAAAATTATTTTCAAATGAGGAATTGGAGGTAATGTTTGAAGAATGGCTTGATAAAAACGTAGAATTCGCATTCATGGAGAAAAGAAGGTTATGGTACCCCCTTCTAAAAGAATTGATTGACAGAGGAATTACTAGAGCTCAAAATGTCATCAAGAAAGAAATAATATCATATCTAAAGGAAGATAATTTTGAAGCCTATCGATATTTATTGAACAAGGATTTTTTCAAGCTTCTTAATTTAGAGAACCTTGAAGAACTTTATGAATTTATTCCAAAAAAAGATATTGTTGCATTACGACGAATTGAGACCCTTATTCTCAAAGCGACTCTTAGAAAAAGAAAGAACTCAAAATTAAATCACTGAATAAAAGGTTGTTTCATAAAACTATTAAAACAATAGTTTAGATGTATGATGAATTATAAGAATTAAACTTAAAAGTGAATCAATTTTTTAAGATTTATATGAAAAATGCACTCTAATAAACTAAATATATTATATCTATAAAAAGAGAGAAATTATTATGTCGGAAAAGAAACAAGAAATATCTGATGATGATTTAGATGATTTATTAGATCAAGCTTTTGAAAGACAAGATCAGATCCATCATAAATGCCAGATGAGAGATGATCCCGAGAAAAAGAAGGCAGAATGGGAAGAAAAATATGGTAAATGAGTTTTTTAAAATAAAAAGCTCCTATATTATTACTAAAGCTATTACAAAATTCATTTTAAATTTATTTTTTATAAGAATACAAAGTTATTAGAAAAACAAGATGAATATCTTTAAAATATTATAAATAGATTTAAAAGAAACCCAGACTAAAGAAAATGTATGGAAAAATTTGATTTTGTTGCAATAGGAACTGGTGTTGGGTCAAGTGTATTAAGTACAGCATTAAACCTAGGATTAAAGTGTGCGATAGTTGAAGAAGGAAAATTTGGAGGGACTTGTTTAACTAGAGGGTGCATTCCCTCAAAAATCTTGGTTGTTCCCGCAGATATTATTAGAGAAGCTCAACATGCTAAAAAAGTAGGGATTAATCTTTCATTAGTTGATTATGATTGGGACTTAATTGCTCAAAGAATGTGGAGTAAAATTGATGAAAGCAAGGAGATTGAAGAGAGCATGTCAAATATCCCAAGTCTAAAAGTTTTTAAAGGAATTGGGGAATTTACGGGAAAATATGAAATGCAAGTAAAAGCAAAGGATAGTAATGAAGTTATAGGACATTTTAAAGGAGAAAAATTTGTTATTGCTTCGGGGGCTCGTTCATTTATTCCGCCGATAGATGGTTTGGAAGAAGTTGGATACATCACGAGTGAAAGCTTTTTTGAAGAAAAATTTCCTAAGCAACCATGGAAGAGCTTGATAATCATTGGTGGAGGTATAATTGCTGCGGAATTTTCACATATTTTTTCAACATTAGGAACTGAAATAACAATGGTGGAAATGCTTCAAAGATTATTAACAACAGAAGAACCCGAAATTAGTGAATTTGTCGAAATTAACTTTAAAAAACACATAAAAGTCTATACAAATAATCGAGCTATAAAAGCAAGCAGTAAAAATGGAATGAAAATAGTAACCATTAAAAATGAGAAAACTGGTGAGGAGAAAGAACTTGAGGCTCAAGAGATTTTAGTAGCGGCAGGAGTGAGGTCAAATGCCGATATCCTACGAGTAGAAAAAACGGGAATAAATATCGATAAAAGAGGATACATCATTACTAATGAATTTTTAGAAACTAATGTTAAAAATATTTGGTGCATAGGTGATGCCAACGGCTTGTATCAATTCAGGCATAAAGCAAATTATGAAGCGGATATTTGTATTAATAATATTTTTGGTCGAGAAAAGAAGAAAGCTGATTATACTACGGTTCCATGGGCAATTTATAGTCATCCACAAATTGGTCATGTTGGAATGACGGAAGCTCAAGCAATTGAAGCAGGACACGAAATTTATGTTGCTAAAAGACATTATTCTTACGTGGCTAAAGGATTTGCGATGGGTTTTGATGAGGGGGCTGATGATGATGGATTTGTTAAATTAGTCGTGGATAAATCATATAAATTACTGGGAGCACACATAGTTGGTCCCTATGCGGCAATCTTAGTCCAGCCTTTTGTATATTTAATGAATTCTGGATTTGCATGTAATTTTTCTGAGGATATAAAAGAAGATTTAATACCAAGAGAAGCGCGTGCCTGTCCTGAAGGTGGTACTTTCCTACCGATTTATCATTCGATGGTGATCCATCCCTCATTAAATGAGGTTACTGGATGGGCGATTGGAGCGTTAAAACCTGTAAATATAAAAGACATGCATCATCATCATCATAATTAGCACTTAAAAAACTCTTTTTTTTAAATTAAAAAATAATAAGATTAACTACCAATTTTGAACTAAATTGATTTTATAGTTTTTTTAAAAAAAAAAAAAGAAAAAAAAATATTAATTATTCTATTTTTACATCAACTGTATCGAAGGTTGGGTCCAAATATGGAGCCTCAATCCTTAAAAGCCCATTTTTATAGGTTGAAGTTACATGTTCAGTATCAATTGGACAGCATAAACCAAAAGCTCCGTCGTATCTCACTGAATCAGTTTCACCGAATACAAAAATATTATCCTTATTCATTTTTAATCTCAAACTATGTTTTTCTACACCTGGTAAATATACTTCCATGACATACATTCCATCATCATCTGTCCATGAGCAATATTCTGGCAAAAATACAGGTTTTCTGGGCTTTTCTTCAGCTTTTTCAATCTCTCCTTCAGTTTTTATTTCTGTCATGATATTTCACTTCTATAATAGTTAGATTTTATCTAATTAAACTATGTTAAATATCAACTAAAAATCTTATTATAATGAAATAAAAAAGATATTAACTCGTTTCATATATTAATTAAAAAATAACATAAATTTTCTTAAGAAAATTAGAATTTTGGATTTATATGCCCAAAAATTTAACATAATATCGATAAAATAATAGATTATTAGTCATTCCTAAATAAAATATATTTTTTTATCATGTGATGGGGTTTATACGATTCTTTAGCATATCTAATACCAGAAATTCCAAGATCTTGTTCTCTATTCACAAATTTAGCATCTTTACAACATTCTTTAGCAAATAGATTATTAATTGCTTGATAAGAACCTTCGTAATCAACATGAGCTTTTTCAAAATGAATTACCATTGTATCCTTATTTAATTTTTCCCCTATAGTGTAAGCAATACATTTCCCATCTACCATAATTAGTCCACCATTCAATGAGAGTTCTTCATAATAATTAAAAGCATTGAAAATAGCGTTTTGTTCTTGTTTCAAATCTTCATTACTTTGGCATTCATTCATATCGCACCATTCTATTTGAAGTTCTTTACATAGTTCTAAGCATTCAGTTTGTATAAAGTGAAATTTATAATCAAACATTGAAATAAATTTAGTTAAATTGCGTCGTTTCTGACGATATGCGTTACCCGGAAGGGAGACTAAGCTATCTCTTTCATAAACATAATCCCAATTATTTCTATCGGTTTTAACTTCAATTGCTATTTGATTTTTTTGATTTTCTTTTTTAAAATAAGTAATAATTGACTCAGGAACACGGTGTATTTCTATATATTCTAAATTTGAGAATAACTCTGTTATAATATCCTCAGGTTTATTACCGATTGGTGGTAAAAAAAAGATAACATTCTTATTTCCTGATATTGATGATTTCCATTTATTTAAATAAGTTTTTGAAAATATCAAAATATGATTTTCCCAAATTTTGAATTTAAATTCATAAAAATCCTTCCAAATGAATAAATTTGAAAACGTGAATTCTGAAATTTGAGGATGATAATTTTTAAAAAATTCATTGAATAAGGAGCGATCTTCTAAACTAATTTCTTTAGCATCATCTAATTTCATGATATTTATTAAAAAAATTTTTATTATAAAAATGAAAAAAAATAAATTCACATTTATGCCTTATTAAATTTCAATGATTTCTTTTGCTTTCTCTTCTATAATTGTGTTGTTGACCAAATCCCATACCTCTCCATAATAAAACTCTTCATCATTTTTAACGATTATTGGTAAACTTTCGACGCATGCACTCATGTCACAGTATATACTATAAAACTTTTCATTTTTAAGTATAGGATCATTCTTATCTTTTGGTTCGAGATAATCTATCTCCTTATATTCCACGTTATTCTCATTTAACCAACTTATAAGTTTCTCACAGAAAAAACAATCCTTTTTTGTAATAATTTTAAATTTCATACTTAAAATTGAG
>JBHLME010000179.1:0-6646 GCA_048938445.1 Promethearchaeota archaeon | reverse complement strand
AGAATAGTAATTACAATTAATACCAATAATCCCATCACCACATAATAATAATGGACATCAATATAATTCAGTTCTAAATATCCTATCAAATCATAATTTGTGAATAGTAAAAAAAAAAACACGATTTCAAAAATAATAAAAATTATTGCATAAATCGTTAAAAACCTCTTATTTTTCCCTCCAAATAAGAGAATATTTATAGCTAATATCCAACAATATGTAAAAACAGGTACAAATGCATTTCCAATTAAAAAATAAGGTTGCGGTGGAAGTGCTTCTTTAAATATTAGAATCATTAGATATGAGATAGTAGAAGGCCACCAAGGGCAAGAAATTCCAATTATTGATAAACCTACAAGTACTAAGGTTTTATCTTTATGTTTGAAATATTTTGAAATTATTAAAATTCCAGTAATTGTTGATGTAATGGTATATAACAAGCTAAATAATCCACTTATAAATTCTGGAGGTTCTAATATAACAGTCAGAAGTATATTCCTCGTTTATTTATAATTTAAATCTAATAATAGAATCATAATGATAATATAGTTTTATATATCTTTCTAAATCATAAATTTTCTATTTATTAAATTATAAATGGTAAATATTTGCGATGTAAAATGAAGAAGAAAAAAAGAATCCTAAAGCTATTAAACCGAATATTATATTTAACTCAAACATCCAAACTTAATAATGTATTAGAGGGATAAAAATTCATAAATTAAGATACGGTGAGTAAATTTAATGCAAAATTATTCTTCAAGAATGCATATAATTTATGCATTGGTAAACCAATAACATTCGATGGTGAGCCTCTGATTGATTTAATAAATATACTTGCTCTTTCTCTAAGAGAATAAGCCCCAGCACGCCCTCTCCATTCTCCCGTTCTTATATACCCCCAAATCTCATCATCCGACAAATTTAAAAACTCTACTTGAGTAATATCATGATCTATAATAATACTTGAACTGGAAGTTTCTGTAATAGTTATCCCTGTCATTAATTCGTGAGTTTGTCCTGATAATTTCTTTAAAATACGAAATGCTTCCTTTTCATCATTACCTTTACCTATAATTTCATTTTCAAACACAACAATAGTGTCAGCAGCGATGATTATTGCATCTTTTTTTTGTTTTATTAACAAATCTTTAGCATGTAATGCTTTAATTTCAGATAATTTTCTTATTAATTCTATTGGACTAAAGATTTTTGCTTTATATGGTTCTTCATCAACATCTATCGATAAAACCTCGAAAGGAATTTTCGAACGTTCGAGAATCTCCTTGCGATCAATGGACTTTGATGCTAAAACAATTTTTTTCATAAATTTTACCTACATGTTAATTAAGAGTAATTATTTTTAATTAATATTAAATTTCAATTTTTTTATGATTTTGATCTTAAAATTATATATTTTGTTAGACTTCTTATAATAATTCAACAATGGTAATTTTATACATTCTTTATTTCATATTAATTACATATTATTGTTTTATTCTTTATGGATATTTTCATTATTCTAAAAATATAAGCACTTATAATAGAATTTTTGGATTTATAGGATTAAGTATTGTCTTTTTTACATTGTCTTTAATCCTTATGATTATCATAATAGATGAGAATTTATTAGAAAATGGGATTTTTATGATAATATTGCTTTATTCACCCATTCTAATATTGACGAGTATTATTCTTGTATCAACAGCATTTATTTTTTTAATTAAAAAACAACCGAAATACAATTTAATATATTTTATCAAGTTAACTACACGATTAACGGGTAATGTAGACAATATGAATAAGACTAAAAGAGATTCAATTCGAAAAATAAATCATATCTTGCTTTTTATAGGTTTAATCTTACTCTGGTTGATTTGTCTCATAATAATCATAAATATTACTGGATCTTCATCAGGAATGCTTCCTACTAATAACAACATGGTCTTGATTTTCATTCAATTATTATTAAATGTAGAAAATAGGAGTGAGATTTTATTTAATTTTGGATGGTTCTACTATTTATTGTTGTTCTTCTTTTATGCACTTTTTTTATTGATGATTACTAATGAGTTTACAAGAAAAAGTAAGCGTTTCATTTTTCCATTTAATTTTGTCTCAAAATTCGTTCTCATTGGTGAAGAGATAGATGGATATGGTTCTTATCTCTATTTTGCTATTGGACATTTATTTGCTTCATTTTTCTGCCCCCCAATGATTTTTTTATCAATATTGGGAATGAGTTCAATTGGTGATTTAATGGCAAGTCAAATAGGAATACGCTATGGTAAGCGAACAATATCTTGGAATCATCAGAAGACGTGGGAAGGAACGATTACAGCTACCATTACATGCTTTATCATTTGTTTTTTTTTCATTGGAATTATCTGGGGTATTATCTTTAGCATTTCTTTCCTAGTTTTTGACACTTTAACGGGAAAAGGGTTTAAAAAAATTGATTTGTCAGATAATATCTTAATTCCAATAGGATGTACGATTATCTTTTTAATTGTTAGATTCGTATTTAATTTAAGTTATTATACAATATTTTTAGGTTAAATAAAGGTCAAATTTATGAGATGATATTGTTATTCTTAAAATTATTTTTGTTCTTAAAAAAAAATAGTTAACCCCCAAAATAGACATATAAGAATGATATATCATCCCCATCTTTTAAGGGAGTCTCAAGATACTTTTCATCCCGAAAAGTTTGTCCATTGAGAATGATTACCAATTGTTTATGAAAATCGTTTGGATCATTTTTATCCCAAACAAGTTCATTGAATTTTTCTCCATATTTATTATAAAAATATTCAAATAAAGCTTTAATGGTTAGTTCTTTATCAAAATTTATGTTTTCTTTTGTTTTTTTCGTGAGATTTGAAAATGCGGGACCATAATTAAGTTTAAGTTGAATCATATTAAAACTAACCTATATCGTATAGTATTCTAAGAATTATAATGAATTGAATATTTATATTTTTAATCTTGATGTTTTATAATATAAGCTTATATTAAACAACTTTTAACATTCTAACAGTATTTTATTAAATAATTAACAAAAAAATTATAAAATTGTAGATATTGTGAAATATACAATGGCTCAAGTATTTTTTATTTCAAGAGATAATGTTCGAGATGCGTGGTTATCTGCTGTGGGACAGGTCCTTTATAAAGGAGATGATATTAAAACGGAATATGATAAACCAGATGACCCCCCTTCTAAAGATGCGACAGTTTTAATCGAGATTAAAGAACCAAGGAGTAATCCAATCAAGCGTAGAGATAAAATTGTCAAGATAACTTCCAAATATGGGAATGCTTTTGAAGTGTATGGCTGTATGGCCGATACCTATTTGATTGGTTCAATACAGAGCGGTTACATCGAAGAAATTATGGAGGGAACAAACGATCATTATATTTGGGATTCAGATGTAAGTTTTCCTTATTCGTATCATGATAGAATTTTTAATTATACTCCTTATTCATTGGAAGATTGCATTCATAAAGATTATAATCTTAATTTAATTGAAGAGGAATTTGTAAAAAATCATCAAAAATTAATAAAAGCCAAAAAAGTAAAATCCTCTGCCGATACAACCATTTGGGAGTTAAATAATGGTCTTGAACTCGATTTAGATAAAAAAATTTCAAATCAAATTGGTATTGAAAGCATTCCAATTAGTACTTTAAAGTTTCCACGAATTAATCAAATAGAATATATAATTCAAAAACTAAGGAAAAGTCCCTATAGCAGGAGAGCTCAAGCTATTACATGGCGACCTTTAATTGATCCATATCATGAGGATCCTCCTTGCTTGCAACGTATTTACATGAGAATTAAAGATGGAAAATTATTAATGCAAACTACTTGGAGATCTCGAGATTTATTCAGAGCATGGGAAGCAAACGTGAACGGAATGATCCAGATACAAAAAAGCGTTGCTGATCAGCTTGGGGTTGAAATAGGACATTATATTGATTTCAGTAATTCTCTTCATATATATGGAAACACTATTTCTGAATTAAAAGATATTTTAATACGCATGAAGAATAAGGGAGATCTTCCTGACGATATCTTAAGTCTGATGGAAGAAAATGGATAAATACTCCCTTTTTCTTACAAAAAAGTAGATAAACATTTATATTTAACTTAAACGAATATTTTAGTAAACTCTATATTTAGATAGAAAAATAGATGATTGAATGAAAAACTCTCACGATCAAAATAATGTAGAAATCAACCACTATGTAGAAATTATTGAATTTTTTGAGGCAGAGGATGACAAAAATAAGCGTGAAATTTTTCGGGATAAATATCTTTCAAGTTTAATGACTATTTTAAAGCAAAATCCAAACGCTCAAAACATAGTTAAAAATTGCATTGTTATCATGAACGTCTTAATTAATGATACAATACCTCCTGACAGGTATAATAGAATAGGATGGGATCGAGAGGACCTTTCCAGAAAAGACGCAAAATTACTTAAAAAAATGCTAAGACACAGTATAGCAGTTAAATAAATATCTTAGGAAAAATATTTCTTGTATTCTCTTCAATTTGTTTTTCTAATTCATCTAAATGAGAACCTTTTATTTCAGCAATTGATTTTATTACATCTCTAATCATTGCAGGAGTGCCTACTGTTCCAGAATACTTTACAGGACCATCACTTTCTAAAAGGAGATGTTGTTCATCTACATTTAAAACTACCTTTTTTACAGCAGAAGAATACTCGATTGCAGGTGTTATTGAGAAGTAATAACCTCTATCAATTCCTAACTTGAGGAATTCTTCTGGCCCTGAATACCAGTGAATATTGACATTTGGAATTCGATATGAAGGAATTATTTCAAATACTTCTTTTTCTGCACCTTTCGTGTGTACGTTAATTGGTAATTCTAATTCTTGAGCTATCGAGAGGATTTGTTCAAAAATTCTCTTTTGGAGGGGATATAAAGTTTTATCCTTAACAAAATGATGATCTAATCCAATCTCTCCTATAGCGCAAATATTTTTACTATTCTTCTTGATAAGGGTCTCTATTGATTCTAATTGAGATTCAATTTGTTCATTCATTGAAACTTCTTCTGGATGAATACCTAAAGCAGGATAAAGCGAATCATAATAAGTAGTTATTTCTAATACTCTTTCCAAACTAATAGCGCTCATACCCACAGCAATAATTTTTAAAACATTGCTATTCATGGCTTCTTTTATGATTTCATCAAGTGCTAGATATAAGTTCGCATGACAATGGACGTCAATTAACACGTATAATATTCATGTAGCACATTATATATATTCTCGTTTTTAAAAGCGACAACGATTAATGCTTGAATTGTTTAAATATAGAAAATTATAAATTAGAAATAGTTTCTCTTAGTTGAGCTATTTTCATAACTAATTCAAATTTTTTCCTGTTATTCGCAAATTCTTCCTTATCTAAAATGGTTTTAGCATGTTCTAATTGGTTAATGAGGAAGTTTTTTAAATCTTTTTTTGTATAGTGTTCAGAAAATTTTGGAATTTGCTCAATAATAGCAATTTTTTTTTCTCTTAAAACAGAAATAGCTTTAGCTAGCTGTGATTGAAATCCTTGTGATTTCACGGGATCTGCATTTCCCAATTGATCAAAAGAATTTTTTAAACCATCAATAAAAGTTTCGATATCATCAATTTCGATCGTATCTTTTGCCATGGCCATTTTAATCTCTTATTCTATCTAACTGGAAGTAGAATTTTTTTTATATAAATTCTAAAATCAAACTTATATTTTAATATTATGCAGTAGGAATTTAGCATTTTATTTTTAGGTCAAACACCGTATTTTTATAACTGAAAGTAAAATGGATTTATAAAAATAAGGTTTAATTTTGAATTTCTTCAATTAAAAATAATGCTAGTGTTTCTAATACTCTCATTTTTAATTGTTTATTATGAATTCTGATTCTATCAGAAAATTCAATTTGCAAGGCTTGACTTTTAGGAATTTGAGATGCTCCATAGCAAGAAGTAATATATCCTCCTGTTAAAACATATTCTTTTCGTTTAGGATGCCCAGGAGCAATTGGTACTTTTAAATCAACGAATTTTTTTACTAATTTACCTCTTAATGTCTTATGCCAATCCTTTTTTGATATTTGTCTTGCATACAATGATTTCAAATTATCTGTTCCAATAATCAAATCAACGTCTCTAAAGCCGGGAGGTCGTTTGTGACTTTCAAAACCGTGAATATCAACAAGCAATGAAGAACTAAAGTCTTTTATATTACTTTCAATAAAAAATTTTATTTTATCATGATAAAATCGATAAATTTGTTTAGAAATTATACTTTCAGGTGGGAACGCTTCTGTTTCTGGACGATTTAAATCAATTTTACTTCTTCGCACTCTTGATATAACATAAGAAGGTTTTATTGAGGAATTATTTGAATTTTTTTTCATAGTTGAGAAAAATTTTATAAAATCCTTAGCTAAATCTATAGTTCCTTTATCAATTCCAAATATTCCTTTAATTCTCTTAGGGAGTTCACTACACTCTAATTTACCTCCATGTGGAACAGAAATAACTAATGGTATTGTTCCTTTTTCATATTCGATATAGTTTTGATACTCTGGCATTTTTTTATTAATATTTTCC
>JBHLME010000055.1:0-28344 GCA_048938445.1 Promethearchaeota archaeon | reverse complement strand
ATTGGAATCTCCGTTAAAATTAAAGTATTAAATTGTATAAATATTATTAAACAAGATAAAAACAATAAAATAATGCAAATAATTACGCCAATTATATAGTACCTTAAAATATTTAAAGGTTTAAAATAATCTGAATAATAAAAAATTATTCCTATAAATCCTAAAACAAAAATTAACCAAAGCGAAATTATGAGAATATTTAAAGTTAAGGTACAACAACATAAACCCAATAAAATTGTTAATATTAATCCATCATGGATATTTTCATTAATAACCAAATCGATTTCACCTTTAGAAAAGAGAGATACAAATAATCCTAAAAATAAAATTAATTCAACTAAAAGTAATGAACCACGCTCAAAATTAAAATAGAAATTCCTTTGAACTATATTATTAAGACTATATAAAATTAATAAGATAGAATTACTAATTAACGAAATTGAAACTATTTCAATAACTATATTTTTTCTGATTTTCTGATCTTGTTTTAAAAACACGATAAATATACCAATTAAAACTATAAAAATAGGTAGAAGAGAAATCAAAAAAATTAATAAAGTAATTCTAATCACCTTTGGAATATTCCTTTATAACAGTATCATTTATTTTTAATTCATTCCAAATTTCATCTTTTACCTCAAAAAATAAATCATTGTCCCTTTTGGATTCAAAATATGGTAAATTAATATATATTAAATAAATAAAATCCATTAAAATGCAAAAAAAGGAGATAAAATTGATTATTGGATTGTAGATAAACATGTTAACGATTATAATTGATAGTAATAATGTAAAAACACCCAATGGTTTTATTTTATCTTTGGAAGATTTAATGAAAGCAATTAAAAGGATTGAGATTATGATGATGAAAATAGAAATGATTCCAATTTGTTCTAAAATAATAATTATTTCAATTTCACCTTCATTAATTAAATAAAGCAATTAATTAAATAATAAATTCTAAAATTAAAAAAAATTTAGAAATCAAAAAAAGAAAAAAAAGATGAGGCAATAAAATTTATCATTTATATATTAATACATTTAAATATTTTCTATGATGGTCGCTAATGAAACACCACCACCACCGCAAAGTGTAGCTAATCCATAAGAGATATTCCGCTTTTTCATTTCATGTACTAACGTTATGATTATTCTTGCTCCTGTACAACCTACAGGATGCCCTAATCCAATACCTGATCCATTTACGTTACAAATTTCAACATCCCAATTTAGTTCCTTACAGATTGCGACATAAGGAGAAGCAAAAGCTTCATTACACTCTATCAATCCAATATCTTTTTGTTTTAAATTAGATTGTTTTAAAGCTTTAGGGACTGAATAGAGTGGCCCTACACCCATATATTTAGGATCGTTTCCTGCCATTGAAATGGTTTTAATTTTAACCATCGGAGTTAAACCAAGTTCGTTTGCTTTTTCTTGATTTGTCAAAAGTGTCATGCAAGCACCATCATTTATTCCAGAAGAATTTCCTGCAGTAACAGTTCCATCTTTTTTAAAAACTGGTCTTAATTTTTCTAATTGCTCAAATGTCTGCCCTGCTCTAAAATGTTCATCTTTATCAAAAATATATGTCTTTTTACTAGTTTTAACTTCAATTGGTAGGATTTCATCTTTAAATCTCCCATTATTTGTAGCTTTCTCAGCATTATTATGAGATTTTAAAGCAGCTTCATCTTGCATCTCTCGTGTTATTCCATATTTTTCTGCAACATATTCTGCAGTCATTCCCATTATATATGATGCTTGAGGCGCAAACGTTTTACTTCCCGCATGTAATCCTTCCATTATTCCGCATTTTAATTCTGTATTACCTAAACGAGCACCAAAACGAGCTGAAGGTAAATAATATGAAACATTACTCATGCTTTCAACACCTCCCGCCATTACAACATCACTTTGCCCAGAAATAATGTCAACCATTCCAGATCTTATAGCTTCCATTGCAGATGTACAAACCCTATTGATAGTAGCTGCAGGGACTTCGAATGGGATTCCTGCAATTAATGAGGCAACTCTAGCTACATTCATTTCTTCTTGAGGTTCCATGCAACAACCTGATTTAATATCAGAAATAATGGATGGATTTATTCCTGTTGATTCAATGCAGTCTTTAATCACTATACTTAACAATTTACTTGCATTATAAGGTAACAATGACCCACTAAAAGAACCAATTGGAGTTCTTTTAGCATATGATATAACAATCTCTTTTTTTTCCACAAAAATTCACAGTAAGTTTTTTTATACAATTTATTATATTATGATAAATATTGAAACCAATAATTAATTTACTTAAGTATTTTGTTATACAAAAATCTCATAATAATAAAACGTTTAGAAAAAATTTCTATTACAGTTTTCTTATAAAAATGATAGATTAAAACAAATTTATATATTAAATTCATCTTTATAGTCTTAATACAAGTTACAAATAGGACCTCTGAAATTTGATGTAAATATGATCGTTGATGAAATCAATATCAAATTAGTTATCGTTGGAGATGGAGGAGTTGGGAAAACCTCGATTGTTAATGCTTTTTTAAACAAACCAATTCCTGAGGTATACATACCTACAATTGGAAGTAATATCACTCATAACGAATATACTCTTGAATCAGTAAATATCAGGGTTAATTTATGGGATAGTGGAGGTCAACGCTCATTTAATCCAATTAATCCCGCTTTTTTCAAAAATGTTGATGCAGCATTTCTTGTCTTCGATTTAAGTAAACCAGAAACATTAAAAGAAATCGAAGATGTTTATTTAAAACATTTACAAAAAAATTCAGAAGAATGTATAACTTTCTTGGTAGGAAATAAGCTTGATTTAATAGAAGATGAAAATTCATTAAAGGAATTGGCAAAAAACATTGCTATTACCGAAATTCCCCTTGTTTTTATATCTGCAAAAAAAATGGTAAATTTAAATGAAATTTTCGAGTTATTGGTATTGATCTATCTTCAAGAGATGGAATTTAAATATCCAGATGAGAAAATTAAAGGTTTATTTAAAAAATTCTTAAATCAGTTAGATAAAAGTGAAAAACAACTTAGAGATTTGTTCATTAATGCAGAAAAAGTTGATTCTTTAACTCTACCTAAAGAAGTTTCAGCACCAATTACCAAAAAGGTCGTGACTATAACTGATGAGGTTGAGCCGAAAGAAGAAGCTATGAAAATTTTTCAAGAGAGATTAAAAAGATTAGATATGATCAAGAGCCAAATAATAGAATCATTTAACAATAATCTCACGACTGTCGAAAATTTATTTGAAAAATTAAAAAATACGCCAATTAATCGACTAGTAGAGTCTATAGACAATGCAATAGGTCAAATTGATTATTTTAAAGAAGATTTTGAATTAAAATTAGAATCTCTCATGGATATAGGATTGGATTCACTAATAGAATTAGAAGATGAGGGTGAATCGCCATCTGAAATTGAAGTTCAAGGAAAATAATTAAAATAATTCTTTATAAAAATATAAAAGGTGTAGGTTTATCGCAAAAAAAGAAAAAGATGAAAATCAAATAACTAAGGGTTTAGATAAGTTAAAAAAGGATATTGATGAGTTAGACGGAAGAATGAAAACCCAAATTGAAAATTTATACCTCTATATTGGAAAAAAAATTGAACAATCTGATACTAAAGTTAGCAGCTTGGATAAGCAAGTATCGGCAAATCAATTGTTATTAAAGGAGCAAGTAAAAACACAAAAATCTATCGAGAAAGATATACAATCTCTTAAAAAGGATATTGTAGATCTTAAAAAACAAATCACCATTAACAAGCAACAAATTGAACACCAGATACAGACACAAGAAGAAATCATAATAGACATGATCAAGAAGTTTAATGATAAATTTTTGGCGGATAAAACTAGAATGGATACTGATATAGAACAACTTAAAAACGAACAAGATGTCTTAAAGATCTCATTTACAGTTAATGAAAAAAAACTTTTAGAAAAAATTAAAAGTGAGGTAACGCAGGATATAAGAGATGCAGTGAAGGGTAAAGAATATGAAGTTCTGATGAAATATTGGATTCAAGAATTAAAAAATATTGTTGGAGATTTTGAAAAATTAAAAAAACTTCATCCTAAAGAATTTAATCTTCAACTCAATCAGATTGTAGAAACTATTGAAGTATTTAAACAAAAATTAAAATAAAAAAGGGCTTTATTCTTTTTTTAAACCTTCTTTGGAGGAGGTACATTGACAATTCTTTTGACTTCGTTCAAGAATATAGCATTTTCAGGACAAAAATGAGCGCATACTCCGCATCCAATACAGCGCTCTTCAATCCTCCTTGCTTTCCCATTATTGTCAACAATTATCGCATCATTTATACATTTTTCAATGCATAATCCACATCCAACACATTTTTCTTCATTAACCATAGATATGAAATTAGTTGCGTTAATCATGGGTGCAATGGCATTTTTATAAGAATTTCCACAGCAACATTTACAGCAATTACATATACTTGTTTCTGGTTTTGATATATCAAAATTTGGATGATATGCTTTATGAACTAATCCATCTTTCTCTGATTCTTTCATTATACTTAAAGCTTCTTCTTTTGAAACAGGTCTCCCAAAGCCTTGCTGAATAATATGTTTAGCAGATTTACCAAAAGTAAAACAATTTTCTCTCATAGTTGTTTGATCACAAGGGTTACCATCTAAATCTTTATGATGTCGGCAAAAACAATGTCCAACGGCTATATCATTAAATTTAGCAATGATTTCCTCAATTTTTTGAGCTGGTATGATCGCTTCTGTTGGTACTTCTACCTCCTTATTTAAAATGATTTTGATTTCTTTCCCTGTTGGTTTATTATCATAAAAAGGTACAGTTCTATCAACTGGGAGTGCTTTTTGCAAAAAAGGTATTATTTTATCATAACCACTTTGGATGAAAGCATCCAATTCATTGAAAAATTTAGTGAATAAGTCAGCTAAAATTTTATTTTCATCATTATATTCTAATTCCTTCATAAAGGTATATTCAAATAAACCAACGTTAATTATTGGCAATAATCTAAAAACTTGGATTCCTTTTGAATTTGGTTGATTAAATATAAAACCTTTTTTTGCCAAACTATTGGTTAATTCAATGATTTTTTCTTCAGATAATCCACTATTATTTATTAATTGTTCAACATTCTGACTTATTTTTCTTCTAAAGGATAAGATCAGATCTAATTCTTCTTCATCATCTTTTAGGAGGGTTCTAAGAATCTTGATAAATGTCTCAGTAACGGGTATTGGGGTACCTCCCGCTTTAAATATAATTTGAGCGGCTTTTTTATATTTAGCTTCCAACATAAAAAAATCCATTTTCTATTTTTATTAAAAAAATGTCCCTATAACTATTAAATTAATGATAATATAACAATTTAATGAAAATTAAAAACTATAATAGAATTAAGTCAATCTTTTGTCTAAATTATTTTATTTCCTATTCATTCTATTGTAAATATTGAAAGTTTAATTTTAATTTATATCTATTTTTTAAATCTGTATATTTAAAATGTAATTCTTTATTTAACTTTTTTTTTGATAAAATTAGAATAATTTAGTGGATAAATTTATAATTTAGGCTAAGAATTTTAATAAATTATTAAAACCAGAAATATTCGGATTCAAAAAGTTACCAGATACCTATAAATGGAATAGGGTTTAGAATTATTACATATCAAATGACTTTTTATTTAACGATATTTTAGTGATTATTTTATGAAAAAAATGCGAAAAAACCAAGTAAAATATAATTTTTTCGTTATATTTCTAATTTTTAGTTTCATAATGACAGCAATACTATTAAATAGCTCTAATTTCAACAATCAATTTTTAGACGAATCCTCCTTTTCAGAGTATTCTTTAAAAACTAATAGCTCTGAGCTAAATATTACAACCCCTCTCAATATAACTTATACAGCACCAATGAGCGGATATTATCCTGCCACGCTTGGATTTGAGAACGATACCATTGGTAGCGATCCTTCAGGATGGCAATTAGAAGAATATGCCGGGGATATACAAATCATTGAAGAAATTGGAGGTTATAAAAAAGTAGTGAGATTAAATGATAATTCAGGCTCAGGTTTTACAAAAATGAGTAAAATTTTCGCATCTCAAGAAAGTGGCACGGTTGAAGTATGGCTTAGATTTACAGATGTCACGCGATATTGTACTCTAGCTCTTGATGGAGATGGTGGTGCAACAACAGTGATGCGAGTTATAACTGGGTCAGATAATTGGAGAATCTATAATTTGGGCCAATGGGTGGACATCACACGGGCATTTATTGATACATGGTCTCATGTTCGCATCGATTTTGAATGTACTACTAATGGATATGAAGGTCTATCCCAATATCAATATTTCGTTTATATAAACGGAATTAGATATGGGCCTTTTGTTTTTCAAAATAATGTGCTAACGATAAATAATATTAGAATAAAAACTGACCATATGGGTTATGGATACTCATTATTTTGTGATGCTATAGGATTTTCCTGGGATCCAAATTATGTTATTGGAGATAACGTGAATGAAGGATTGTTGCTCAGTTATGAAAAAAGCACGGTTTTGGATTGGATGGGATATTCCTTGGATGGGGCAGCAAGCATAACGATCCAAGGCAATACGACCATTCCAATGCCCTCTGATCCTGGATTGCATTCAATTCAAGTTTTTGGGAATGACACGAGTGGAATAATGCAATCTTCTGATATACGATATTTCATTATTAGTGGAGTTAAACTCATCACTCCTGAAAATATCACCTACACGACACCAATGGGCGGATATTATCCTGCCACCTACGGATTTGAAAATGATCAAATAGGATCAAATCCTCTAGGATTTGAAGTCTTGGAAGGTTCTTATTCTTCAGTTAATGTTATTGGTGGAGATCATACTCACAGACAGATTGTAGAATTGCGTGATGGTTCTTCTTCTGAAGTAGCAGAACTTAAAAGAATTTTTACTAACTCCCAATCTTTTGGGACTATTGAATTTTGGTTCAAGACTTCAGATATTACGCAACGTACCGAATTTATCCTCTATTCAGGAGGGTCTACTTTTTTATACTTTATATGGATTTATCTCTACAATGATCAGACATGGATGTATGCAGATTCTGGAGGAGTGCATCATCCAATACCTTACATTGCCAGACCGCAGAACGATAAATGGCAACATTGGACCATTCATTTCAGGTGCGATGGTGCTGCTGAATGGAAAGGTTTGGGATTTAATAGATGGAAAGCAATCGTAGATAATGTTGATAGTGGAGAATTACAGTCAAGATCAATCGAAAGTCAAACGCTTGATTTTCGAATACATACAAGCTTAAATGATGCTTATAATCTAATCTCTTATGTTGATGCTATAGGATTTTCCTGGGATCCAAATTATGTCATTGGAGATAACGTGAATGAAGGAATATTACTTAGCTATGAAAATACCACCATTTTAGATTGGATGGGGTATTCCTTGGATGGAGCAGCAAACATCACCATTCAAGGCAATACGACCATTTCAATGCCCACGGGAAATGGAATGCATTCGATTCAAGTGTTTGGAACTACGCCCGACGGATACATCTTTCCATCTGACAAGCGATATTTCTCTCTCGATTGGGAATACATTTGCTTGAGGCCAAGCCTTAACATCTTGGATATGAACAATGAGTGTGGCATGTACATTGAAATTGAACTGAATTCCATTGGATTCCTGCATGTTAACAACTTCTCTTTCACGATTCCTATCATTATTGATTACGGATATAATCCATCCACGTTCTACATTTATGAAATTGACCTATACGGTGCCAATTTTATTGAAGATACATCAATTCTTTCGAGCATCACTATCCGTTTCTATTATGATCCTTTGAAAATCAATGATCCCTTGGATCTAAAACTTTATCACTATATTTCTAGTTTAGGACAATGGCATTTGGAAGATTTTTCGTTAAACTCGGCACTGCATTACATTGAAATCACGACCAACGAATTATCATATTTCAGCTTGACAGAAACAGATATTCCAATCACCCCCTTTCCATGGTTCCTCATCATTATAATCATCATTTTAAGTGTGATTGGCATTACAGTTCCTACAGGCTACGTGGCCATCTCACGTAAAAAGAAAAAAAAAGATAGAACCTATAAACCATTGAATAAGAAAGAACCTCTCACAAGAGAGATTTCAACCTTGCATGATGAAGAATTCCAACCCATGAAAAGTATAAAACCACAAATTACACCCGAAATGCTCACGCCAATCAGACCTAAGGAATTAAAAGAGTTCATCAAGGTAAAAAAGGCTAAAAAAACAATAGAAACTAATAATGATCCTAAAATTCTCAAGATTGTTCTTAGTGAAAAGGAAATCGAGGAAATAGGTAAAACTGAAAAAGAAATAGAAATTGAAAAAGAAATTGATCGTTGTATTGTACATAAAGGACATATTAAAGGGTTATCTTATGTTTGTCCAAAATGTTATTCAAAATACTGCATTAATTGTGCTCAAGCTTTTGAAGAAAGAAATGAACCGTGTTGGGTTTGTAAAACTCCAATAAACTTAAAGCAAAAACAAGACAATAATTCAGGAGAGCTAAATAAAATAGTTAAAATCGATGTAAATGAGAGTTATAGAATTAAGACGGAAAATATAATGAAAAGGCTGCAAAGTGGAGGGAATTTGACAACAATATCAGATAAATTCTGGGAAGATATTAACAAATTCGACTGGGATGATAATGACAAGGAAGAATTTATTAAAGAAATGCTTTCATTGACACCAAAAGAACGTCAAAACATTGTTGATTTAATGCTAAGAGAAAAAAATAAAAGTTCTCTACCAAAATAACTGCGAGGGAGCATAATGATGCACCAAATAACTAATCAGGAAACAATGGTATTTGATATTGTTCAAGAATATCTAAATGAAAACCGAACGTTTGATTACAATAAAATCTTACCTTATATTGTTTCGCGATTTGCTAAATCTTCTATAAATATCAGCACCAAAGGGATCATTAAACATCTTGAAAGACTTACCGAGAAAAATATGATTGTTGAGGGTTCAAAATTAACGAAAAATGATGTCCTCATAAACTTAAAAAGAAAAAAACTATATGAGTTTATAGTTGAAAGACCTGGAGTTTACTTTAATCAGATTGTTAATAAATTGAAACTAGCCAATCACGTGGTAATTTGGCACGTTCAAATATTATTAAAGTTTAACTTTATAAAAGTTCATGAAATTGATAATCGAGAGGTTTACTTTGAAACCACAGTTGATTTGAAGAATATTGAACCATTGCATATAGCTTCACATGATAAAGCTAAAAAAATACTCGAGTTTTTAAGATTAAATAATACTGGATTGACTAAAACAAAAATTGCTAAAGAATTAAATATGCATATAAATACAATCACAAAATATCTTGATTCTTTAGAATCCATCCAAGCAATTATTAAAGAAAACATTGGAAATAAAATACTATACTTCTTAATTGAAAATTATCCTGAAGAAGCACAGCAAGATATAGTTCTAAAAAACACCCGAAAGCTATTAAAAGAAGAATAATTCTTTTTTTCTCGCTTTTTTTAACTAATCCTTTTACTATATAGTTAATAATTAATTAAATTAGAATCGGTTTTTTAATATTTAATCAATTAATTATAATGTAATTGAAATATAATGGTAAATTGTTTAATTGTAGGACATGGTGCCAGAGAACATGTAATGGGTGAAGCCCTAGTTAAGGGAGGAGCTGAATTATTTGCGTTTATGAGTTTCAAAAATGCGGGTTTAGAGGATTTATCTAAAGGACGAATAAAAGTTCATTCTGAAACTGATTTTACAGAAATTATCAATTTTTGTAAGGAAAAAAAAATTGATTTTGCAATTATCGGTCCAGAAGCCCCTTTATGTGTAGGGATTGTAGACGCATTGGAAAAAGGAGGAATACCTTGTGCTAGTCCAAAAATAGAAGCCGCCCAGTTAGAAGGTTCAAAGATATTCATGAGAGAATTGTTGACAAAATATAAAATATCTTCAAATGTTAAGAGCAAGAGATTTACTTCAATGGAAGGTGTCCAAGAATATATAGATGAGAATGGTAAGGAAACAATTGTAGTAAAACCGGATGGATTAACTGGAGGGAAAGGAGTAATGGTATATGGAGATCATTTATTCTCTAAAAAAGACATATTAAATTATTGTAATGAATTAATTGAAAAAAGTAGTCCATTTCTCTTAGAAGAAAAATTGGACGGTGAAGAATATACTATTCAAACATTTGTAGATGGTAAAAATGTAATTGGAACACCAATTGTTCAAGACCACAAGCGAGCATATGAAGATGATAAAGGACCTAATACTGGTGGGATGGGATCTTATTCTTTAGAAAATCATTTAATGCCTTTTATAACAAGTGATGATGTTAAAGATGCATTAGATGACATGAAAAATGTTGTAGCTGCGGTTAAGGCAGAAACCGGAGTAGAATATAAAGGACCACTCTATGGACAATTCATGAAGACTGCGAGTGGAAATAAATTAATTGAATTTAATGCAAGATTTGGAGATCCAGAAGCAATGAACGTATTACCAATTTTAAAAACTAATTTTGTTGAAATTTGCTGGAGAATTATAGATGGGAATTTACCATCAAAAATAGAATTCGAAAATAAAGCAACTGTAGTAAAATATTTAGCTCCTGAAGGATATCCAGTGGCACCCCTAAAAGATGAAAAGGTAATCATTGATGATCAAAAACTTAAAGAATTGAATGCACGATATTACTATGCTTCTGTGTATCGAGAGGGGACAACCATATTTACTACAACATCTAGAGCCATGGGTGTCTTAGGTATCGCAGAAACTCTTGAAAAAGCTGAACAAATAGCTGAAAAAGGTATTGGTTGCATAAAAGGTAAACTTTTCCACAGAAAAGACGTGGGAACAAGAGCACTATTGCAAAAAAGGATCGATCACATGAAATCTATTCTTGGATAGCATCCTTTTAAAATACTTTTTATATTTCATAATGCTCAAGTTATAATATTAATAATTATAATTTTTTATACAGTAATGACTTGGCACGAACAAAATAAAGAATTCAATAGTTTAATTTCACAATTATTTCAAGCAGAAAATTGGCAAGAAAGAGCTGAAGCTGCAAGAAAATTGGGTATATTAAAAGATGGTAGAGCTGTAAATTTAATGTGTAAAGCATTAAAAAAGGAAAAAGATAAATCTGTTTGTAATAAGATTGTTGAGGCTATGGGAAAAATTGGTAATCCAAAAGCAACTATAATTATATGTGAATATTTAAAAAAAGAACTTGAAAAACCTGAAGTCGATAAATTTTCGATAATTTATATTATCGAAAGTTTAACACGTTTAAAAGATAAAAGAGCATTAGTTTATATTGGTACTTTCTTGAATTCAGATGATGATGAAATTAGAACTCTTGCTGAAAAAGGTTTTGATGCAATAGAACCGAATTGGAGAGAAATTTTAGAGCGAGAAATTAAAAAAAATAAAGAAATTGAAGAGATTTTTAAAATTAAGCTATAGATTTTCGAATACTTTCTATTATCCTTATCACGAAATTAAATAAAAATTTTCATCATTAGTTATTCAATCAAAATACATCCTAATAATAATTACTTAATAAGAAGCTATTTAAAATTTTATTCTGAAATTATTACAAATAAAGTAGTATAAGGAAGACTGAATATGATTGATCAAGTATGTGCTTTTGATCTCGAAGGGCCACTTTCAGTTATAGATTTTGCTGCAGATATTGGAAGAATGTTAAATCAAAAACCTGAATTAGGTCTGAAAAAATATGACATGAGTGAATTTTTTTTTATGATTTCAAATTACGATGATTACATAATTGATGTTCCAGGAGTTAAAACTAAACTTAATATTCCTGATTATCAACCCGGTGATACTTTAAGGATAATGGCACCACTTTATATCGCTTGTTATTCTGATAATGAACTATTGAATCTAGCTCAGAAAAACTTAGGTTTATTACCAGGATGCCAAGAATTAATTAAATTCCTCCACAAAAAATGGGATATTTATGTAATATCTACAAGTTATACTCAATTTGCGCATACTATAACAAAAGCATTAAATATCCCCGCGGATCATGTTTATTGTACTGATCTAAATGTAAAAGAATTAAAAAAAAATGTAAAAAACATAGAGGATTCCGTAAATATCCTCGTGAAAGATATATTTCAAAAATATCTTGATAAAAATAAAGATTTAGATAGTGTTATTGATGATCTTGATAATTTCTTTTGGAAAGGAGCTGAATCGGACTATATCAAAGTAATGAATCAAGTAAAAGTGCGGGGAGGTAAGAGAAAAGAAGCGGCTATTGAGAATATATCTGATAAAACTAATATTCCCATATCTGAAATGATCGCAATTGGAGACTCAATTACAGATATTAACATGCTACAGAGATTGAAAGATGAGGGAGGTGTTGCGGTTTCTTTTAATGGCAATAATTTCACAATCTCTCGGTCAAATGTCGCTATTACAACACCAAATAATTTAGGTCTATTACCTATATTTCAAAATAAAAATACGCTTCCAGAGTTTTTAGATAATTGGGAATCTAATTGTGGAAAATTTAAAAACAATCCAAAAAATATTAACAATGGATTAATTTCTAAGGAAAGTAAAAAATTTTTCATAAAATATGGATTTATCCCCGAAATTTTTAATTTAACAAATAAAACAAATGAAGAATTAGAAATTATCACAGAAGGTCAAAAAAAAATGAGAAAAATAGTTAGAGGGTGGGCGGGAAAATTAGGCTAATCCTCATAAATGAAAGAAATTTTTCTTATTGTTTCAGTGAATTTTTAGAAAATGAAAAGTGTTTTGTCTTAAATGTCAATGATAATGTGTGTATATTACTTGGGATTTTAATATTTTTATATCTACAATTATTAATTGATTTTCAATTTTAACATTTATTTTTGAGGAATTTTAAGTTTGATTGAACCATCTTATTTATCAAAATTAATGGAAATTAGTAGTGAAATAATCAGACATATAAGTGATTGGGTTTGGGAAACCGATGAATTTGGAAATTTTACATATTACAAAAAACATTCTAAAATATTTCATGGTTATACATTCATACAATTCTTAGAAAAAAATTTATTTGAAATTGTCCCTCGAAAATATTTAACAAATAAAGAACCTATTATAGATTTTAAAACTAAATTTTCTGATGTAAACGGTTATTTAGTTTATTATAATATCAATGCTATACCATTTTATGATGAGGATAAAAATTTTAAAGGTTATCGAGGTATAACAAAGCTGATTAACATTGTTAACGTAAATGAGACGCAACTTTTGAAAAATATAGAAATATTACCGCTAATACACGAAAACTTGAGAGATTTAATAATAGTATTAGATCAAAAATTAAAAATTGAATATGTAAACCAAACTAGTTTTTTTAAAGCATTAGGATATTCTGAAGATAGTGTTCTAAATAAAAAATTTTTAAAATTTAATCATCCTGACGAGAGGAAAGAATTTAAAATTTTCCTAAAAAACCTTAATGATAAAAAAGATGACTCAATTGATATTAGATTAAATCATAAAGATGGATTTTGGCATTGGTTTGAAGTTTTTGGAAAAATTTTTAAAAGCTATTCTGGAAAATTAAAAATCTTGCTAACATTACGAGATATAACAGAACGGAAGTTAGCAGAAAAAAAAGTTAAAGAAGCTGCACATTTATTCAAGATCATCATGAATCATACTCAAGATTTAATATTAATACGTGAGGGAGATTCAATTATAACAGATTATTTGAATGATGATGTGTTAAAGGATTTATTTGGTTTCACAAAAGAACAAATTTCTGAATATGTTAATCTTAAATGTTCTTATATAATCGAGGGAATTAAAAATCAAGAAGTAACTGTTCAATTTAAGGATGGAACATTTAAAACTTTTGAAATTAAAGGTAAGACATTTAATGATACAGATGGTAAGAATAAACAACTTATAATTTCAAGAGATATAACCGAACACAAAATTTCAGAAGATAGATTAATTAAATCTGAGAAAAAATTTAGAAATTTATTTGAAAGATCTCCAAATGCAATACTTATAATGAATAGCAATGGAGAAATAATAGAATGTAACCGATCTAGTGAATTTTTATCGGGATTTTCTAGAAGTGATTTATTATATAAAAATTTCCTTCAAGTTTCTGGCCTCCCAAAGCAATATATTCCTGAAGTTACGGAAGATTTTAAAAGATTATTTGAAGGAGAAAATCCCGAGAGAGACATACAACTATATACTAAAGATGGTGAAATGAAATGGGTTCATTATCATGGTTCACTAATTAAATTAGGAGAAGATAATTTCATACAGGTAATTATTCAAGATATTGATGACAGAAAACAAACTGAAATAAAATTACAAGAGTCTGAAGAAAAATTCCGTTCTATAGCTGAAAGATCTTGGGTTGGTATATGTATTTTTCAAGATTATGATATTAAATACATTAATCAGAGAGCAGTTGAATTAATCGGTTTCACTCAAAATGAAGTTAAAAATTGGAAAGTTAAAGATTTCTTAAAAATCATACACCCAGATGATATAAAACCCTTTATAATGGCTATATCTAAAAGAAAAGCTGGTGAAAATAATAATTATCTACATTTTCAATATAGGATCATTACAAAGAGTGGTAGAACTCGATGGTTTAAGAGTATTTCAAAGACCATTCCCTTTATGGGAAAAGTTGCTGATTTATTTATCACAATGGATATAACAGATACTAAAAAAGGAGAAGAAAATTTAAAAAAATTCAATAAACTGCTTGAAAACGAAATTGAAAAAAGAACAAATGAATTAAAAAAGTCAAAAGAATTATTACAGCGTAAATCGGACGAGCAAGCATTACTTTTAGATAATACAAATACTCAGATTTGGTATTTAAAATCGGAGGATACTTATGGTGCTATAAACAAAGCGCACGCAGAATTTATTGGAATTGATCAACAAGACATTGAAAATAAAAAAATAAGTAATTTTCGAATAAAGGAGGAATATGAAAAATGTATTGAAGGAAATCATATCGTATTTACTGAAAAAATAAAAATTAAAACAGAAGAATGGGTTACAAGTAAGGAGGGCGATCAAAGATTATTTTCAGTAACAAAAACTCCAAAATTAGATGAAAATGGAGAAGTTGAATATGTAATTTGTACTTCAGAAGATATTACTGATCGAAATTTAGTTCAAATGAAATTAAAAGAATCAGAAATTAGATTCAGAACAATTGCGGAGCAAGCATTAATGGGAATAGCAATAATCCAAAATGGCGTTATAAAATATGCCAATAATGCTTTATCATTATTAATTGAGTATTCTATAGATGAGATAAGGCAATGGAAAAGATTTGAAATGAAAAAAATATTCCATCCAGATGATTTCCTTTTTATCATGAATAACTTAGTAGAAATAACGAGAGCTCAAGAAACTGGAATTAATGAAGAACCTTATACAGCTCAAGTAAGTTTTAAAATAATAACAAAAAGTAATAAAATACGTTGGTTAGATGTATATTTCAAGGATATGATTTATCAAGAACATCCCGCGCTTCTAGCGATGACTGTTGATATAACAGATAAGAAAAAATTTGAAGAAAGCTTAATAGAATCTGAGAGGAAATTACGCGAACAGAATATTGAACTGAAAAAATTAGATAAATTAAAATCGGATTTCATTACTATCGCTGCTCATGAATTAAAAACACCCTTGATCTCAATTATCGGATATTTGGATCTAGTTATTACTAGGGATAATGATTTGAAGGTTGAGACATTAAATGATTTATCAAGATCACTGAGGAATGCATCTCGATTAGAACGTTATATAGAGCAATTAATGGATGTAATGAAAATAGATGCTAAAAAAATAGAATTAAATCTTAAGATCGAAAATATTTGTGAGATAATAGAAAATTGCATATCCGAATTAAATTTTCAACTCCATGAAAAAAACATCAAAGTAGAAGTATTAATAGATAAATATTTACCATTGAATATTGACGCATTTCGTATTTCACAAGTCTTTTCTAACCTCTTTTCTAATGCTATAAAATTTTCAAAAAATGGCGGTCAAATCCATATCTCAACCGATAAAAGACAAAACTTTCAAATTTTTAAAATTAAGGATTTTGGAATAGGTTTAACTGACTCAGAAATACATCAACTTTTTGGAAAATTCGTGATGATTGATCAAGATATTGAAAATTTCTCTAATTTAGAAAAGGGAAGTGGTTTAGGGTTATATATCACTAAGGGAATTATAGAAGCTCATGGAGGTAAAATATGGGTTGAATCACGAGGAAAAAATCGTGGAGCTGAATTTTACTTCACCTTACCAATATAATTTTAAATTTTTTATTAATTATTCATTTTTAAAGTAAAATTTCTAATTACTACCTTAATTAATTATTAAACCTTTGATTACTAAGACATTAAATATATCAAATCATAATAGTATTGAAAATGACAACAATTATTATTGCTGAAAAAAGCAAGGCTGCAAAGTCTATTGCTGAAGCACTTGGATCTGTGAAATCAATTAAAAAATCTCAATATGTATATGTTTATAACGTTCCTTCTAAAGATATTTATGTTATACCTTTAAGAGGTCATTTATTGGAACATAGAAATACTCCTGAATTTAAGAATTGGAAAAATCCAATCCCACGTGAAATTATAACTAATAAAAAAGCTATAAAAAAATATCAAATAAGAGGAATGAGCCCATATGTAAAAACACTTCAAGAATATGCAAAAAATAGCAACCATTGCATTATTGGAACTGATGCAGATATTGAAGGATGTAATATTGGAATTATAGATGCTCTTCCCTATGTTAAAAAAGTAAATCCTAAAATAAAAGTTTCCCAATTATGGTTGAGTACACTTCAAAAAAGTGAAATTCAAAATAAGTATAAAAATCTTGTTGATCCCAAATATAGTTGGGCAGAAACTGGCGAGGCTAGGGCCATTTTAGACGCTATAATAGGCTTTTCTGCTACAAGAGAAGTAACAAATTCATTACAGCCTGCTTTACTAAAATTTAAAGTCAATTGGACTTCAATTGGAAGAGTTCAAACTTCATCATTATATTTATTATATTTACGGGAAAAGGAAATAAAAGAATTTGTTCCTGAAAAGTACTTTACTATTGATGCTACTTTAATAGCGGAAAATGATACTTTTAGAGCCCATCACAAGTTAAATCCATTCAATAAAAAAGATGAAGAAAAAGCAAGGAAAATTTATGAGAAAATTAAGAATGAAAAAATCGCTATTATTGAAAATTTTAACCAGAACCTTGTGAAAAGAAAGCCACCTACTCCACTCAATACCAATAAAGCATTAGTTTTACTCACTAAAAACTTAAAGATAAGTGCGAAGAAAGCTATGGATACAATGAATTCCCTTTACTTGAATAAAATAATTTCTTATCCTAGAACTGATAGTGATGTATATAAATCCGATTTTGACCATTTACAATTCTTAAATGAATTTACAAAACATTCTCTATATGGAAATTATACAAGGAAATTATTAAATGAAAAAAGAACAATTCCCACAAAAGGTAAAAAGGATGCTGGAGATCATCCTCCAATTACTCCAATAGAAAGCTTGGAATTAAGTAATAATAGATTTGAGAATGCAATTGAGAGAAAAGCTTATGATTTGCTTGCGAGACATTATTTAGCATTATTTGGAAAGGAAGCAACAGAATCAAAACAAGATTTAGATTTGTTGATTAAAGATGAACCATTTATAGCTCAGATAGTATCCCTAGTTGATGAGGGTTTCTTTGAGATTGCACCTTTTTTAAAACCTAAATATGATATTGAGATTGAAATAAAAGGTGATACAATACCTGTGAAGGAAATTGAAATCCAAGAAAAAGAAACACGTCCTCCCCCAAGATATAATGATACTACCCTTTTAAAATTGATGGAAAAGCATGGATTGGGTACAAAAGCTACAAGACCCACCATCATACAAATAATGGAAAAAAGAAAAGTTATTTTTAAGGAAAAAGAGGGAAAAAAAAGCAGATTTCATTGCTCTGATTTAGGAATATTTTTAATTGAAAGCCTTATGAAGGTTTGGCTTCCTTTTTTAGAACCTGAATTCACTAAATGGATTGAAAAAAATCTTGAGGATATTAAAGATGAAAAAAGAGAAATGGAGGGTGTAGTAGGTGAAATTAAAAAGAAATTCTTGGATCTTTTTGACAAATTTATTTCAAAAAGAGATGAATTTGTAAAAACTGCGAGGGAATATGAAATAAAGAATGATGGAAGGTTTCCACTCACAGAAGGAAAATGTCCGAAATGTCAATCGCAACCAATGAAATTTATTAATTTAAAAGGAAAACGATTTTTAGTATGTTCAGACGATAATTGCAAAACATATTTACCATTACCTAAAAAAGGAACAATAACTATGTTAAAAACTACTTGTTCTTTATGTGGAATGAATGCATTTAAAATATCAACAAGAAAAAGTAATAAAACATACACCTACCATTTATGCCCAAAATGTTGGAAAGAAGGACTAGATGATAAAACAGGTGAAGGATTTTGTTCAAACTGTAAAAAATATAAGATTTCTAGAGGTAAATGCGTGGAGAAGTGATTATTAATCCAGACGAGCAAAATTCTTATATGCAGATTTAGTATATGCCGCTCGAGTCAAACCGACATAATTATCAGATATCTTAAAATGCCATTCTCCATTAATAATTATTTTCATTAAGAATACCTGCTGACTAAGTGCATTAATTGAGTTTAACATCGTGCCTACTAATACTGCGCCTGCATATTGACGTTGTTTTTTGGCGATTCTTATTAATTCAGATTCAGAGTGCCATTCACCATCTAATAAAGTCATTAGAAGTTCATTTTTTACTGGTGTTTTAATTCCTTTAATTTTATTGAATAAGTTTGAATCATCTTGATATTTCTCATCTTGAGCATTTAGAGAATCATCAATCTTTTCTTTATTTATATTTTCCAATTTTATAAATCACCTATAAAAATAATATATTTCAATTATTCAAGTATCAAAGAAATTATTTAATAAAATATGATACTGTGATAACACGGGGATAATAAATATTAAAAATTTCATCAAAGTCATAAAAAAATACGATTTGATCTAAATTAATAAAATTTTCAAAAACTATATTATAAAAGACCTTCAGGTATACCATCTCTAAAATATTTAGCTCGTGTAACCCAATTATCAGCAAATTCTGGAATAGTAGCTAATATTGAACCCCCAATCCACACTGAAAAAGTACGTTCTCTAGGCGCAATAATTTTTACTGCTTGATCTTTTTTTTTTCTTCTGGCTAATTCTAATTCTAATTCTTTATAGATTCTTGATTTAAGATTTGGAAACATAGAAGAACCCCCCGAAAGAAAAATATTATTTAATAACTTTGGACGAATATCTAAATCGCATTCTTCTATGGAATTTATGATTGCCTTAGGTAATGATACCTCTTCTAAATTAACCATTGAAGGATCGAATAATGCTTCGGTTAACATGAACCTTTCTTTATCTAGGGTTATGACTGATCCATCGGGTAAGGAAAATTGTTTGCTATATTGTTCATACCTTCTTAAATCTTCTTTATAATCCAACGATACAAAACAGGCTCTTTCTTTAAGAACTCTAACTAGTTCTTTTCTAATTGAAGAATCAACTGAAAAACCAATTGAACCAAGTATTTTCTCCATATGTTTTGTTAAAACACGACCACCCATTTCCAAGATTTTAATGGCATGGTTTAATTTGTATCCTTCATAAATCGGAACGATTCTAGTGCTACTATCTCCTAGTTCAATTATTAATCCTGTTTGAAATCCCCCTGAATATAGAGTTAATTGAGAATCCAATACAGGATAAAACGCCATACATTGATATCGTTCTAAAAAGAACTCAAATAATTTTTTTAATTCTTCAGATGGAAATAGTGGATGAATGGAATACAAAACATTCACTAAAGTAGGATCTACTCTTAAATTATAAAAAATATAATCTATGATTTTCTCAAAATAGTCCCAATCAACGATTGTGCCATTCTTTATTGGAGAAATGATTTTGAATAATCCTAATGATTGAATTTCAGCCCCGACATATAATTCTTGTTCTTGCTTGATACCATCTTGGGCGCTAAGATTTTGATATTTTGGCTTTCCAACAATTGTATAAAAAACGTTGGAAGGAGAATCTTCACCTGCAAAACCTATTTTTGAGGAAAATTGACCAATATCTAAAACAACAGTAAGATTCGGCATCTATATCATAAAATATATTATTCTTATTTTAATTATTACTAAAAGTAATTTAAATTTACGTTTATGGAATAAATAAAATAAGACAAAATTAAAAGGATAGAAAAAGAAATTAAAAAATTACTATTTTACGATTCTCCGCGCATTATTTTCTTTAACCGAGTTAATTCATCCAACATTTCATCTCTTAGTGAGCTCAATCCACCACCCGCTTTTGGAGCTATCGAAGCAGCACCTCCTCCAGGAGGCGCGGGTGGAGCTGATGGACGCCGAGCATGAGCAGAAGGGGGTCCACCACCGGGAGCTTTTGGAGGTCCACCACCTGTAGGAGGTAATTTAGGCGCTGGAGGTAAATTACCGCGTTTCGGAGGTCCACCACCGGGAGCTTTTGGAGGTCCACCACCAGGAGCTATTGGAGGTCCACCACCGGGAGCTTTTGGAGGTCCACCACCGGGAGCTTTTGGAGGTCCACCACCGGGAGCCTTTGGAGGTCCACCACTTGCAGATACAGGGGGTGTAGGTGCAGCAGTCATTTGTGGTCCAGCTTGTGCAGTACCTTCACTACCACTTAATAAAGAGAATAGTGTATTTGCCGCTGCTGTTTTCGCTACGGTTTCTGTTCTGCCAGCAACCATTTTAGAGGAAGTACTTATTGTCATGACTTCGGTATCAACAGAAACATCCTTTAAATCTTTTTGAGCTTTCTGCAAGGATTTTGTGAAATCATTAATTGCTTTTACAGTACCCTCAAGTTCATCTGCTAAGCCTGCTAATCCCTTCTTTACAAAATTTATAACACGATTTAATTTCTTTTCTTCTTTAGTTACCAAGTTTAACACTATTCCTCTAATGTATTTAAAATAAATAGAATATTAGTTTAAAACAGTACTATTTTAAAATTATAATATAATTTCTTATTTATATTTTTATTGTAATATCTTGTATTTAAACTATATAATTTTGTTTTTTTCCTTACTTCTTAAATTCTTTGATATAAATAAATGAATAGTTCTTTCCTATAAAGATTGTAAAAAAATAAATATAAATAATTTTTACTTCTTATAATAACTATACTCATTAATTTTTAACAAGAAAAAATTTGAGGCATTTATAATAATAAAATTTTAGAAAAATTTAATTATAGGTGATTAATCATCGCAAAAAAGGAACTCTTCATAAAAAGAGTATATGAGATTGTAAATGAGCTGAAAATCCCACTAATTGACGAAAGAGTATATGACAAAGTTGCGGTCGGATCTTCGAATGTGTCAGTAACCTTTAAGTTTGAAGAAGATGAGAGCGTTATACGTGGATTCCTTGGACTGGCGGAATATTTCCACACCGTAATCATCAAAACCAAGGATCAATTCGTAATTCCTCATTCAAACATGATATTTCGTCTAATTAGTGCTTAAGACAAAATTAATATTATTAAAGAGATTAATGATTTTTTTACTTTTCTTTTATTTTTTATTAGACTCTTTAAAAAAAGTAAGTGGATTTTAATTACCAAGCTTAATAATAGATGGTCTAAAAACATTGGACTTAAATTTAAAAAGGAGCATGGTAAAAAAAATGACAGATATTCTCGAAAATATTTATAAAATTCCGAAGAAACATATTGAAATATCTATTAAGGCATTTTCTCTTGAAGATGTAAGTGTTAGAGGGACTTTAATAGTAGATCGAACTAAAAAAACTAATTTTTCTTTTATTTTAGATAGATTTAATATTGTTGATCGTTTTTTCAAAAAACAGCTTTTTCTCTTTTCTACAAATATAAATAAACATTAGTTACATGTATCTTATGATAAGTAGTAGTACATATTAAATCTGATATCAGGTTGGTTAAATGAGTTCCTATAATGAAAAATTATTTGAAAAGATTAAAACTATGGATTCTCGAGAAGCATTTGAATCTCTTTTATCCATACTCTTAACTTCTAATGAATGGCAAGAAAGATCTAAAGCTGCTGAATTATTATTAAATTATGATGATGTTAGTCAATTTATACAAGTAAAAAGTGCTTACTTAAACGAAATTCATCCTAAAACAAAGATTAACTTAATTCAATTATTAGTCAAAAATTATGAAAATGATGGCCTCACATTTTTAATGGAACAATATAATAATGAAAATGATTGGAAAGTAAGAAAATCTATTTTAGAAAACGTGGGATCTATAAAAAAAGAAGAAGCGGTTCACTTTTTACTTGAAGCAATGGAAGATAATGATCTTGAAATAAAAAAAACCTCTATAATCTATTTGAGTAAAGTTGGTATTTTACCTAATAAAGCTTTAAATCCACTCTTTGAACAATTAAAATTTCGAAATTTAGAGATTCATGACCTTTTAATAAATCTTATTGTAAAAATAGCTAAAAAAGGAAATATTCAAGATATTCTTGAATTTAAAAATGAAGGTAATGTTAATATAAACAAATCTATTCCAATAATTTTAGGGAAGATAGGAATCAAAGAAGTTAAAGAAGATATAATTAATTTTTTAAAAGATGATAATATTATAGTAAGAAAAAATGCTGTAGAAGCATTAAAAAATTTAATTAATCCTGAAGATGTTGATATTCTTATTAAAATGCTAAATGATCCTAGTAATGAAGTAAAAGAGACTGTTATAAATGTATTAGGATCTGTTGAGAGTGAAAAAGCAATAAAACCAATGTTTGAATTATTAAAAATGGAGGACGATAGCCTTCAAAAATTAATTATTAAATCTCTTTCTAAAATATTAAATAATTTATCCTCTCTTAATGTTGTTCATAACCTAGCAAAAAAAGGCAATATAAATGTAAGAAGAGGTGCAGCAAAAGTAATGGGGATGCTTGCGAGACCAGATTCTATAGAAGTATTAATAAATTTACTCAATAGTAAGAATTCTGGAATAAGAAGAGCAGCAGTATCATCAATTATAAAAATCACAAAAAAACACGAGAATGCAAAAAAGAAATTATTAATGGCCTTAAATTCTAAAGAATGGCAGATAAGAAAATATGTTGCTCGAACACTAGGATTCATTAAAGATGAAGACTCAATCATAGCGTTATTTAATTTATTAAAAGATACTAAAAGCGGAGTGAGAAAGTCAGCAACAAGTAGTTTAGCAAAATTTTCAAATGAAAAAGTAATAAATATTGCAAAAGAATATTTAGATCATGAAGATTGGAAATCCAAGAGATCAGCTGTAAATCTTTTAATAAAAATAGGGAATGATGAGTCTCTTGAACTTTTAATTCCTTGCTTAAATGACGAAGATCCCTACGTGAAAGGTTGGGCAGCAAAAGCATTAGGTAAACTTAAAGATTTAAAAAATATTGAGCCACTACTTATGATGTTAAAGGACAGCAATGTAATGCTCCGAATATCTGCAATAAAAGCACTTGGGGATATTGGTAATGAAGAAGCTTTAAAGCCACTTATTGAAAGTTTAGGAGATGATGATTGGAACGTGCGTAAAGAAGTTGAACTATCTTTAAATAAGATAAATCCAGATTGGATGAACTTCTTATAGTTAGAATTATTTAAATTTTCTATAATGCATTTAATTGTTTATTAATAAAGAAAATTTTAATATTGTAGAAGATTAGAATTATTAAGAAAAAGATGTTTGTAGATCTTATTATTTTTTTATTAGCTTTAAGAGGTCAACCTATATGGTTCAACAAGAACCCCAAGATTCATCTAAAAGAAAAATCGTTAAGGAAACTTTCTCTTCAGAAACCATATCGATTATTGGGGATTTGCTTGCAGGATCTCTATTATCTCTCTTAATTTTAAAGTTCAATAGTTTTGTTTCTCTAATATTAATCATTCCAGCATTACTTTCTTTAAGAGGGAATATTAGTGGTCCTTTCATTGCAAGGACTTCTAGAGACTTTATTATTGGAGAATTTAATACACGTAGTTGGATTGAAAATATTTTAGCAACAATATGTTTATCTTTATTAACAGCCCTACTTATCGGTTTAATTAGTATTATTTTAAATTTTTTATTAGTACAAACAATATTATTAACGATTGGCAATTTTATTTTAATTCCAATCATGACAATTCTTTTTACTTTAATGGTCTCGATTCCTTGTTCTACTCTTTTAAATTATTTTGCATTTAAAAATGGAATTGACCCAAATAATTTAGTTAATCCTATAATGACAGCTATAGATGATTTTTTTACTGTGATTAGCTTCTATTTAACATTAATAATATTAGGTGTTCCTTAAATGAAGTATTTTTTAAAAATCGTTAAAGAATCAATCATAATCGTGTTAATTTCTTCATTTATAGGATTAATCTCAGGATCAGTATTATCATTTCGAGATGAAATTCTTTACTCAATACCAATCATATTGTTACTACTCCCCTCGTTGAATTCTCTAATTGGAGATATTTCAACAATACTGGTATCACGCTTAACAACACATTTATTCATTGGTTCTCTTCAACCAAAAATTCAATTTTCAGATAAGTTAAAAGAAGATTTTATTGCATTATTAATTACAGTTGGTTTGAGTTTACTTTTTTTAATTATTTTAGGTCATTGTATAGCATTTGCTACTGGAATTACTATTGTTGAGCCGATCATAATCATTTTAATTATTATCATTACAATATTAATTCTCTTTATTTCATTATTTTTTCTTTTATTCATTTGTGCGATCTATTTATTTAAAAGAGGGAAAGATCCAAATAATTTCCTCATACCATTTACAACGTCTCTTGCAGACTTTTTAACTCCTTTAATATTAATCATTTTTATCCAAATATTTATATAAGATTGTAAAATAAAAAACTAGAGTGACAAGGTCATAATGGTTGAAAAAAAAACAAGAAAGAAATTTAAATACAAACCGCTTTCGCTAAAAGATATCTTGAGAGAAATGAAACAAAATATTGATCTCATGATAGATTTAGCATATAGTGCCATCAAATTTGGTAGCAAAGAAATCGCAGATGAAACATATAAAATAGAACAAAGAATTCATGAACTTACATTCCTTTTAAATTTTCAAATAATCCAAACTCAAGCAGGGGGCATTAAACAAGCAAAAAAATTAGAGCCCATTGTCGTTATGGGCTATTCTATTGACAAAATTTCGGATGCATTATCCGACATTGCTCGTGTTATATATATTAATAGTGATATACCTCAATTTACACATTTATTATGGGATTTTGTACCTGAACCTATAGTAAAAATTCGGGTTAAAAAAGGATGTGAATTTATAGGAAAAAATCGAAAAGACTTACATTTCAGATCAATACATGGAGTTGATTTAATTGCGATTAGGAGAAATAATAATTGGATTTTTAATAGAGATGAAACAATCTTTCTTGATGACAGGCTTATAGTAAAAGGAGAAATAAAACCTTTAAAGGTATTAAAGGAAAAGTGTTATGATTTAGAACCTTTTTCATTTCAATTTGAGGGAGAAGAAAAAAAATTAGATTTTAATACAGAAGATCCAGAAATAAATGAAAAATTAGAAGAATTGAAACGTAATTATATTCAAATTACGGATATATCTGAAACAATGATTGAACTTACATTAGCAGCTCTATTTTTTAATAGTTTTGAATTGGCAGAAGATGTTTTAGAAATGGAAGAATTAATGGATGGTCTAAACATAGCCATTGAAAAAGATATATTGGATTTAGCAAATTTGATCAAAAATCCAAGAGATCTAACAGGGATTATGAGAATTGTATTCAGTTGTGAATTGATTGCTGATGCTGCTGCTCATATATCAGAGAATATAATACGTGGGTTTAAACCTCATCGTATACTTCAAGAAGCAATAAAAGAAACAACAGAAATAGTAGTAAGGGAAACATTATCTGAAGATTCTTATTTTAAATTTAAAACTTATGAAGATTTACAAGACAGTAGGTACAAAAGGGGATTTCATATTATTGCTTTGAAGAGAGCTGATAAATGGATATATAGCTTTAAACCAGATTTTATCTTTGAAAAAGGAGATTTATTAATTGGATTAGGTCCTAAAGAAACAGTCAACCAATGGAGAAGATGTGTTAATCCGGAGAAATTCAGAGATAATTGAAAGTACTACAATATTTTTTCCTTTATGATAAATAAATTGAGATGAATCTGTATGAATAAATTGGTAGAAGTAAAATATATATCTCCAAAGAAAGGGAAAGGCCTTTTTGCGAAACAAAAGATTAAAAAAGGTACGATTATCGAAATAGCTCATATAATTTTAATTTCTAATGATGATTATGAAAGGATTCAAGACACTTCTTTATATAATTATATTTTCATTTGGGATGATCCTAAAAAACCAAATTACATGAATGCATTGGCATTGAGTATTTGTCAATTCATAAATCATTCTTATGAGCCAAATATAAAATATCTTTATAATTATAAAAACCAAACTATTAAGTATTTAGCAATCAGAAATATTGAAGAAGGAGAAGAATTAACTGTAAATTACAATGGTATTGTAGGTGATAAAAGTCCCGTTTGGTTTGAACTAGAATGAAAACCTATTTTTTATTACGAAGTGATTTTAATACTTTTAAATTAACTTCAAACATTTTATCTCCCTCAGGAGTTTCCAAAATTCCAGGTAAGTCTTTAAATCTCTCATCATTAACGAAAAAACCAAATGGTTTCTTTCCAATCTTACCTTCTCCAATATGTGCATGTCTATCAACTCGTGAACCTAATTCTTTAAGACTATCGTTTAAATGGAAAGCATGTAAATATTTCAGTCCAATAATATCTTCAAATTCATTCCACATTTCTTCATAATTATTTTTAGTTGTAAAATCATATCCAGCTGCGAACGAATGAGAGGTATCAAAACAAATGCCTATTCTATTCTTATTACTAATTTTATTAATAATAGTTTTAAAATGATGAAATTTATTACCTAATCCTTTACCTTGTCCCGCGGTTGTTTCTAATAAAATCTTTACTTTAGAACTACCAGTTTCTTTAAATAGTTCATTCAATTTTTTTCCAATTTGATGTAAAGCTTCTTTTTTAGTCACTTTATCTTTATCGCTCTTAGGAATAACTCCAGGATGGATATTAACGTATTCAATTTTAAGTAGACTACTTTTATTTAACTCGTCTATCATTGCGTTATATGACTTATTTAATTTCTCCTCATCTAGACTTGCTAGATTAATTAAATAGCTATTGTGAGATAAAATAGGCCATATATCATTAATTTTATTTCTCATTTCAAGAAATTGATCAATTTCACTTTGTTCTAATGGTCCAGATGTCCATCCGCGAACATTTCTTATAAATATTTGTATTGATTCACAACCAATTTCTTTTCCTTGGATGAGAGCCATATATTTTCCACCAGAAACACTCATATGAGCGCCTAATCTCACTTATTTCACCTTATTAAACAATTCTTTATAATTAACAAATAAATAATATAAAATTATTACATTTATATTGATTGGTATAATAATAACAATATAACGAAGTCAAATTTTTAAATTTGGGTTGTGAAGGTTGAGTTCAAGTTATAAGAGTATTAAGGAAACTAAGGGTAAGACTCATTCTGCTGATTTTAAGGAACCGATAATAGAAAAGCGTATCAAATTAGGAAAGATTGAAAATAAGAGCATAAAAAAATTAATTAAATCCTTAAAAAAAGGGAATGAAGAATCTAGACGAAGAGTAAAACAAGCATTGGTTGCATTTGGAGAAGAAGCAGTCGAAATATTACTCTCAATTTTAAAGTATGAGAAAAATAAGATAATCCAAGCAGAAGTTGCTGAAGTATTAGGACTCATCAAAAGTGAGAAAGCGGTTTTAGGTTTAATCGAAGCATTATCGGATGATTATGATAAATTGAGGGAGAATGCAGTAATAGCATTA
>JBHLME010000178.1:0-6734 GCA_048938445.1 Promethearchaeota archaeon | reverse complement strand
GAACCCAGTTAACAAAGATGATATAGAAATTTACAAAGAAATGAAATTTAGATATGAAAAAAGCATTGTAGCTGCAAAAGATTTAAAAGAGGGTCATGTTTTAGAGTACGAAGATTTAGCATTTAAAAAACCTGGAAATGGAATTAGAGCAGATAATTATAAAGAAATTATTGGTAAACGATTACAAAAAAATATCTTAAAGGATGAGCAAATTCATTATAATAATTTAAATTAATTGAAATTTTAATTATAGCTAATTTCCTAGTCAATTTTTTTCCAAATGAGTTTGAAGTTAAATTTAGAAATAATTTGACTATAGAAAATGAAGTTCAAATCAAATATAAATTTGTTATAGAAAGGTTATAGAAAAATTATTAAATAGAAAAAACATTAAAAGAAGATAGATAATTGAAAACTTAAAATTCATTCATTTTAATGGCAGGAGAAAAGAAAAGGAAGATTTTAGTCTTTTTAGGTAGTAGAGCACATTATTCAAGTCTCATATCGATAATGAGACATATTATTGATTCTGATATGTTAGAATTAATCTTAATCTCAGGTGCTTCTGCGATATTAAATAAATATGGAGAAGTTGTAAATCTGATTGAAAAAGATGGATTCCATGTCAATGATAAAGTATACATGATTATTGAGGGAGAAACACCTGAAACGATGGCAAAATCTACGGGTTTAGGGATAATTGAGCTCTCTGGAATCATTAAAAAATATAATCCAGATTTTACTCTATTAATAGCTGATCGCTATGAAACGTTAGCAGCCGCAATTGCTTCTGCTTATAATAATGTCCCTATCGCTCATGTACAAGGCGGAGAAGTTACGGGAAGTATTGATGAAAGCATAAGACATGCGATAACGAAATTTGCGCATATTCATTTTCCTGCTAATGAATTAGCAAAAGAGAGAATCCTACAAATGGGAGAAGATGAAAATTATGTATTTAATGTTGGTTGCCCTAGAATCGACACTGTAAAAGATATATTACAACGTCCATATAAAAAAGAAAGAATTAATAATTTTATTACAAAAGAGGGAGTTGGAGATATTTTTGATATCGATAATAATTTCTTACTTGCAGCTCAACATCCAGTTACTACAGAATATGGTCAAGGGATTCAACAAATCTCTGAAACTTTACGTTCGTTAAAAGAAATTTCTCAAGAGAGAGATCTTCCAATAATCATGTTATGGCCAAATGCAGATGCCGGAAGTGATAATGTCGCGAAAGGTATTCGAACCTTTAGAGAATCAAATTTTCCATGGCAATCTCCTAATGAAAAACCTGATAAGAACTTTCATTTTTTTAAAAATTTGCCTTTTGAGATTTACATTCAATTAATGGATAAAACACTATGTCTTATAGGTAATTCAAGTAGTGGGATAAGAGAAGGAGAATATATTGGAACTCCTGTTGTAAATATCGGTACTAGACAGAGTAATAGAGCTAGAGGTATAAACGTTATTGATGTCAATCACGATCACGGGGAAATAAAGGAAGCTATTGAAAAACAAATAGATCACGGAAAATACAAATCGAAACATATTTATGGAAATGGGCATGCCGGTAAAAAAATTACTCAAATATTAGAAACAATTGATGTAAATGTTCAAAAGCATTTTAGGACACACAAATTAGCTTAAAAAGTTTAAAAAGATAATTTAATACTGTATTATCTCAATACAATTTTTTTAAATTGTTTTTTTCTATTTTAATTATTGGACTCTGTTTTTTGACCAATGAAGATAATACAATCAGAGAGGTTGTATTTCAATAATATTTTTTTATATTCTTCATCAATCTTTTCAATCCAAAGATTAAGTTCATTACTACTTTCTTCTGATTTAATTGAATCTTTAATTAAAACTGACCTTGACCACCCATTTTTGACACTTTTTTGCGGTTTGCCTGAAAATATCCAATTCATATGATTTAAAATGTTATATCTCTGGTATCCTTTAATAGAACCTTTAAATCCTGCTTTTTCTAAGATCATTTTAAGTGTTTGAGGTGAGTAATAGAATAAATGTGGTTCTCGATACCAAAAATCTTCATATGATTTAATTTTATATTTTGAAATCAAAACATCTTGAATATTAGGAACTTCAATAGATATATAACCATCAGGTTTAATGTATTTCCTGTAGAGCTTAAGAAAATTAATAGGATCTTTTACATGTTCTAAAACTTGATAAATTGTGATTAAATCAAAAGACTCTTGTAGAAGGTCAGTTTCTTCAATTGATTTTGTATAAACCTTAATATTTAGTTTTTCTTTGGCAAATTCTGCTTCTTGCGAGTTATATTCAATCCCTATACATTCTTGGACATAGTCTTTTAATACAAATAAGAAATGCCCCGTTGAACAACCGACATCAAGAACTCTCATTTTTGGATTCAAAATATTCTTTATCTCTTCTATGCGAGCTTGCTGATAAGGTAATAAAAGATCAAACATTTCCTTACACTCCATAGTTTGACCGACTATACATGTATGCTTTTTACGATATTCTTCGGAGTAGTATTTTTTTAAGTCCTTTTCCTCAGGTTTTAGATAAGTTAATCCACAATTTTGGCATTCCAATACAACTCTCGGGATATCATATCTGACTTTGTTACGAATTATTTTAAGGCTTTCTTTATTACACAAATAACATCTCATGTCTGGTCAGAGGTATCTTCTTTTTTTCTTATTATTGATCTAATTGAGAATGGATAATAAATTTTTATCTGACTTATGATATCATTCTTTTTAAATTAAAGAGAAAAAAAAATAAGAGAAGGAAAATTAAATAATAAAGAATTTTGTTTAATAATTAGAAGAATGAAGATTTTAGCAATAATTCCAGCTAGATGTGGATCAAAAGGTATTAAGCATAAAAATATTGTAAAAATCTCAGGAAAACCTCTAATTCAATATACAATAGAGCCAGCTTTGAAATCGTTGAAAAATGGTTTAGTAGAAAGATTAATTGTCTCAACTGATTGCGAAGAGATTAAGCAAGTTGTACAAGGATTAGGTGTTGAAGTACCTTTTTTAAGACCAAAAGAGATTTCAGGAGATAAAGCCAAAGCCATTGACTACATAATACATGCTTTAGATTTTTTTGGGGAAAAAAATATTTTTTTTGATGCCGTATTAGTTCTTCAGCCTACTGCGCCATTAAGAGAATACGATGATATAGAAAAATCGATTAATTTGTTTAAAAATTTTCCGAATAGTGACTCATTAATTTCTTGTTATAAAGAAGAATATTTTAATAGCCTTGTAACATATAAAAAAAATAATAATTTAGCTATTCCAGTAAATCCAGATCATAACAAAGGAATAAGGAGACAGGAACATGAAACAATATTTATCAGAAATGGAGCTATATATATAGCAAAAGTAAAATACCTAAGAAAATCATTAAGAATAATTGCTGATATCCCATTAATGTATGAAATGCCGAAAATTAAATCTGTGAATATAGATACATAAGAAGATTTAAAAATATTAAGAAAATTATTATGAATATTGGTATTTTAGAACCAAAAAACTTCTCTAAAAAAGCCCTTTCTAAACTTCAGGAAATTGGAAAAGTTGATTTCTTATCCAACAAAAATAAAGTAGATAATTTTATAAAAGATAAGAATATCCTATTTATCCGCCTTGGTTATTATATTGATAGAAGTTTCCTCGAAATGGCAAGGAAACTCGAATATCTATGTACTCCTACAACAGGTCTAAATCATATAGATTTAAATTATATTGAAGAAAGGGGGATCAAAATTATCTCTTTAAGGAATGAATCTGATTTTTTATCAAATATTAGAGCAACTCCAGAACATACTTTTGGTTTAGTTTTATCTCTACTAAGGAATTATAATTACAGTTTTTTAAAGTCAAGAAAACAAACTTGGGATAGAGATAAGTATTGGGGTCATGAAATTTATGGAAAAAAAATAGGTATTATAGGATTTGGTCGCATTGGCAAACTTCTAGCAAAATATTTTAATGCTTTTGATTCTCAAATATCCTTTTATGATATCGATATTAATATAGATAGTGTTTATAATGCAAAAAGAGCTAACTCAATAGAATTACTGATAAAAAAGTCCGATATAATTATACTTTGCGTCTCGTATAATGTTCAAAATGATAAATTCTTCGATAAGAGATATATTGACTTATTAAAAAATAAATATTTTGTTAATACTTCAAGAGGAGAATTAATAGATGAAGATTATCTTATAAAGAAAATAGAAGAAGATCATTTTAAAGGAATAGCTTTAGATGTAATTTCAGACGAAATAAATTATAAAAACAATTTAAAGAAATTTTTAGAATTAGCAGAGAAAAAAAAAATTATTATAACTCCACATATAGCTGGTGCAACTTTTGAATCAATTCAAACTACTGAAGAATTTATTGTAGAACAGTTAATAACAAAAATTATGAAAAAAGAAAAAATCATCTATTAAAAAGATTTTTCATAAATTAATTATTAAAAATAATGATAACAATGTTTAGATTAAGATCACTGAAGAGATATAGTAGGCAAGTCCTAGCCCTCATCGAAAAAGAAATTTTTATGGAATTAAGATTCAAATCAAAATTGATAACTCGTTATCTTAATCCGATTATTCAACTTTTAATATTAGTTTTTATCTTCAGAACAATTTTCAGTTCGAGAGCAGGATTAAGTATAGGATATTGGAATCAAAGTAATTACATTCTTTTTTTATTGATTGCATTTATACTTCAGTTCTCGAGATCAATTACGCTGAGTTATGAATCCATATTTAGGCGCGAAAAATTCAGGAAGACTTTAAGTGCTATAATGGTAGCACCTGTAAATAGATTTACAATATTAGTAGGGGTTTTAATTTCCGAATTCTTGTTAAATAGTGTACCAATTATTATTTTCTTTATAATAGCATTAGTTTTATTTCCAATTTCAATTTATTATATTATTTTAATCTTAGTGATATATTTTTTGATTATTTTAATTCTAGCTTCTATAGGTTTATTGATAAGTATTTTTACTATATCAAATGAAGAATATGTACCATTTATAAAACTTTTTTTAGGACTAAATTTCTTATTTAGTTGTTCTAATTATCCGAAAGAAATTTTCCCGGGAATAGTTCAATATATTATCATTATAAATCCATTTTATTACATATTTGATTTATTAAGACTTACTTGGTATATGGGATATAATTTCGAAGAAGCAATATCTTATATCTCATATATTCATATTATTATAATTATATTGATGGCAATATTATCTCCTATAATTTCTATATATTGCTTTAATAAAGTATTTAAAAAGTATGGAATAACAGGATTCTAAAATGAATTCGGTAAAGAATGAAATCAGAAATCATAAAAATAATATATATGATATAGAAATATTTGATTTAACTAAAATTTATCCTCTTAAAGGAAGAAATAAAAGTATAAAAGCTTTAGATAATATTAACTTAAAAGTTAAAAGAGGCGAAATCTTTGGATTATTGGGGCCTAATGGTGCAGGAAAAACGACAATGGTCTCAATATTAACAACACTATTACAACCTACAAGTGGTTATGCGATTATTCTTGGACGTCCTCTCATAAAAGAGGCGTGGTTTGTGAGGGAAAATGTTGGATTAATGCTTGGAGGTGAAATGATATATAATGTTTTAACAGGTTATAGAAATTTAAAATTTTTTTCAAAACTTTATGGAATAAAGGATTACAAAAGAAAAATTAATGAACTTGCTGAACTATTCAATTTAAAAAAATGGCTAAACCAATATGCATCAACTTACTCAAAAGGTATGAAATTGAAATTGGGATTAATGAGAGTATTATTAATTGAGCCTAAGATTTTATTTTTAGATGAACCGATGTTAGGATTAGATCCTAAATCGGTGAGTGAAGTTATTGATATTTTGAAGAATTTAAATTCAACAATTTTATTAACCTCGCATCAAATGCATATCGTTTCAAGAATATGTGATAGAATCGCATTTATTAAAGAAGGAAAGATATTGAAAATCGATACAGACGAGAATTTCAAAAGATTAATCTCTGAAAAGATAAAACTACAATTAGAAATTATAAAAAATGATGATAAATTCATTAATTCACTAAAAAAACTGCATTTCGTGAGCGACATTAATGAAAATGAAAATCGAATTACATTTTATATTAGAAGCAGAGAGAATTTTCCATATTTATTTGAATTTTTAAAAGATTATCGTGTTATAAGCTTTAACGAAATAACGCCGACCTTAGATGATGTTTTCATTAAACTTACAGGTTAGATAAGTTATTTCTCAAATTTTCGTTTTAATTGAATGAAATATTCTTTAATAATCTATTCAATATTAAATAAGTTATTGACCTGATTTACAATATTATCTACCGTGATACCATGAGCTTGCAATACATCAATTCTTTCTCCTGATTTGCAAAAAGTATTATTTATTCCGATAAATTTCATAGGAATTGGATATCTTTCGGATACTATTCTAGCTAAAATACTTCCAAATCCACAATAAACACTATGTTCCTCGATAAATATAATCCCTTTCATATTATTAAGCTCTTTCATCAAAAAAACAAAATCAATCGGCTTCACACTAGAAAGATTAATAACTTTTGCAGATATTTTGAATTTCTCTGTTTCCCCAGGGGAGTCTTCAGAAGGCATCGATATTTGTGATTGGTATGCCCAAGACCAGC
>JBHLME010000177.1:0-6798 GCA_048938445.1 Promethearchaeota archaeon | reverse complement strand
CGAGACGAGTGCACCCGTATAAGACGGGGTTAGTGAGGTGGGGGTGTACGTAGGGAGCTTTCGGGCGACCTATTTAGCCCGCCACTCTCAATAGCACGAGTGTGTGGTGTTGAAAAAGGAACCATAAGGTTCAGGCTTAGAGTATAAGGGTAAAAGAAGTGTATCTGGAACGATAAAGTCTGGCTGGTTTGAGATGAGAAGGGATGGAGTATGTTCTTGAGCAGAATTTTTTCTTTTATTTTTTGATTTGTTAAAATGAGGAATGTCTTATGCAATGTTTTTTACTTTCATTTCTTTCTTTAGAAATATTAAATTTACAAAAACCAACGATAAGATTTTTTCCAAATCGTTTAAAGTCATTGAAAATATTAACCAGTAATTAATTTGAAAAACATTTTTTTTAATTTTTAAATTATTAAAAAAAAAAGAACTCACTCCTAAGTGAGTTTACTTAATAGACTTTTTTCTCAAATACTTTCTAAAGTATGAAACAATACCAATGGAGACAATGCCAATAACAATAATTAGAGAATATCCAGGGACTGCAAGTTGATCTGTTTTAGGAGATACTAATAATATAGTATCAAATATTGTAATTTCTGACTCTAAACCTGCAGAATCTTTATATTTAACGAAGATCATCTTTTCCCCAAGTTCAGAGGAGAAAGTAAACAATTTTGTATTGCTAAAAGGCTCCCATTCTGTCCATTCGACACCATCAGTACTAAATTTCATTTCTATCACATCATTTGCATCTGATGCGGTAAGATTTAACATAACTTGAGTAGAAGTGGTTGAAACTTCGCCGTTATTAATGAGAATTGTACCCGTAGGAGGAATTCTGTCTAAAATAATTGAATCGTTAATTGAAACACTCGATGTTCTTCCAACTCCATCTTTAAACTGAACATAAACTGTTTGCTCTCCATCATTATTATATAGATTAAAAGATTTTGTTGTTGCATATGTTTCCCAATCAGTCCATAGCATTTTATCATAACTGAACCTCATTTGGCTTATACCATTAACATCAATACCCTCTATAGTTAGAGATACACCGATGTTGGTTGTATATGAATCATCATCATTTATGCTGAGTGAGCCAGTTGGTAATTCTGTATCGAGAATTATATCATCATAGAATACGAAAGAGATGAGATCATTTTGATCTTTAAACTTTATATATACTGTTTTTACTCCATCAATGTCTATAAGAACATAATCTTTTAGTGATGTATAAGTTTCCCAAAGGGACCAAGTTTGGTTATCATTACTAAAGCACATTTCCGTTGCTGTTGAGCAAGTAATATCTAACGCCACCAAAGTAGAGGTTGTATAAACATCTCCGTTGTTTATTTCAATCGATCCCCATGGTAAAGTAGTATATACTGAGAATGCATAATCATTTGTGTCGGAACTCTCTCCTCCAAATCCATCATGGGCTATAACCTGAATATATACTGAATTAGAATCACTTATACCGCTCAAATCCCAGTCGTACTGAGTGTTGGTGACTCCCGCTACTATAAGATGCCATCCAGTATTTTCTACATTATAAAACAGATCATAGCTTAACACATCATCATCAGAATCATTAGCATTCCATGTTAATAGAAATGGACCACTAATTACTTCTCCACCATTCGGACTTGTAATTGTAATCTCGGGATCCCTATTTATTACGGTATATGAAAAGAAATTATCATTTTCATCTCTTCGGATGGTGAAGTGATTCTCATCAAAAGCATAAAGAGACCAGAGCACAGTTGTACCATGTTCTTGGACAGGAATAGTTCCCTGCCAGGTTCCCGGATTCCCCACTTGCTCTATTAAAGGACGAGTATCCCAGTTATTTCCTGCATTAGTAGAAAAATTGATAAATGCATCCATAATCATTCCCTCATCGATAATATCAATGGATATGTCCACCTCATCATCTTCGGTTTTCTCAAGCCCATCCCCATTAGTATCATAATTAACATTAAGCGACTCCAAAGGTATCTCTGGTGGTACATAGTCAATGGTGCCATGCTCTAAAGGATTTGAAGTTTCTGTAGTGTCATAATGGGTTCGAAATACATAGGTGCCAAATACTGGATCTCTACCGATATCCATTGATAATTGATCACTTCCTTCATTATCATGGATATTATAATCAGTGGCGATCCATTGACCTACTGATTCTTCTTCATAGTTCTGTTCTTGCATAGTAATCTCAATTTTTCCCCCCATACTAAAGAAAGAATAACCTATTGAGGCTTGAGCTGATTTTGAAACTTCTATCATAATTTTTTTGGTTCTAGCTTCTAAAGTTGAAATTTGCTCCCCTTCCATAATCTCAGGGCTGCCTTTCACCAGCACGGTTCGGAAGAAGCTTACGTCCTGATAATTGTTATATAAAACACTTTGATTCGCCCATTCATCAGGTAAATTAGGAGCACTAGCAGGATAAAATGCTTCACCTGTTCGATTTATTCCATAGAAAAGCATTGTATTATTATGTACTGTACCATTGTAATAAGTCCTAACGTAATTTCGTAGTTCCCATCTAAACCACCAAGCTTCCCCCCAAAAGATATCACCATAACCTGGGCCTATATAATCTGGGTCATTGGATGACGTACTGGAGGATAATGAGCTAAGAGTACTTATTTCATACCTGAAATCATATCCCACCATCGTAGTTTGTTTTTTTTCCAGAGATGCAGAAGCACCAAATCCTATACCACACAAGCCAAAATCTACTCCAACTTCTAGTTGACCAGAGATACCATTGGTCACAGAACAACCAATACCCATCGACATCGTTGAACCAGAAGAGAATTTGGAAGTGCTATCATCTCCGCTAGGGTCGTATAGTATCATATGCAGATGGTTTCCGATTATAGTGGTGTTTGAGTCTAATATATAATCAACATTACTAGTGATTTTACTGAAAAAGAAATTTCGAGATACATTCGCAAGTTGAACATCATTCCAATAACCTACTAAATAAGCTGTAATGTATCCATCAAACCTATTATCGTAATTGATTATTTCATATTGATATTCACCAGATAGATCCCAAACATTCCCACATGGAGTAATTTCAGTTCCATTGTTAACATAAAGATCTACCCTATTAATATCTCCATATACATAACTGAAATTAAAATAGATATGAGAACTCGCAGGAAATATAATCTGAGTATTATTCGAGGGAGTTCCCCACTTTAATTGAACATGCGACTTATCAATAACTATTCCAGGTGATGTATTTGTGGTTTCACTATTCCCTGCATTATCAACTGCGTAATATTCTAGGTACGTCGTACCTTCATAATTTATTGTTACTGTGGCTTGAAGCCCAGGATCGTGGACCCATGATTGATGGATACCGTCTTCCACTTTACGATATACAATTTCGTTAACACCTGATGTACTATCAGTAGCAGATAATTCGATTGTTACATCATCAATATACCATGTTCCATTACCATGAGTACCAGTAATACTATCTATAACACTATTTGGATTTTGAGTGTCGATTTTAAAAGAATCTGTATTTGTGTATTGTTCATCATATCCTTGTCTGTCTCTACAGTAGTATGTAATATCTGTAACCCCTTCTGTGCTGAAATATTGTTCCATTTCAAACGGAGGATCACCGCAAGAGTGGCTGTCCCATGATCCAGAGCCTTCTTTATAATAGATGGTTGCAACACCCGCATACGGACTATACCCATAAGCATCATCTGTAGCAAAGTCATTTGCTGTGATTTTATATCTCAAATTAGCAGTATCAGTATACCATCCTGAAGAGCCTAGGGATCCTCCTAATTTACTCATACTTGAAAGAGGTCGATCATAGAAAATAGATCTAAACGCTTGATATAAACTTCCTGATCCATATTCCCAATATTGATCAAGAGAAGATGCAATAAAAGAATTTATATCATTATATTCAACTGGGCCATAATCCACATATTCTCTATGGGTTTTTACGACCAATCTACATAAATCTTCGCTATAAGCATTTGCTCCTCCCGATGAGTGATCATTTAAATTGATAACACAAATTCCATGGTCATTATTTATTCCTGGTTCTCCAAAATCAAAATCATCATTCGCATGCTCATCAAAAGATTCTGTATATTCAGTTCCTCCATTATAACTCCAGCTGAAACTATCCAGGGTCCAAGTATCCCAACCTCCTCCAGCAGAATTGGAAGTAATATAAATCATGTAATCTGGCTCAAAATCACAATACCTAGTCGAAGAACTTGGAGAATTGTCTATAAAATTCCAAATTTTTACGTTGGTTTTACTGAGAGCTATTAATCTCTTCGAGTCATCATCACCACTTAGACCAGGTGTGTTGGATTCCCAGTCAAAAACATGAGCAGCAGTATTTAATCCCTCAAAATTATCTTCTACTACCTTTGTATCTTTCATTAAAGAATGTTTAAATGGTGTAAATAATAAGCCAGATAAGAAAGAAAAAATAAATACTACACATATTATATTTCTATTTTTCATTATATTTCATCATTTTTACATTGAATTTTCGTTAAAAGATTTCTTTTATTTCTTAATTTTCAGAATTATTTAAAATTTATGATATTGAATCTTTTTATAATCTATTTTTTTCTTTAGGATTAGTTTTTCATATTTAATTATTTCCAAGAGATAAACAGGTATATTGAGGTTGAGGTGTACGTAGGGAGCTTCCGGGCGACCTACTTAGCCCGTCAATCTCAATAGCACGAGTGTATGGTGCTGAAAGAGGAACCATAAGGTTCAGGCTTAGAGTATAAGGGTAATAAGTGTATGCGGAGCGATAAAGATTAGATAATTTGATATGAGAAGGGATGGAGTATGTTCTTGAGCTAAGATTTTATTTTTTTCAATATTCTAAAGAGAATTTGTTTCTAGAGATAATATTTAAAAATACAAAAAACCTTTTTTTTAGATATAAATTCAAAAAATCAATTGTTTATGCTTTCAAAGAGACAGTTAGGTTTTATTATTTTAATCATATGTGTCATAGCATTTATAACAATTCCAGTTGCTATAATTGTGATGGTGAATCTTAAAGATTCTAATTCAAATCCTAAATGGGATTATTATGTTGAACCAGGTATATATACTGCGCAAGAAGAGATTCATGAAGGAAATATTATATATACTTTATGGACATACATTTATCGTGATTTTATGCCAATTTCTCCTCCTGGTGGGAAACCTTTAATTGCGGGTATAAGAGTATATGCTAATAATGTAGAAGATTTTCCCTTAACAACTAAGATTGAGCGTTTGTGGATAATTGATGGATCAAAAATAAAATCGACATTAGCTACGGATGAAGTTAGCATAGATGGATCTATATATGAGATGGTTTTTCGAGATGGTCCGAAATGGGGACCTGGGTTCGAAATTGATGTTGTGGTGAAATTAAACTCAAGTTTAAATATTTATTATATCAAAGCTATTAATCAGTACATTCATGCAACATTTTAATTAGGTTTATTGTTAGATTTATTTATAAGGATTAATATAAGATATCCAGATTGGCAAAGATTAGACATCTTGAAATGAGAACAATTGGATTTTGTATGTTCTTGAGCTAAGATTTTATTTTAATATTAATTTTTTAATGAAAGGGCAAATTCACAGTCTGATTTTAATAAAAATTTAGTGGACAATTCCAATCAAAAAAAATAGGGAGAATAAAAAAGTACATGATAAACTAATTATTCAATATTTAGATTCTCGCTCGTTGTTTTTTTTTTCTATTGGCTTTATACTATTATAACATATCAGAAAAAAGGTTATTTTTTATTCTTTTCCCCGTTTTAGTTGCTGCTATTCCGCCTTTTCCCGTCTCTTTCAATTCATATGGTAATTTACGACCAACTTTCATCATAGCATCCACAACTTCATCTGCGGGGATAATAGAGGTAACTCCTGATAATGCCATTTCAGCAGCTAAAAATGCGTTAACCACCCCTATAGCATTCCTTTTAATGCATGGTGAGATTACTAATCCAGCAACAGGATCACAAACAAGACCTAATAGGTTTTTTAATGTTAATGCAATCGCATTGTCTATCTGAAGATGGGTTCCCCCAGCCATATAAGTTATCGCCGCTGCCGCCATTGCAGAAGCAACTCCAATTTCAGCTTGACAACCTCCTTCACTTCCTGAAAGCATTGCCTTATTTCCAATAATTGCACCTATTGCTGCAGCAACGACTAACGCATTTAAAATATCATCATCCGATTTATTAAGGATTTCTTTAGCTTTAAAAAGAACAGCAGGTAGAGTTCCAGAAGAACCTGCTGTGGGACAAGCAACAATTAATCCCATACCACTATTATATTCACCGATAGCCATTGCCCAGCCTACGGCTTCTTTTAAATTATTTCCATAGAAAATTCCTGGTGAAAGCATTCTTTTTGCCTGATGGCTTGCTTCTTTGATAGGCAATTCAATATCACTTTCAAGTGCTTTTTCAAGTGACTGTTTCATTATACTTAAAGATTTATTAAGTTTTTCAATTATAATCTGCTTAGGAATATTGTGAAATTCCATTTCATCGTTTATTATTAAATCATGTAATGGAATCCCTTTTGTTTTAGATTCATTGAGGAGATTAGAAATTGATTCAAACATTGATTACCCTCACCCAAATTATTTCTGGATATTTTTTTAATGCATCAATTAAATCTTCTGGTATCACTGTATCTGCTTCAAGCCATGTTAAAGCTATCTTTTTTTTCAAATTTCTGGAGATTTTCATCGATCCTATATTTAAT